>NZ_CP102197.1:0-341370 GCF_024584435.1 Schaalia odontolytica
GGTGCCCAGGGCATCGACGTCCTGCGCGCGATCTTCTACATCGTCGAGCAGGAATACGAGACCGGCCAGGCCGTGCCCGTCACGGGCGGCCAGGTGATGCTCTCCTGATCACTCGCGAGGCCGGGGACCGTCAGTGGTTTCCTCCCGGGCTCCCCGGCCTCGTCCCCAGTCATCCCACGTCCAGTAGTTTTCCCAGTCAAGGAGTCAGTCATGACCGAGATTCCCTCCACCCAGTACGCGATTCAGATCGTCGGCAAGGAGGAGTTCGTCGTTAACCCGGCGAAGCCCGTTGATCCCGTTGGCCCGACGCAGATCATGCTCGAGGTTGAGGCCTGCGGCATTTGCTTCTCTGATACGAAGCTGCTCCACCAGTTCGATGGCCACCCGCGCAAGTCCGACGTGGTGGCGGGCATTGACCTGGACGCCCTGAAGGACATTCCGTCCTACCACCCGAACCAGGAGGCTGTGACGCCGGGCCACGAGCCCGTCGTCCGCGTCGTGCAGGTCGGCGAGGAGGTCACGCACTTCAAGGTCGGCGATCGTCTGCTGGTCCAGGCGGACTGGAAGCACCTGCGCACCGCGAAGTCGAACGGCGCTTTCGGCTACAACTTCGACGGCGCCCTCGAGGAGTACGTCGTCGTCGACGAGCGCTGCGTCGTGTCTCCGGACGGCGAAGAGTTCCTGATCCACGTGTCGGAGGGCCCGTCGGCCGCCGCCGTGGGCCTCATCGAGCCGTGGGCGACAGTCGAGGGCTCCTACGCGTGGGCGGAGCGCGATCACGTTGCTGACGGTGGGCGTCTGCTGGTCGTGGGCGAGGGCGACATCGACGCGCTGACCGCCGAGCACAAGCCCGCCGAGGTCGTGCGTGTTGCCGCCGACGCCATCGAGGGGACGCTGGGTGAGTTCGACGACGTCGTGTTCTTCGGCGCGGACGCCGACGCCATCGAGAAGGCTGCTCTGCTCATCGGCACCCGCGGCACGATGTGTGTCGTCCTCGGCGGTGAGACCATTTCTCGCAAGGTGTCGCTGGACATCGGCCGCGTCCACTACGATTTCATCCGCTTCTGCGGCACGACCGGATCGGACCCGCGCGAGGGCTACGCCTGGATTCCCGCCAACGGCGATCTGCGCGAGAACGACCGTTGCGTCTTCGTCGGCGCCGCCGGCCCGATGGGCGTCATGCACACGATGCGCGCCGTCACCTCGGGTGTTCCCGGCGTCAGCGTGGTCGGCACAGACCTGTCGGACGAGCGTCTGGCCAACCTGACGAAGGTTGTCGGCCCGACCGCGCAGAAGAACGGCGTGCCGCTGGACATCGTCAACACGGCCTCGACGCCCCTGGAGTACGGCTACACCTACGCCACGTGCCTCGTGCCCGTTCCGGCGCTGGTCTCCCAGGCCGTCGACCTGCTGGCCGAGGGTGGCATCCTGAACGCCTTCGCGGGAATCCCGGCCGGCACCTTCGGCGACTTCGACCTGCAGGGCATCATCGAGCGCCGGATCTTCATGCTGGGCACCTCCGGCTCGGACGTCTCCGACATGCGCACGGTCCTGCGCAAGATCGAGGCTGGCATCATCGACACCACGATCTCCCTGTGGGCGATCACCGGCATGGCGGGCTTCGGCGACGCCATTAACGCGGTGATGGACCGTACCTCTGGCGGCAAGATCATGGTCTTCCCGATGATGCACGACCTGGGCCTGACCCCCGTGTCTGAGCTCGCCGAGAAGCTGCCGACCGTCGCCGCGAAGCTCGACGCCGCCGGCCTGTGGACCAAGGAGGCCGAGGAGGCGCTGCTCGCCACCCGCTGAGCGTTCCGCCTCGCCCTTCGCCCCGGCCTCGTTTGACACTCGGACGAGGCCGGGGCCTTCGCGTTTCTGCGATAATGAAGGTGCAAGCGTTGCAGGGTAGAACGAGGAGGTTCCCATGACAGTCAACGATCACGCCTCGCAGGAGCGCTACGTGGCGCTGTACGCCTGGCTGTGCGGGCAGATGTCCCCGCGCGCGCCGCACGCGGCGGACCTCTTTGAGCAGGACAGGGAGTGCCTCTACGACGCGTTCCTCTCCGTGCTCGTTGGTACGAGGCTGGGGTTCGCGGACTACGACGATAATCAAGCCCATCACGGGCTCTACGCCTTCGATTTCTTCGTCGGCGACCTCGAGGCGCCGTCTTGTCGTGCGGGAGTAGATGGAGCGAGGGGATCCGGAGTAGCAGGGGAGTCTGCCGCGGCAGCCGCCACCCCGGCGATGTGCCACGCCATCGTCGACACGTGGCTCGGGGACACGAGCGCACGTATCCCGTTCGTGGCCTCTGTGATCGCTTCCGTGGCCACCCTCGAGCTCGTCGCCGATGTGCGCGTCGACGAGTGCGTCTTTGAGTGTGACCTGCCGCCGGAGTATGCGCGCTGCACCGCGAACATGCCGTGGGAGGACGGGAGCCTGCCAATCGGCGCGCTGGATTTGTCCCTGGTTGCCCCTGGTCCACTCATCTACGTGGAGGCGGGCGCACGCTACGCGAGGCAGCCCCTGTCCTGCTCGGGCTTCGACGAGGCCTTGGCCTCGTGTGTGCAGATGGGGCTGGCCGTGGAGTCCTCCATGGCCTCAGGCGCCGGAGTGGCTGCCGCTCTGCGCGCCCCGCACGGGGGCCCTGAGATGCTCGGGTGGGCTGCCGACACAGTGGCTCGAGCCCTGTCGGCCTGCGGGCACACCGGGGGAGTGCAGATCCGAACGCGCTTCGCTCACGCGCCGGCGTAGCAACCGCCCGCCGCGCCGTCGCGCATAACGAAGCCCCGGCCTCGTCCGTTCATTCAGACGAGGCCGGGGCTGGTTGTTAAGGGAGAGGCCCCTTACGCCTTGGTCTTCTCGGCGCCGACGGGAGCGTCGTCCTTCCAGAAGTCCAGCTCGTCGGGGTTCAGGCCGATCGAGGAGGCCTTGAAGTGCGGCTCGACGCCGGCCTTGCGCTGAGCGGAGTAGTCGTTCGCGCAGCGGATGGCCTGGTTGCCCAGAATGACGATGACCGGCAGGTTGATGAGCGCCATGAGGCCCATCAGGATGTCGCCAAGGTTCCACGCGACCTCGAACTTGAGGAGAGCGCCAGCGAAGACGAGCAGCGCGGCGACGGCGCGGAAGATCGACAGCATCCAGTGCTCCATGTGCTTGTTGCGCATGAGGAAGCGGAAGTTGACCTCGGCGTAGTAGAAGTTGCCGACCAGCGTCGTGAACGCGAAGAGGAACAGGGCGACCGAGATGAAGACCTGCGCGACGCTCTGGCCGAGAACCGTTGCCATCGCATCCTTCACGAGGGGAGCGCCCGTCACGCCACCGTCGGAACCGACCCCGGAGGAGAGCACCACGAACGCGGTGAGCGTGCAGATCACCATGGTGTCGATAAAGACGGAGAGCATCTGGACGAGGCCCTGCTTGGCTGGGTGCGAGACGGAGGCAGACGCGGCGGCGTTCGGAGCGGAACCGACACCGGCCTCGTTCGAGTAGAGGCCACGCTTGATGCCGTACATCATGGCCGATCCGGCGAAAGCGCCGAAGATCGCCGGGAAATCGAAAGCATTAGAGAAGATAGCAGAGAACATAGCCGGGATGTTCTGGTAGTTGAGCACGACCACGATCAGGCCGACGCCCAGGTAAATGATCGCCATCACCGGAACCAGGAAGCCCGTCACGTCGGTCAGGCGGCGCGTGCCACCGAAGATGGAGGCGGCCATGAGAACGGCGAGAATGGCACCGATGATCCAGGGAGTCCACTCGTTGGCCCAGCTGTACTGGGTGAAAGCGTCGGCGACGTTGAAGGAGGCGAGCAGGTTGAAGCCGCCCATGTAGGTCAGAATGAGGACCGACGCGAAAAGCGTGGCAAGCCAGTTCTGCTTGAGGGCCGTCTGAATGTAGTAGGCGGGGCCACCGTAGGAGTGGTGGGGCCCCTGCTTCTTGTAGATCTGCGCGAGAGTCGATTCGATGAAGGCGGACGCGCCGCCGAGGGTGGCGATGACCCACATCCAAAACACGGAGCCGGCGCCGCCGAGCGTCACCGCTGTCGCCACACCGGCAATGTTGCCGACGCCCACGCGCGAGGCCGTGGAGACCATCAGAGCGCGGAACGAGGAAACCTCGCCTTCCTCGTGCGGAGGCTCGGTCACGACGCGGATCGCTTCCTTGAAGAGCCGCAGAGGCAGCGCGCGCGTGCGGACGAAGAAGTACAGGCCGACGCCAATGAGAAGGGCGACGAGCAGGTACGTGTACATGAAGCCCGAGATCGTATCCAGGGTGCCGGCGAGATCGAAGGCCGGACGCAGGGTGCCGTTCATGGTGTTTCCTAGCATTGTCGGATGCGGCAAAACCGCACTGATAGCGGCAAGTATAGCGCTTGGGTCAACGGAGAGTAAAAACTCTGCTAAGAAATGTGATGGTTTCCGTCATGAGGCCAGCTTGCGGTTGGCTGGAGCTGGTGCTGTGGCGCATGCGGAGCTTCAATCGCGAGCGCTGGAGCACACTTTCGCTCAATCCATGTGGTCTGGGACATGAAATTGCGCGATTCTGGGCGGGGTTCGGTCTCAAACATCGTTCGATTCGGCTAAATTCTGCGGAAAAGTGTGTGAAGGGGTGTTCGGTACGCACGATTTGACGATGTCGAGCAACCTGCGTATTATTTTTCTTGTTGCGCCGAACGGCAGCGAACGAAGCGAGATGCTTGGATCGCGGAAACATGGCGCGAAACGCCTTTCGAAAGCATGCGGCACATCCGTGTGTGCTTGATCGTGTGGGTGTTGTTTGTGAACTCGATAGTGTGTTTGTTTGTTTTTTATGCCTGTTTTTTGTTTTTGAGTGTTTTTGGTTGGGATTGCTGGCTAGGCGGTTTTGTTTGGTTGGTTTTTCTGGGCTTTAACGTTTGTGTTTTTGTTCGGAGAGTTTGATCCTGGCTCAGGACGAACGCTGGCGGCGTGCTTAACACATGCAAGTCGAACGCTGAAGCTCAGCTTTTGTTGGGTGGATGAGTGGCGAACGGGTGAGTAACACGTGAGTAACCTGCCCCCTTCTTTGGGATAACGCCCGGAAACGGGTGCTAATACTGGATATTCACTGGTCTTCGCATGGGGGTTGGTGGAAAGGGTTTTTCTGGTGGGGGATGGGCTCGCGGCCTATCAGCTTGTTGGTGGGGTGATGGCCTACCAAGGCTTTGACGGGTAGCCGGCCTGAGAGGGTGACCGGTCACATTGGGACTGAGATACGGCCCAGACTCCTACGGGAGGCAGCAGTGGGGAATATTGCACAATGGGCGCAAGCCTGATGCAGCGACGCCGCGTGAGGGATGGAGGCCTTCGGGTTGTGAACCTCTTTCGCTCATGGTCAAGCCGCAACAATGGTTGTGGTGAGGGTAGTGGGTAAAGAAGCGCCGGCTAACTACGTGCCAGCAGCCGCGGTAATACGTAGGGCGCGAGCGTTGTCCGGAATTATTGGGCGTAAAGGGCTTGTAGGCGGTTGGTCGCGTCTGCCGTGAAATCCTCTGGCTTAACTGGGGGCGTGCGGTGGGTACGGGCTGACTTGAGTGCGGTAGGGGAGACTGGAACTCCTGGTGTAGCGGTGGAATGCGCAGATATCAGGAAGAACACCGGTGGCGAAGGCGGGTCTCTGGGCCGTTACTGACGCTGAGGAGCGAAAGCGTGGGGAGCGAACAGGATTAGATACCCTGGTAGTCCACGCTGTAAACGTTGGGCACTAGGTGTGGGGGCCACCCGTGGTTTCTGCGCCGTAGCTAACGCTTTAAGTGCCCCGCCTGGGGAGTACGGCCGCAAGGCTAAAACTCAAAGGAATTGACGGGGGCCCGCACAAGCGGCGGAGCATGCGGATTAATTCGATGCAACGCGAAGAACCTTACCAAGGCTTGACATGCACGGCGGCACTGCAGAGATGTGGTGGCATTTAGTTGGTCGTGTGCAGGTGGTGCATGGTTGTCGTCAGCTCGTGTCGTGAGATGTTGGGTTAAGTCCCGCAACGAGCGCAACCCTTGCCCTATGTTGCCAGCACGTGATGGTGGGGACTCGTGGGGGACTGCCGGGGTTAACTCGGAGGAAGGTGGGGATGACGTCAAATCATCATGCCCCTTATGTCTTGGGCTTCACGCATGCTACAATGGTTGGTACAGAGGGTTGCGATACTGTGAGGTGGAGCGAATCCCTTAAAGCCAGTCTCAGTTCGGATTGGGGTCTGCAACTCGACCCCATGAAGGTGGAGTCGCTAGTAATCGCAGATCAGCAACGCTGCGGTGAATACGTTCTCGGGCCTTGTACACACCGCCCGTCACGTCACGAAAGTTGGTAACACCCGAAGCCCATGGCCTAACCGCTTTTGCGGGGGGAGTGGTCGAAGGTGGGATTGGCGATTGGGACGAAGTCGTAACAAGGTAGCCGTACCGGAAGGTGCGGCTGGATCACCTCCTTTCTAGGGAGCCCTTTTTGTGGGGAGCAAGCGTGCATGGTGGCCTTTTGTGGTTGGTGTGTGGGTTTGTTCTTCTTGTGCTCGCATGTGTTCACTGCCCGCTAGTGGGTGGTGGGTGTGGGTGCGTTTTTTGGGGTTGGGCATAGAAGTTGTCGCGAGCAGACACGCTGTCGGGTTCACGTTCAACACCGTGTTGGCGTCCACCTGTTGTGGTGGTTGGCCTGCATGACCCGCCTGAGGTTTTGGGCGTGGGTTGTGTGTGGTGGGTTGTTTGTGATTTGTATAGTGGTTGCGAGCATATTTGTTCTGTACTGTTTTTTGTGTTTTGTTTAGTTTTGTTGGGCATTCGGTGGATGCCTTGGCATCAAGAGCTGATGAAGGACGTTGCGGCCTGCGATATGCCTCGGGGAGCTGGCGAGCGAGCGTTATTATCCGAGGGTGTCCGAATGGGGGAACCTAACCTGGGTTGTGCTGGGTTACCATCATCTGAACGTGTATAGGGTGGTGGGGGGAACGCGGGGAAGTGAAACATCTCAGTACCCGTAGGAGAAGATATTCCGTGAGTAGTGGCGAGCGAAAGCGGAGGAGGCTAAACCAGATGCGTGTCAGAGGCGGCGGCCGTTGCGTGTTTGGTGTTGTGGGGCCATGTTGGATCCTTCTGCCGGGGGGTCGCGTCGCATTGTGTTGGGAGTTGAACAGTCTGGGATGGCTGACCGGAGAGCGTGAGAGTCGTGTAAGCGGACCTGTGTTGTGTGGCGTGGATGTGGTGCCCGAGTAGCGCGGGACTCGTGGAATCTCGTGTGAATCTGCCAAGACCACTTGGTAAGCCTAAATACTACTTGATGACCGATAGTGCATAGTACCGTGAGGGAATGGTGAAAAGTACCCCGGGAGGGGAGTGAAATAGTACCTGAAACCGTGTGCCTGTAAGCCGTCAGAGCCTTGTGGGGTGATGGCGTGCCTTTTGAAGAATGAGCCTGCGAGTTAGTGATACGTGGCGTGCTTAACCCGTGTGGGGTATGCGTAGCGAAAGCGAGTCTGAAAGATGGCGTTTGTCGCGTGTTCTAGACCCGAAGCGGGGTGATCTACCCATGGTCAGGTTGAAGCAGAGGTAAGACTGTGTGGAGGACCGAACCCACCAGGGTTGAAAACCTGGGGGATGAACTGTGGGTAGGGGTGAAAGGCCAATCAAACTCCGTGATAGCTGGTTCTCCCCGAAATGCATTTAGGTGCAGCGTTGCGTGGTCCCTGGTGGAGGTAGAGCTACTGGATGGCCGATGGGCCCGATGGGTTACTGACGTCAGCCAAACTCCGAATGCCATTAGGTGTAGCGTGGCAGTGAGACTGCGGGGGATAAGCTTCGTAGTCGAGAGGGAAACAGCCCAGATCATCAGCTAAGGCCCCTAAGCGTGCGCTAAGTGGGAAAGGATGTGGAGTCGCGGTGACAACCAGGAGGTTGGCTTAGAAGCAGCCATCCTTGAAAGAGTGCGTAATAGCTCACTGGTCAAGTGGTTCTGCGCCGACAATGTAGCGGGGCTCAAGCGTACCGCCGAAGCTGTGGCAACAACATGTGATGCTGGCGCCAGGAACTGGAGTGCTGGTGTGTTGTTGGGTAGGGGAGCGTCCTGCACGAGGTGAAGCCTGGAGGGGACTTCTGGTGGATTGTGTGGGAGTGAGAATGCAGGCATGAGTAACGATTCTGCGGTGAGAATCCGCAGCGCCGATTGACTAAGGGTTCCAGGGCTAGGTTTATCCGCCCTGGGTTAGTCGGGTCCTAAGGCGAGGCCGACAGGCGTAGTCGATGGACAACCAGTTGATATTCTGGTACCGCGTTGTGACCGTCCATGCTGACGTCATTGTGCTAACCAATCTGCCCGCGCCCCGCCTCCGCTTTCGGGTGGTGGTGGTGTGTGTGGGTCTTGGGGTCCCGGTGATGGTAGGCAAGCGTGTTAACAGGGGTGACGCAGACAGGTAGCTGCAGTGCGCCGATGGTTGTGCGTATTTAAGGTTGTGGCCCGTCCCTCAGGTAAATCCGGGGGACATTGTGGGTGAGAACTGATGAGGGACACACGCGTGTGTGGACTTGTGGTGATCCTATGCTGCCGAGAAAAGCCTCGACGTGAGGGCATGACGCGCCCGTACCCTAAACCGACTCAGGTGGTCAGGTAGAGTATACCGAGGCGTTCGAGTGAATCATGGTTAAGGAACTCGGCAAAATTCCTCCGTAACTTCGGGATAAGGAGGACCCCGTGACTTCCCTCCGCCGCGCGTGGGGGTGGGGTTGTGGGGTCGCAGAGAATAGGGAGAAGCGACTGTTTATCAAAAACACAGGTGCGTGCGAAGCCGTAAGGCGATGTATACGCACTGACGCCTGCCCGGTGCTGGAAGGTTAAGAGGAACTGTTAACACCCCCCTGGGGTGTGAAGCGGTGAATTTAAGCCCCAGTAAACGGCGGTGGTAACTATAACCATCCTAAGGTAGCGAAATTCCTTGTCGGGTAAGTTCCGACCTGCACGAATGGCGTAACGACTTCTCCGCTGTCTCAACCATGAACTCGGTGAAATTGCAGTACGAGTAAAGATGCTCGTTTCGCGCAGAAGGACGGAAAGACCCCGGGACCTTTACTATAGCTTGGTATTGGTGTTCGCTTGGACTTGTGTAGGATAGGTGGGAGACTGTGAAGCTGCCGCGCCAGCGGTGGTGGAGTCGTCGTTGAAATACCATTCTGGTTCAAGCGGTCACCTCAACCTTGGCCCGTGATCCGGGTTGGGGACAGTGCCTGGTGGGTAGTTTAACTGGGGCGGTTGCCTCCTAAAATGTAACGGAGGCGCTCAAAGGTTCCCTCAGCCTGGTTGGTAATCAGGTGGCGAGTGCAAGTGTACAAGGGAGCTTGACTGTGAGACCGACGGGTCGAGCAGGTGCGAAAGCAGGAACTAGTGATCCGGCCATGGCACGTGGGTGCGTGGTCGCTCAACGGATAAAAGGTACCCCGGGGATAACAGGCTGATCTTGCCCAAGAGTCCATATCGACGGCATGGTTTGGCACCTCGATGTCGGCTCGTCGCATCCTGGGGCTGGAGTTGGTCCCAAGGGTTGGGCTGTTCGCCCATTAAAGCGGTACGCGAGCTGGGTTCAGAACGTCGTGAGACAGTTCGGTCCCTATCCTCTGTGCGCGCAGGAAACTTGACGAGGGCCGTCCCTAGTACGAGAGGACCGGGATGGACGAACCTCTGGTGTGCCAGTTGTACCGCCAGGTGCATGGCTGGTTAGCTACGTTCGGAAGGGATAACCGCTGAAAGCATCTAAGCGGGAAGCCTGCTCCAAGATGAGGTTTCCACGCCCCCACCGTGGGGTGAGAGGCCCCCGCCAGACGAGCGGGTTGATAGGCCAGAGGTGGAAGCACCGCGAGGTGCTCGAGAGCCGACTGGTACTAATGGGCCAACACTAAACAACAACACGCACCCCCCCCACAAGGGGGCGGGCCGTGCAGCAAAAGCCGCAACCACTATACAAACCACGATCAACCCACACCCCCCGAAAGAACGCGGGACGCGCAACAACGCAAACCCCAGGGGGGCGGTTGAACAACAAAACTTGTGGTGGTCACAGCACCGGGGAAACGCCCAGCACCATTCCGAACCTGGAAGCTAAGCCCGGCAGCGCCAATGGTACTGCAACCGACAGGTTGTGGGAGAGTAGGACACCGCCACAACACACCAAACAAGCGGACCGGGACACCCCCACACGAGAGGGGCGCCCCGGTCCGCCCACATGCGTCGATGCGGGCAAGTCCGCCCGGCGCGCCGATGCGAGCGGCGCGCTGTGGCAGAGAGTATAGCGCGTCGCGATTGATTGACCGGGCGGTCCATACTAAGATAGTTGATGTTTCAATGAACGCTCGAAAGGAAACATCATGACGTCTATTGCTATCGTTCTCGGCTCGGTTCGTCCCGGACGCTGGGGCGAGCAGGTCGCGAACTGGATTCAGGCGCGCGCGCAGGCGGTCGGCTTGGACGCCGCAGTCGTCGATCTCAAGGAGTTCGACCTGCCGATCTTTGCCGAGGAGCCGCCGTCGATGGTTGTCCCGACACAGCCCGAGGGCGTTCGTCTGCGCGAGACCCTGGAGGCCCGCGACGGACTCATCTTCGTCACGCCGGAGTACAACCAGTCTGTCCCCGGCGGGCTGAAGAACGCGATTGACTACCTGCCACCGTCGACGCTCAAGGACAAGCCCGTCGGGATCGTCGGCTACTCGTGGCACGACGCCGTCGCAGCCCGCGCGCACCTGCGCCAGATCCTGTCCGGGATGGGCGCCGCGGTCGCTCAGGAGGACGTCGCCATCAACCTCGGCTCCGAGTTCCCCGAAGGAACGTTCACTCCCTCCGAGCAGGTCGACGCTCAGCTTCGCGCGCTCCTCGACGCCCTTGCCTGAGTAGGCCAGCGGGCGCCCTGGGGAACGGATCGCCGGCTAGCCGGCTGTGAGTGGGACGCTCGCACAAGGATGGTTCCGACACGTCAGTGTCGGAACCATCCTTCTATCTGCCGCGTTGCACTCGGCTGCGGCCCCTAGATCCAGGTGCGTAGCCACATATGTGCGCGCCAGAACTCGTAGTCGACCACGTCCGCTCGCCACAGCGGCAGGAAGTACAGCGCGCAGGCGATGATCGCGAGCGTGACGATCGTTGCCAGGGCCCACCCGGGCACGCGAGTGCGAAGGGGGAGCGGCGCCTGTGCCACGCGACCGTCGGCGGGCACCGCGCCCGCGATCACCGCGACCATCCACGCGACCGCCAGCGCCACGAACGGTGCAAAGACGACCGTGTAGAACGTGAAGATCGTCCGGTGCGCATAGGCGAGCCAGGGCAAGTACAGGGCAACGTAGCCCAGCATGATCGTCCCAGTGCGCCAGGAACGGTAGTAGCAGGTTGTCCACACGACGAGGAGGAGGGCTCCGATGCCGACCCACCACAGGAGTGGATTACCGAGCGCGACGACGTCGGTCGCGCACACGCCCGACCGACACCCCGTGATCTCCTCACCGGTCGCCCAATGGAATGACGTAGCGCGAAGCTGCACGAGCCACGTGAAGGGATTCGACTGGTAGGTGTGCGGCGTCTCGAGATTGTTGTGGAAGGTCCACATCTCCTTGTGGTACAGCCACAGGTCCGCCAGCGCGCCTCCGAAGCCACCAATGCCCGAGCGTCCGTGCCCGTGGGCGGCGGGGTGAGCGAACCAGCCAAACCATGACGCAACATACGTCAAAAGGGCCGTGGGAACCATGAGAACGAAGGCCCACCAGACGTCGGCAAGCAGGGCGCCGCGCACGGGAGACGGGTGGCCGGCGCGCCACCGACAGGTGACCTCCCGGAACGCCACGAAGAGCCCAAGCGTTGCCAGCACATAGATCCCCGACCACTTGACCGAGCAGGCGAGGCCGGCGAGAACGCCGGCCGCAACCAGCCACGGACGGTTTCCCGCATTGGGGCCGACGACGAAGACTCGTTTCTCTCGCCGCGACATGTAGGAGCGCAGGTCGGCCAGTCCCGAACGCGGCGCTCCCAGTCCATCCCAGTTCGCCAGCTTGCCGACCAGCGCCCGGCGCGCGCTCTGCTGATCCTTGACAACGCAGAGGAAGGCGGCCAGCGCAAACATCGCGAGAAAGCCATCCAGGATCGCGGTCCGGCTCATGACAATCGCCATGCCGTCGGTGGCGAGGAAAACGCCGGCAAGAAGGGTCAGCGCGGGGGAGCGAAAGAGGTTCTGGGCGAGGCGACACAGGAGAAACACGGTCACGATCCCACAGATCGCTGCCGTGATGCGCCACCCGACAGGATCCGCCTGCCCGAAGAACTTCATGCCCAGGGCGATGAGCCACTTGCCTGTGGGCGGGTGTACCGGGTACCCGCCCACAGGCGATAGGCCCGACACGTCTCCCGCGACAAAGGAGGCGTCGTACTCCTTGGGCCAGGTGCCCTCGTACCCGAGGGTGAGGAGAGACCAGGCGTCCTTGACGTAATAGGTCTCATCGAAGATCAGGGTACGGACGTTGTCGAGGCCGGGAAGGCGAATGGCCGCGGCGACCAGGGTCGCAAGTGCTGTCGCGACCCATCCTGCCCCCGGCGTCGTAAGCCAAGCGGCGCTTCGCCGCGACGCGGCCGCGGGAGGGGGCGTCGATGCTACCTCGGCACCCGACGCGCCGGTCGACAGCCTCTCGTTCGCTCGGTCGGCCCGCGGAAAGGCATTGGGGGTGAGATCCGCGTGACTATCGTGTTCGTTCGCTGTATCCATCATGAGCGAGTGTAGCGGCCGGGACGCGCCGCGAAGCATTGCTCGCAAACCTGCCCGTGGGCCGTGGTCGTATGTGCAGCACCATCGTGTTGAGAACTGTTCTCGATTACCCTATAATTTTCGTGTACCCGAAATATTCTTAGGAGTCACGGTGATCCCCTTCTCCCGCCGCGGCGTGCCCGCCGCCGTCCTTGGCCTCGCGCTCCTCCCCCTCGGAGCGTGCGCCCCGGCTTCCTCTGCCCACGGCCTCAAGGTCGTGGCCACGACCACCCAAATCTGCGACTACGTCACCCAGATCGCCGCAGCCGCCAGCGACATCTCCCTGGACAAGACCGACGCATCGGGGAAGACGAGCCACGCGGGTGCCGACGCGAGCGATGCGGCCCTGACGATGAGCCTGACCTGCCTGCTCGCCCCCAACGCCTCCGCGCACGAACACGAGATGACGCCGCAGCAGGCCGGTGCCCTCGCCCAGGCCGACGTCATGGCAGTCTCCGGAGTCGACCTCGAACACTTCCTCGACGATGCCGTCGCCTCCTCCGGCTTCCACGGGCGTATGGTCGTCACCTCCGGCGTCCTCGGCGCCTCCGACATCGACAACCCGAACGGCGGCGATGGCGACCTCCCCTACACGATCGACCGTGGCAACGAGCGCGTCGAGGTGGCTCCCTGGCCGTTCCCGCCCGAGAGCCCCGACGAAGAACCCGAGTTTCGCTTCGACCCGCACGTGTGGACCTCCCCCAAGCGGGCGCGCATCCAGGTGAGCAACCTCGGCGCAGGCCTCGCCGCCGCCGCCCCCGATGCGGCCTCCTCCATCAAGGCGGCCACCGACTCCTACCTGGCGGACCTCGACGCCCTCGACGCGTGGGTTGCAAACGCCATCGAGACCGTGCCATCCTCCCAGCGCGTCCTGTTCACCTCCCACGACGCATTCGGATACTTCTCCGCCGACTACGGGATCCGCTTCATCGGGGCCGCCCTATCCGACTTCAACGACCAGCAGGACGCCACCGCGGAACACATCGCGAGCGCCGTCAAAGCCGTCCAAGAGTCGGGTGCCGTCGCCCTCTTCGCCGAGAACTCCAACAATTCCAAGTCCATCGAGGCCATCGCCCGGGCCGCCGGAGTCACCCCCATCGTCGGTGACGACGCCCTCTACGGCGACTCCCTGGGTCCCGACGGAAGCGAGGGCGCCACCTACGTGGGATCGATCATCCACAACACGCGCGCCGTCACCGACGCGTGGGGAGGCAATGCCCCGCAGCTGCCCGAACGACTCCAGAGCAAGTGATGAACCACCTCGTTTCCTTCCGACACGCAACGCTGGGGTACGGATCTACCCCGGCGCTGACCGGCCTGACCCTCGACGTCGACGAGGGTCAGGCCCTCGCCCTTGTCGGCCCGAACGGCGGCGGAAAAACAACCCTCATGCGAGGTATCGTCGGCGGCTGCTCCCTCCTGTCCGGCTGCGTGGACGTCGGCGCTCGACGTATCGGACTCGTGCCCCAGAGCGCCGACCTGGACCTGACGTTTCCCGTCAGCGCCGCCGAAGTGGTCACGATGGGACTCATCGCCGAGGCGGGGTGGGGGAGGCGCATCGGCGCCGACAAGCGGGCGCGCGTCGCCGACGCCCTTGATCGCGTGAACCTTTCGAGCAAGGCCTCCCAGCGCTTTGGTACCCTCAGTGGCGGCCAGCGCCAACGCGTCCTCGTCGCGCGCGCCCTCGTGGCCCGGCCCCAGCTGGTCATGATGGACGAACCCTTCAACGGCCTCGACGCACCCAGCCGGGACATCATCACCCGACTCATCGCCGAGCTCACCGCGGGCGGCATCGGTGTCATCGTCTCCACCCACGACCTGTCCCTCGCACGCGACGTGTGCTCTCACGCCTGCGTCCTCGCGTCGCGCCAGGTCGCCCTCGGCCCCGTCGCACAGGCCCTAGAACCATCGGTCCTGGCAGCCGCCTACGGCTCCGGAGCAGACGAAGCGATCGCGGCTCTGTCATGATCGCCCCATACCTGCTCCGCCCGATCGTTGTCCTCGGCCTCCTCGCCCTCGCCGTCGGTCCCGCATCAACCCTGGTCAACCTGCGCAGGGCCGAGTTCAGCGCCGAAACCATGGTGCACGGCGTGTTCCCCGGGATCGTTGTCGGCATGGCCGTCGGCGGGCGCGACGCCATCATCCCCGGGGGTGCCCTGTGCGCCGCATGCGTCGCGGCGGCGCTCACGGCCGCCTCGCGCCGAACGAAATCCTCCGAGGCCACCACCGCCGTCATCCTGACCGCGTTCTTCTCTCTGGGAATCGTCATCTCCCTGAGGATCGGCGACATGTCGGGGCAACTCGAATCCCTCATGTTCGGACGTCTCCTCGACATCACGCCCTCGCGCATGTGGGTCAGCGCCGCCGTGCTCATCGTCGCCGCCCTGATCCTGGTCGCGACGTGGCGAGCCCAGGTGGCGCTCGCCTTCGATCGCGAGGCCGCGCGCGTGGCAGGTATCCCCACCCTCGCGATCGACATCGTCTTCAACGCCGCGATCGGAGCGATCGTCGTCGCGGCATCGACGGCCGTCGGCGTTCTCCTCGTCGTCGGCTACCTCATCGTGCCCGGCGCGTGTGGGCGCCTGCTCGCCCCGGGGACGCGCTCGATGGCCGTCATCGCGGCGCTGAGCGCTCTGGTCGGAGGCTGGGCGGGCTTCGGCGTCGCGTTGCTACGAACCCCCAGGCCCCTGTCTCCGCAGGCGTGCGTCGCCCTCGGGGTGCTTGCCTGCTTCGCCCTCGCCTGCGCCGTCCGGCAGCTGCGCGAGGCTCGCACGGGGCGCGACGAGGCCTCGGCGGGTTCTCAGGCGCCCTTGACCGCGCGTGAAACGGGGGAGCACGCGGTCGACGCGCGTGAAACAGGGTGTGAAACGCGAGCGTCGGGGTTGACGACGGTGGGGGAGGCCTCGTGATCGCCAGCCTCCTTATCCTGCCCGCCCTTCACGTGGCGCTCATCGGCGCGCTCGGCGGCCTCGTCGGAGCCTTCGCCTACCTCGACAGGCGGATCTTCTTCGCCGAATCCGTCACGCACGGGACATTCCCGGGCGCGGTCCTCGGAGTCGTCATCGCATCGGCGCTGGGGCTCGGCCACGCCGGCATGTCCACAGCCCTGTACATCGGGGCGTTCCTCGGAACCATTCCGCTGGTGGCCCTCATGCGTGCCCTGGCCACGATCCCCGGCATCTCCTCCCAAGGGGCGGCCGGAATCGTCCTCACGGCCGGGTTCGCGGCGGGCTACTTCCTGGCCACCTGGTTCAAACCCCTTCCCCTGGCCGTCAGCTCCTTCCTCACTGGATCGGTCATGACGGTATCCCCCGCGGACGTCGCGTGGGCGGGGGGAGTCCTCGGAGCGACCGTCGTGGTTGTGAGTGTCGGCGCTCGCCACCTGCTCGCTCACTGCTTCGATCCGTCGGCCCCCGGGGCGGCGCGTCTGGCCGCCCGCCACGAGCGCATCATCCTGGCGATGATCCTCGCGGCTGTCACGGTCGCCATCCCGGGAGTCGGAACCATCCTGTCCATCGCCCTCGTCGCCGCCCCCGCCGCCACCCTGGCTCCCATCGTTCCCAGCGCGCGGGCCTTCCTCGTCGGCTCCCCGCTCCTGGGGGCACTCCTCGGATTGGCGGGGCTGGCCATCGCCGTGCCCGCCGGTCTGAGCGCCGGAGGGACGATCGCCCTGCTGTGCGCGGGCGCCGTCCTCGCCTCCCGCGTACCGGGCTGGCTCGCCCGCCTGGGCGGCTCGCGCCGTGCGAGCAGCCGACGAGGGTGAGACGATACCCGCATGGTTGCCACGCTCGACGCCCCCTCCGCGCCCGAACCCGCCCCGGCCTCGCCCCGCGACGCCCCCGGACAGGGTCCCTATCGCCAGCCGGTCGGCTCCATCGTGCTGGCCGCCACCCCCATCGGTGACGTGCGCGACGCCTCGGCGCGTCTCGTGAGCGCTCTCGAAGGCGCGGACATCGTCGCCGCCGAGGACACGCGCCGCGCGCTCGCCCTGGCCTCGCGCCTGGGCATCAAGCTCGGTGGCCGCCTTGTCGCCCTGCACGACCACAACGAGGCCGAGAAGTCCGCGGGCATCGTCGAGGCGGCCGGGGCAGGAGCGCGGGTCGTCTTCGTCTCCGACGCGGGCATGCCCACCGTCTCCGACCCCGGGTTCCGCCTCGCCCGGGCGGCAATCGAAGCCGACGTCCCGCTGACCGTCCTGCCCGGCCCCTCCGCGCCGCTCGTCGCCCTGGCCCTGTCCGGCCTGCCCTCCGACCGCTTCGCCTTCGAGGGCTTCCTGCCGCGCAAGGACGGTGAAGCGACGCGCTACCTGCAGGACCTGGCGGCCGACCCCCACACCCTCATCTTCTTCGAGTCCCCCCGGCGGGCCGCGTCGACCTTGGCGCGCATGGCCCGTGTCTTTGGAGGCGAGCGCCGCGCCGCCGTGTGCCGAGAACTCACCAAGGAGTACGAGGAGGTCCGCCGAGGAACGCTCGGGGAGCTCGCCTCGGGAGCCGCGGACGTCCTTGGCGAAGTCACGATCGTCGTGGCCGGGTACGAGCGCGGCACCCGCGCCGAAGACCACGTCGGCGCCGTTTTGGCGCTGGCCGCCGAGGGGATGCGCCTCAAGGACGCTGCGGCCGAGGTCGCCGCCGCGACCGGCGCGCGTAAGAACGAGCTCTACAAGGCGGCGCTCGCCGCGAAGTGACGAGGCCGGGGCGCGGGCCTGCGGGGCGGGGGAGGGGTACGGAACGTGTGACGGTGGGGACTGCCTGGCGGTCCGCCCAACCACGACCCGTACGCGCGCGGGGCACGTCGGTCCGGGCTGTTACTGCTGGTGTCGCTGCGTCCGGTGGGCCCGAAGAGGTGGTGTCCAGTGGGGCAACGTGCGGGTCGGGGATGGCGGGCGCGTGTACTGGGGGTCGTTCGCGCTGCCGAGGGCTTGTTCTTGGCGGGCGACGGCGGGGCCACTTCCGCGTGGTTTTCCTTGTTGGAGCGTGCGCTACACCCGATCGGTATGCAGTACACCCTTTCCTGTCGGGTGTTCTGCTCCCTAACGGGTGTTCTGCTCCCTAACGGGTGGGCTGCTGCGCGTCTGCACGTGAGCGCCGGTGTCGCCGTAGCCAGCGCCGCACCGGCTAAAGCCCCAACTGACCCGCGGCGCGAAAAGCGCACGCTGCCCCTGCCAGCAACACGCGGGGTCCTACATGCTTGAAGAGAAAACGACGATCCGGAGGGCTTATGGCGTTCCGGACAGGCTCATGACGTACTCCCGACAAGTGCCGTCTGCCCAGCAGTGCGCAAGCGAGTCACAAGCCTGGCGCCATCGCGCCGTACCTGAGCCTCAGACGAGCGTCACGCCCTCCGTCCGCATCTTCTCCCGAGCAGCCTTCCCCAGCTCCTCGCTCACCGGAACCGTCAGATCGCTCAGCACTCGCGTGGCAAAGCCCGCGTGCGCAGCGTCGATAGCCGTGCTCGCCACGCAGTGCGACTCTGCCAGGCCGACGACGTCCACGTCCGTGATGCCCGCATCGCGCAGCGCCTGCTCCAGCGTCTTCCCATCCTCGGTCGTGCCCTCGAAACCCGAGTAGGCGGCCTCGTACTGTCCCTTCTTCACGCTCACCTGTGCGTTGACACGCGCGAGCGCCGGGTGTAGCTCCGCCTCCGGCGTGCCCGCCACACCATGCGGGGGCCACGTGTCCACGAAGTCAGGGGAATCTGAGAAGTGCGTTCCCGGATCAATATGCCAGTCCTGGGTGGTCGCGATCAGGGCGTAGTCGCCCCGGTGCTCATCGACGAATCGAGCCACGGCCTCGGCGATGGCGTTTCCGCCCTGGACGGCAAGAGCACCCCCCTCGCAGAACGTGGGCTGGACATCGACGATAATGAGCGCGCGTGACATGTTGTCTCCCGGAAGAAGCGGTGTTTTCCTCAGGATATCACCTCGGTCACAGCCCTTGATCGTTGGAACAGTGGACAGCCATGACGTCGGTTGCCCCTTTGGGGCGCGTACACAGTATTCTTAGGGGCTATGAGTCGTATTCTGTCCGCCGTCGCGTGGCCCTACGCCAACGGCCCCCGTCATATTGGCCACGTCGCGGGATTCGGTGTCCCCTCCGATGTCTTCTCCCGGTACATGCGCATGGCCGGGCACGACGTTCTCATGGTGTCCGGCACCGACGAGCACGGCACGCCGATCCTGGTCGCAGCAGACTCCGCCGGCGTGAGCGCTCGCGAGCTGGCCGACCAGAACAACCGGCTCATCGTCGAGGATCTGGTGGCCCTCGGGCTGTCCTACGACCTCTTCACCCGCACGACCGCCGGCAACCACTACCGTGTCGTCCAGGACATGTTCGCGACCGTGCGCGACAACGGCTACATGATCGAGCAGGTCACCCGCGCTGCCATCTCCCCCTCGACCGGCCGCACCCTGCCCGACCGCTACATCGAGGGCACCTGCCCGATCTGCGGGGCCGAGGGGGCGCGCGGCGACCAGTGCGACAACTGTGGCAACCAGATGGACCCCACCGAGCTTATCAACCCGCACTCGCGGATCAACGGCGAGACCCCGCAGTTCGTGGAGTCCACCCACTACTTCCTCGACCTGCCTGCCCTGGCGCAGGCCCTGTCGGACTGGCTCGACGAGCGCGAGAAGTCCGGCACCTGGCGCCCCAACGTCATCAAGTTCTCCAAGAACTTCCTGGGCGACATCCGCCCGCGCGCGATGACACGCGACATCGACTGGGGCATCCCGGTCCCCGGCTGGGAGGACCAGCCCACCAAGCGTCTGTACGTGTGGTTCGATGCTGTCATCGGCTACCTGAGTGCCTCCATCGAGTGGGCGCGCCGCAGCGGGGACCCGGAGGCGTGGCGCAGGTGGTGGAACGATCCCGAAGCCCTGTCCTACTACTTCATGGGCAAGGACAACATCGTCTTCCACTCCCAGATTTGGCCGGCCGAGCTGCTGGGATACAACGGCCAAGGAGCCAAGGGCGGAAAGCCTGGTGACCTGGGCGTCCTCAACCTGCCAACAGAGGTCGTCTCCTCGGAGTTCCTCACCATGGAAGGAAAGAAGTTCTCCTCCTCCCACGGCATCGTCATCTACGTGCGCGACTTCCTGGAGCGTTACCAGGCCGACGCGCTGCGCTACTTCATCAGCGCCGCCGGCCCGGAAACATCCGACTCGGACTTTACGTGGGCCGAGTTCGTTCGCCGTACCAACGGCGAGCTGGTCGCCGGCTGGGGGAACCTGGTCAACCGCACGGCCTCCATGATCGCTAAGAAGTTTGGGCAGATCCCGACCCCGGGCGAACTGGAGGAGATCGACCGCGCCCTCCTGGACGCCGTCGAGGCCGGATTCGCCACGGTTGGCGACCTCATCCGCCACCACCGGCAGAAGGCCGCCCTGTCGGAGGCGATGCGGCTCGTTGGGGAGGCGAACAAGTACGTCACCGACACCGAGCCTTTCAAGCTCAAGGCCCCCGAACAGCGCGAGCGCCTCGCGACCGTCCTGTGGACCCTCGCCCAGGTGGTCGCGGACCTGAATCTCATGCTCTCTCCGTTCCTGCCCCACGCGGCCAACGACGTCGACCGCGTCATGGGCGGGGAGGGGAGGATCGCCCCCATGCCGCGCATCGAGGAGGTGGCGGAGCTGGACCCGCAGGTGTTGCCCTCGGACTTCGATGGTCGCTCCTCCTACCCGATCATCACGGGCGACTACACGCAGGTTCCGACCTGGGAGCGTCACCCGATCACGCCTGGCACCCCGATCGCCAAGCCCACCCCCGTCTTCGTCAAACTCGACGAGGCAATCGTGGACGAAGAGCTGGCGCGCTACGCGAACGCGCACCCCGACGACGTGACCGGCGCGTAGACAACCGGCACGGCTCCTCGCTTGCCCGAGGAGTGTTCGCGGGGTGGGACGCCAGGGTCCCGCCCCGCGCCCCGCATGCTCCCGATGTTAAGTTGGGTGCATGGCCGAAGACTTTCTCGCGTCTGCCCTCGAAGCCGAGGCCGGCTCGCGCGCCCGCCAAGACCCCGACTACCCCCTCTTCCACGTCGCCCCTCCCGTGGGGCGACTCAACGACCCCAACGGGCTCATCGAGGTGGGGGGCACCTACCACGCGTTCTTCCAGTACACGCCCCAGCATCCGCGCAAGCTCGTCTACTGGGGGCACGCCACGTCCACGGATCTGACCCATTGGGACTACCACGCCCCGGCAATCCTTCCCGACACTCGACAGGATCGCAACGGCGCCTATTCGGGCACCGCGATCGAGGTCGGCGATCACGTGGAACTGTGGTACACCGGCAACTACAAGGACGCTGAGACGGGTGAGCGCGAGGCCACCCAGTGCGTCGTCACGACCCGCGACATGGTCCACTTTGACAAGCACGTGCCGCCGATCATCGGCCGTCAGCCGCGCGGCTACACCGCTCACTTCCGCGACCCCCAGGTGTGGCGAGACGCCGACGGCTCCTACCGGATGCTGCTCGGCGTCCAGCGTGAGAACCTCACCGGCGCCGCACTGCTCTACCGATCGACCGACTTGCGCGCGTGGGAATGCGTCGGGGAGATGACCTTCCCCGACGCCTCGGGTGCATTCGATAGCTTCGGATACATGTGGGAATGCCCGAACCTTGTGCGCCTGAGAGACGAGGAGAGCGGGTGCTCCCGCGACGTCCTCATCTTCTGTCCGCAGGGCATCGCCCCCGAGCGTGAGGGCTTTGAGAACGTCTTCCCGTGCGTGGCCGTCGTCGGAGAGCTTGTCGGCACCGAGTTTCGCGGAGCCGACGGCAGCTTCGAGGAAGTCGATCGCGGCACGGAGTTCTACGCGCCCCAGATCATGGCTCGTTCCTCCTCGTCGCTCTCCGACGCCCCGACGATTCTCCTTGGCTGGGCGGGAAACGCCGGCGAGGACGACCAGCCGTCGATGGCTTCGGGCGGGTGGGTCCACTGCTTCACCGCGCCGCGTGCCCTCAGCCTGCGCTCGGGCCGACTCTTCGCCCGTCCGTACCTCCCCGGCCTTCCGCTCGCCCCGGCGCAGCTGCGCGGGACCCCCGCGGACGAGGACGGAGCGGTAGTCGCGCAGCTGGTGGATTCTCGCTCGTGGCGCCTGGCCTTCGATGCGGCCTACGGTGCGGAGCGGCTGTCGCTGCGCATCGGCGAGGACTCAGGGCTGGAGATCATCCTGGAGGAGCAACGCCTCATCGTCGATCGACAGGGGACGCGCTACCCCCACGGTGGCCGCCGCGTCGTCTCCCTGACGGCGGGGGAGGCCAACCGCGTTGAGGTCGTCCACGACCGCTCCATCACGGAGATCTACCTGGGTGACGGGTCACGCGTGTTCACGACCCGGACGTTCCTGCGCGGAGCGGGGGTCGGTGTGAGGCTCGTCGGCGGGGCGTCCGTGGCGAATCTGCGCTCCGCTTGCGCGGACTGACGCGGCGGCGGTGCGGGTCTGTGGCTCGCGGGCTCGTGTGGGCGGACTCTCAGCCTCTGATCTGAGAAGATGCGCGACAAGCCTTGCGTGAACGAGGCAACAGCACCTACCATGTCAATCGATTGCTACACACCGCCCAGCGCGCTGCGTGACAATGGCGTCGCGCGTGGGATCACAAGAAAGGAATGTGGTCGGCAATGGATCACGCCAAGGTGGCAGGAGAGGTCGTCGACGCGGTCGGCGGAGTCTCAAACATCAGTGCAGCAGCGCACTGCGCGACGCGGCTCCGCCTGGTGATCGCGGACGAATCCAAGATCAACCAGCAGGCCCTCGACGACAATGACGACCTGAAGGGCACGTTCGCCGCCGGCGGCATGTTCCAGATCATTGTCGGTCCCGGCGACGTTGACCAGGTGTACGCCCACATGGTCGCCGACCACGGCGTGCGCGAGGTCTCCAAGGACGAGGCGAAGGAAGAAGCAGAAGCGGGAGGCAATCTCTTCTCCCGCTTCATCAAGATGATCGCCGACATCTTCGTCCCCATCCTCCCGGCCCTGATCGCCGGCGGTCTCCTCATGGCCCTGCACTCGGTCCTCACGGCTGAGGGGCTCTTCGGCGAGAAGTCCGTCGTCCAGATGTACTCGTGGCTGAGTGACTACGACGCGCTCATCAATCTGGTCTCCTCCGCGGCCTTCGCCTCCCTTCCCGTCCTCGTCGGATTCTCCGCGGCGAAGCGATTCGGCGGAAACACCTACCTGGGTGCTGCCATGGGTGCCGCCATGGTCTCCCCCTCGCTCCTGTCCGCCTACTCGATGACGGATGCGGCAGCTGCCGCCAAGTACTGGGCCTACACCGACCAGTCCTCGGTGTGGAACCTGTTCGGCCTGGAGGTCACGAAGGTCGGATACCAGGCGATGGTCATCCCCACCCTGGTCGTCACCTGGATCATGTGCCTCATCGAGAAGAGCCTGCACAAGGTCCTCAAAGGGACGGCGGACTTCCTGCTCACCCCGCTCATCACGCTGCTCATCACCGGCTTCTTGGCATTCGTGGTCGTCGGTCCCGTCACCCGCGAGCTGTCCAACTACCTGACCTACGGCATCAACTGGCTCTACACGTCGCTCGGCCTCTTCGGCGGCCTGATCTTCGGCTTCTTCTACAGCGCGATCGTCGTCACCGGCCTGCACCAGTCCTTCCCGGCGATCGAGATTCCGCTGCTGCCCGCCAACGGTGGCGTCGGCGACTTTATCTTCCCGATCGCCTCCATGGCGAACGTCGCGCAGGGCGCGGCGGCCCTGGCCGTCTTCTTTAAGACCCGCGATGCTAAGCTCAAGGGCCTGGCCGGAGCCGGTGGCGTTTCCGCTGTCTTCGGCATCACCGAACCCGCGATCTTCGGTGTCAACCTGCGCCTGCGTTGGCCCTTCTTCATCGCCATGGGCGCCTCGGCCATCGGCTCCGCGGGCGTCGCCCTGCTGAACGTGCGCGGTCAGGCGCTCGGCGCCGCCGGATTCGTCGGCTTCGTGTCGATCATTCCCAAGTCGATCCCCGCCTACCTGGCCCTCGAGGTCCTGGTCTTCGTCCTGTCCTTTGGGGCGACCCTCGGCTATGCCCTCACGCGAGGCAAGGTCGACATGGGGGGTCGCTCCTCGGCTCCCGCCGCTTCGACGCCCGCGGGTGCAGTCGGCGCCCCCGCCCCGGTCACGGCCGCCCCGGCGACCGCGGGTGCAGTCGGCGCCCCCGCCCCGGCCTCCGCCGCCGCCTCCTTCAGCGACGAGGCCGCAGCGGATCTCTCGGTGACCTCGCCCCTGGCGGGCACCGTCGTCCCGTTGGAACAGGTCAAGGACGAGTCCTTCGCCAAGGGAATGCTCGGCCCCGGCATCGGGATCGAACCCGCCGACGGCCTGGTCGTCGCCCCCTTCGACGGCACCGTCACGGTTGCGTTCCCGACCGGGCACGCCTACGGCATCAAGGCCGCGTCCGGGGTGCAGGTGCTCATCCACGTCGGAATGGACACGGTCAAGCTTGAGGGCAAGGGCTTCACGCCCCGCGTGTCCAAGGGAGACGTCGTGCGTCGTGGTGACGTGCTTGCCGAGGTCGACCTCGACGTGATCCGAGCCGCGGGCTACGAGACCATCACTCCGGTCGTGGTCACGAATAAGAAGAAGTTCGGAGCGGTCGACCCCGTGGCGAGTGGTGAGGTCCGCCGCGGCGACGCGCTGCTGCAGGTTACGCCCAAGGAATCATAAGACCGAGGCGCTCCGAAGTAGCGAGTGTGCGGTATGGGCGTCGTGCCTGTACCGCACACTCGCCTTGTGAGCTGGCGGCCTTGTTCTGTCCTCGTGCAGGCCTGACCTGTGATCGAAGCTGGGCCCCCGAGGAGTGAGCGTTCGCCAGCTATTGCGCACGTTTCCACCTCTTCCCTTCGTGGGCAGCGCCGGCGCTCGGGCGAGCGGGTCACCGCGGGTGACAGCACCGACGCTCGGGTGAGCAGGTCGCTGCGGGTGACAGCACCCACGCTCGGGCGAGCGGGTCACCGCGGGTGACAGCACCGACGCCTGGGCGAGCGGGTCACCGTGGGTGATCATGCGTTTTGTTTGTTGATACCCGCTCGCGGATAGGAAACAATCACGCGGATAGGTTATGAACACGCGGATAGGTTACTAGCCTATCCGCAAGCCGATAATCTATCCGCAAGCGGACAACCTATCCGCGAACGCGTCTGTGCCTCACCCACACAGGGTCTGGACTGTTCCCGGGTCGGCGGAGGCCGGAGAGTTGCCGCTGGCCCTCGCAGGGGGCAAGGAATACTGCGGGTCGGCGGAGGCCGGAGAGTTGCCGCTGGCCCTCGCAGGGGGAAAGGAATACTGCGGGTCGGCGGCAATAGTTGGAAGATTCGCCGCGAGGCCTCTCATGGGGCTAGCGAGCGCCCCCGCAGCAGCGTTCCCGCAAACTCCACGGTGCGGGCAACCCCCGCCCCCGCCTCGTCACGGGGGATGCGTGGAAGGGTTCCATCGATCTGTCCGAGCAGGATCGACACCGCTGCCCGCGCGATCTCCTCGATGGGTTGACGGATCGTCGCCAGGTGCGGGAGGGCACGGCGCATCGTTTCCGTCCCGTCGAAGCCGATGACGGACAAGTCGCCGGGAACCGACAAGTCTCGCGTGTACGCCCATTCAAGGACCTCGGCTCCCGCCAGGTCATCGGTGGCGAAAACGCCGTCAACGGGTTCGAGGGCGTGGGCCTCGTCCAGCGCGTCGCGCACCATCGTGAAGCGCTGGGGTGTTGGGGTATCGAAGGGAACGGTAAGGACCCGTGCGTGCAGTCCCGCCCCCTCCACCTCCGCCCGATAGCCGGCCTCGCGCAGGTTGTGCGGCCCCGAGCGCGAGGTGAGCAGCACCGGATGACGAGAACCCGCCTCCAACAGGGCCCGCGTTGCCGCCGCCCCGGCCTCCTCGTTCGCGCACCGCACGTTCGGGATGGAGGGGCTGAGATCTCGGTCGATCGTCACCAGCGGCATGCGGATAGTGTCGTACTCCTGCAGGCCCTCGTTGTGCGCGCCCGATATGATCCCGTCCACGCGGTTGCCCACCAGCAGGGACAGGTACTCGCGCTCGCGCTCCGCCCGCCCCATCGAGTTGCAGATGAGGATGCGATAGCCCGCCTCGGCCAGGGCGTTCTCAACCTCAACGGCGAGCTCACCGAAGAACGGCAGCGACACCGTCGGCACGATGAGGCCCACCGTCTGGGTGCGCATTCCGTGCAGCGCGCGCGCCAGCGAGTTCGGGCGGTATCCCAGAGTCTCGATCGCGTCCGCGACCCGCCGCTTCGTCTTCTCCGAGAGGTATCCGCGGTTGTTGAGGACCCGCGAGACGGTTGTCAGACTCACTCCGGCGAGTCGCGCAACATCGGCCAGCGTGGGTTCGCGGGAACTCATGCGCGCTTTCCTTTCGTCGGTACCGCACCATTGTAGTCGGCGGCAATCGGGTCGGTCGCGCGTCTGGTCGGCGAGGCCCCGAATCGCCGCCGGTGCCCGCTTGCCTCCGCGGGGACAAGCGGGTCACCCGACGCATGGTTGTTCGTCATTTGTTGAGGTGATGTATCCCATGTGAGCGTCAACGGTATTGGGTTTCCAACGCGCTACAGACACCATACGATGGGGGTCACGGGCACTCGTGTCTCACGATGGACATACCCGCATTCGAAAGGAATGACCATGATTTCTCGCACCGTTGCTATTGGTTCCTCCGTTGGCCTCCACGCGCGTCCCGCTTCCGTCCTCGCCGAGGCCGTCGATGACTCTGGCGTTGACGTGACCATCGCGTTTGGCGGGGAGGAGGCGGACGCCGCGTCGCTCCTCGAGATCATGACGCTGGGCGCCAAGCACGGCGACGTTGTCACCCTGTCCACCGAGGACGATTCCGCGGGCGCGGTGCTCGACTCCCTCGTGGAGCTCCTGTCCCGCGACCTCGACCAGGAGTGAGGCGATGACGACGCACCTTGTCCTGCACGGGATCGGCGTGTCCGCCGGGACCGCTGCCGCCCCTGCCGCGATCGTCCAGCCGGCCCCCGGCGTTGACGCCTCCGAACCCGGCAGCGTTGATGCGGCGGCCGACGGGGCGCGCGTCCGAGACGCCCTTGCGGCCGTTTCCGAGCGCCTGAGCAAGCGCGTTGAGCGCGCCCCCGAGGAGACAAAGGCTGTCCTGAAGGCGACCGCTCAGCTCGCAGGTGACCGCGGACTGGCCAAGGCCATCGACAAGAAGCTGAAGAAGGGCCTCGGGCTCACCCAGGCGGTCCACGACGCGGTCGAGGACTACGCCCAGATGCTGCGCGGCCTCGGCGGCTACATGGCCGAACGCGCCACCGACCTGTATGACGTGCGCGATCGCGTCATCTGTGAGCTGCGGGGCCTTCCCGAGCCCGGCGTTCCCGCCTTCGACGGTCCGGTCGTCCTCGTGGCTCGCGACCTGGCGCCGGCCGAGACCGCGACGCTGGATCCCAAGACGGTGCTGGGAATCATCACCGAAATCGGTGGCCCCACGTCTCACACCGCGATCTTGGCGGCCCAGCTGGGTATCCCCGCGATCGTCAAGGCCGAGGGCATCCTTCAGGTCGAGGAAGGGACGATGCTCGCCATCGACGGCGGCGTCGGCGAGGTGATCATCGCCCCCACCGACGACGAGGTTGCCCTGCTCAAGGAACGGTCGCGTCGGCGTGCTCTCGCCCTGGCGGGATCGACCGGCGAGGGAGCCACCTACGACGGCTACCGCGTCAAGCTGCTGGCCAACATCGGCACGGTCGACGACGCCCTCAACGCGTCGTCCTTCGATCTTGAGGGGTCGGGGCTGTTCCGCACGGAGTTCCTCTTCCTGGAGCGCGCCGAGGCGCCGTCGCTGGAGGAACAGACCGAGACGTACACGAAGGTTCTCCGGGCCTTCGGGACGCGTCGCGTCGTCGTGCGTACGCTCGACGCCGGTGCTGATAAGCCGCTGAGCTTCGCGGATCTGGGCGCCGAGGAGAACCCCGCGCTGGGGCGTCGAGGCCTGCGCCTGTGCCAGGTGCGTGAGGATCTGATCGACACGCAGCTGCAGGCGCTCGCGGCCGCCTACCGGGCCACCGGCGCGGACCTGTGGGTCATGGCGCCCATGGTCTCCACGGCCGATGAAGCGCAGTGGTTTGCGTCGAAGGCGCGGAGCCTGGGCCTGCCCAAGGTCGGCATCATGATCGAGGTGCCCGCCGCCGCCCTGCGTGCGGAGCAGCTCTTGTCGATCGTCGACTTCGCGTCGATCGGAACGAACGATCTGACGCAATACACGATGGCCGCCGACCGACTGGACGGAAGCCTCGCGCGCCTCCTGGACACGTGGCAGCCCGCTGTCCTGGAGATGATTCGTCGCGCCTGCAACGGCGGGCGCGCGACGGGAAAACCCATCGGCGTGTGCGGCGAGGCCGGCGGCGACCCGCTGCTTGCCCTGGTCCTCACGGGCCTGGGGGTTGCCTCCCTGTCGATGGCCCCGACGAAGGTCAATGCCGTGCGAGCCGCCCTGCGCATGCACGACCTGGCCACCTGCCAGCAGATGGCCGCCTTCGCGGTGGACGCGCCCAGCGCGAAGGAGGGCCGCGAGAACGTCATGAAGCTCGTGGCTCCGGCCATGCTGGACCTTCTCTAGGTCAGCCGCGAGCAACGCCAAGCAGGGTGGGCCGGGAACCAACAGGTTCCCGGCCCACCCTGCTTTCAGATGCCCCGAGGGGCGAGAGGGCTCCTCAGCCCTGGCGGATCGAGTCCGCCGCGCCGGCGTTTGCCTGCGCCTTGTGTTCCTGATTCTTGCCGCGGCCCGAGAAGAGAGCGGTAAGAATCAGGACGATTCCGAGCGCTGCGACCCCGGTGATCCCGAGGATCGGCAGGTTAAACGTGGGGATGAATGCCTCGGCGATCAGGAAGAATCCCGTCAGGCACACCAGGGCCGCCCACACGAAGGCCCCGACCCGCACGCCCTTGCTGGGTGCCTCGGGAAGCGTGCGCACGTCGACGGGGCCGCGCGGGGCGCTCCACGTCCGCTGAGTACCAGAGGCGGCGCCGTAGCCGTCGGCCCCTGCCGACGCGCGGGTGTCCCCGTACGTCGGCGCCTCGTCCCCGCCCACCGGGGACGTCTCGCCGGTGGAAGCCGGATCGAAGGCCGTGCGCGAAGCGCCTACGGAATCGGCATGAGGAGAGGCCTGCGCCGCGGAATCCGCCTCGCCTTGCGCGCGCGTCGCGCCCGCAGCGTCAGCGTCTGAGCGAAAGGGATCAGTGGGCATCTGCGCGGTCGGCGCCTCCCGGAAGATCGCGAGCGGATCCGAGACGGGCATCTGCCTCGTCGTGTCCTGCCCTGCCCCCACGAGAGGGGCGGGAGTGGAGGGAAGAGGCGTGGTCGCATCCACGTCGGGCGAGGGCATGGCCTCATCGTTGGGGGTCGTCATGATCGTTTTCCTTTCTCAGTTGCCCGACTGAGAGTCGGAGTGGGTGGCGGAGGGTGACGGGCTAGGTGAGTGGGAGGGGCTTGGCGTGGCGAAAGGCGTGGCGGCGCCCGAACTCCAGGTGTGCGACGTGTCGGGCACCATTGTCAGCTGCAGTGTTTCCAGGTTGGCGTTGTCGTCGATCAGGACGGTGATGCCTCCGAGGCCGGTAGTGCCCCACGAAGGGGAGGTCACCTTCGTGTCGCTTGAGCAGCTCTTGAGGGGAGCCGCCCAGCCGTCGTTTGGGATGTTTGTGGAAACGGAGTCGATTCCCGACTGGCAGATGATCTGTACGGGCTGGCCCTCCGCCACGAGGATGTTCAGGTGAGACCAGGCGCGCCAGCTGACGGTGATCGTCTTGGTTGTTCCCACGGGTGCTCCGCTCAGATCGAGGGTCGTCATGCCAGTGGGGCTCCCGCCCTGCACGGAGTCAGCCTTCCAGTCCAGCATCGTATTTCCTGTCGGATTCACGATCGCGGGTCCCGCCTGCTGGATGCGCCCCTGGACGTTCTCCGTACCGAGGGCAGCCGTGGGCACAGCGAAGAGCATGCCGATGATGGACAGCGCCGTGAGCCAGCCGGCTCCCCGATCTCGCAGGGCTGCGACCGCCAGGGAAAGGCCGACGATCAGCAGGCACGTGCCCCCGCCGATCAGGATGATGCGAGAGAAGGTCGTAGCTTCGTCGGTGCCGCTCACCAGGGGAATCACGTAGCCCTCGGTGGTTGCGTACATCGCCGCGAAGACGGTGGCAAACACGAGGAGGATGAGGCCGGTGATGGCCAGGCTGACGCGTCCGGACACCGTGCGCGGCCGGTGGGTGGGCGCGGGCGGGGGACTCCAGACCCGGGGCGCGGGCCCGCTCGCGGGAGGCGTCCAGCCGGCGCGGGGGGGACGAGGCGAGGCCGGGCCGTGTCCGCCCCGCTGGCTGCCCGCGCCCGCCGGGGGAGCGCCGGGGGCTACTCGGGAGGAGAAAGCCGTGTCTGCCTGACGTGGAGCCGGACCCGCGCCCGGTGCTCCTGCGGCGTGATAAGCTGGGGCGCCCTGAGCGAAGCGGGCTGATGCTCCCGGCGCGCGGTTGGGGCCGGGGGTGCCGTACTGGGGTCCGTTCGGAGTGGACATGCGTGCTCCCGATTTCTGGTTGTTGCTGGAGGCGATCGCGGCGATGCAAATCCCCGCGATGATGAGGGTCGTAAACACGCCCCAACCGATCGCGAAGGAGCCGAATACGCCGACCGAGGGGATGACCGAGAACAGGCCGACGAGGGCGAGGGCCACTCCACCGACGAAGGCGACATCGAAGTTGCCGTTGAAGGTCTCTTCCGCGTGGATGCGACCATCGACTGCCTCGGGCAGGAACATCCACGCCAGTGCGTAGACGATGATGACGACGGGCGCGAAGAACGCCGCCAGGACGGTCAGGACGCGCACGAGCGACAGGTCCCAGCCCGTGCGGGCCGCGATTCCAGAGCACACGCCACCGATGACGCGCGGCTGCGTCCGATACCAGCCCGAGTTTCTCAGGGAATCGAAGAACCCGTTGCTGCGCGGGGGTTGCTGGTGCGTGCCGTTCGGGTCCGAAGGGCCGCTCGACCAACTCATGGTGTACTTCCTCTCGATGGGATCCACAGTCTGCGGATCGATACCACTACTCAACCAAAGCTCCCATCGTGGGCGATAGTAGGGGACCCCCTGAACGCCCCCTGATTACGCTCGGGGTATCCCGGGCAAACCCAGTGACATGCGACAATGGTGGGGTGAGCAGACCAGAGAACTACACCCATCCTGGGTGGACGCCGCCCATCCCGGCGCCGCCTGCTCGTCCCCCTCTCGTGCGCGCCACCTCGTCTAGCCCGGACATGCCCGCGCCCTGGATGGGCGGCGTGTGCTCGGGGCTGGCCGTGCACCTGGGGGCACCCGTCCTGCTCCTGCGATTCCTCATTGCGCTGCTGTCGGTTGTCGGAGTCGGAGTCGTCGTCTACCTGTGGCTGTGGGTGACTGTCCCCGAGGACTCTCCCGAGGCCACCGGATCGGGCACGCTCAGCCCCGGCCTCGTCCGGCTGTCCGAGGAACGGGCAGCGCAGGTGTCACGCAACCGGCTGATCGCCACCGGTGTCGCGTTCCTGGTCGCCGCCGTCGTCTTCATTCTCCTCAACGCCTCTGGAACGATCGATTGGCGTGACCTGGGGGCCATCGTCTCGATCGTCGTTGGCATCGCCCTGGTGTGGAGCCAGAGCCGACAGGTGCGCAAGTGGCGGTCCATCCGTTTCATCGGCGCGGTCGTCGGCGGGATCGGCCTGCTCAGCCTCGGTGTCGTCATGGTGGCCTCGCGTGACAACCCTCCGATCATCCTGCTCCGCGGTGGACTCATCGGTGCCGCCCTCGTCGCCGGAATCCTTTTCGCGCTGGTCCCCATGTGGCTGCGCACGACGAAGGAACTGTCCGAATCGGAGGCGCAGCGCGTGCGCGAGTCGGAGCGCGCGGACATCGCCGCCCACCTGCACGACTCCGTCCTGCAGACCCTCACGCTCATCCGGGCTTCCGCGGAGGATCCCGCGCGGGTGCGCGCAATCGCCCTGACCGAGGAACGCGAGCTGCGCGCCTGGCTCTACACCGGTCACGCCCAGGCCGCCGACTCCCTCGAGGCCGCTGTCACCGAGGCGGTCGTCGGCGTTGAAAGCCGCTACGGCGTACCCGTCAGCGCGGTCGTCGTCGGTGACATGAGGCCAGGTCCCGCCGAACTCGCCCTGGTCGCGGCCCTGGCTGAGGCGTCCCAGAACGCCGTCCGACACGGTGCTCCTCCCGTCTCCGTGTACGTCGAGGTGCGGGGCCGCGTCGTCGAGGCCTTTGTCAAAGACCACGGGGAGGGCTTCGATCCCGGACTCATCGCCGACGACCGCCACGGCGTACGCGACTCGATCGTGGGGCGCATGCGGCGCGTTGGCGGCGAAGCGTCGATTCGCTCCGGGGCGAGGGGCACAGAAATTTCCCTGAGAGTCCCCCGTTCCGATATCCTGGAGGAAACGGCGCCCAACGGGAGGACACAGTGACTATCCGGATTCTTGTCATCGACGATCACCCCATGGTTCGCGCGGGGGTGCGAGCCGAACTGGAAAACTCCGGGGCAGACCTGGAGGTCGTCGGCGACGCCTCCGACGTTGAAGGCGCCGTCGCCGCGTGTCGCGCCCTGCGCCCCGACGTCGCCCTCCTGGACGTGCACCTGCCCGGCGGCAACGGCGGAGGCGGAGCGGAGGTGGCGAGCTCGTGCCGGGACGTCGAGGGGCTCAACTTCCTGGCCCTGTCCGTCTCGGACTCGGCGGAGGACGTGGTCCAGGTCATCCGTGCCGGAGCCCGCGGCTATGTCACCAAGTCGATCTCGACGCCGGATCTCGTGGAGGCCATCGGACGCGTCGCCGCGGGCGACGCCGCCTTCAGCCCCCGCCTGGCGGGCTTCGTCCTCGACGCTTTCGGCACGGGCGAGGTCTCCGCGGCGGACACGGAGCTGGATCTCCTGTCGGCCCGCGAGCAGGAGGTCATGCGGCTCATCGCGCGCGGATACACCTACAAGGAGGTCGCTCACGACCTGTTCATCTCGATCAAGACGGTCGAGACCCACGTGAGCGCCGTTCTGCGCAAGCTCCAGCTGTCCAACCGCAACGAGTTGACCCGCTGGGCCATGCAGCGTCACATTGTGTGAGGTCGGACCTGCTCGGCGTGCCCGCCAGGGGCGGGGGGCGGCCAGTGTGCCTACAATGGAACCCCGAGAGCGCGTAAGCGCCCGACCACCCGGCGGGTGGCCCCCTATGATGCCGCGAACTCGGAGGATGCATGCACAGCATCGGTTTTGATAGTGATCGTTACGTCGAGATGCAGTCTCGCCATATCGCCAAGCGGCGCAGTGAGTTCGGCGGGAAGCTCTACCTGGAGTTCGGCGGCAAGCTGATTGACGACATGCACGCCTCGCGCGTCCTGCCCGGTTTCACCCCCGACAACAAGGTGCGCATGCTGCGCGAGCTGGCCGACGAGGTCGAGATCATCGTCGCCGTCAACGCCAAGGATTTTGCCCGGCGCAAGGTGCGTGCCGACGTGGGCACCACCTACGACGACGAGGTCCTGCGTCAGATTGACGAGTTCCGGGAGCGCGGCCTGTACGTCGGCTCCGTCGTCATCACTCAGTGGACAGACGACAACAAGGCGGCCGCCGAGGTCAAGGAGCGCTTCGAGAAGCTCGGCATCCGCGTCTACCGTCACTTCCCGATCCCCGGATACCCCTCGGACGTGGAACGCATCGTCTCCGACGCGGGCTACGGCGCGAACGAGTACGTTCAGACCAGCCGCAACCTCGTGGTCGTCACGGCCCCCGGCCCGGGGTCGGGCAAGATGGCGACCTGCCTGTCACAGCTCTATCACGACCACAAGCGCGGCATCGAGTCCGGATACGCGAAGTGGGAGACGTTCCCGATCTGGAACATCGGGTTGGACCACCCGGTGAACATCGCCTACGAGGCGGCCACGGCGGACCTGGACGACGTCAACATGATCGATCCCTTCCACCTTGAGGCCTACGGGGTGAAGACGGTCAACTACAACCGCGATGTCGAGATCTTCCCCGTGCTGAGCCGCCTGTTCGAGAAGATCCTGGGTGCCTCCCCCTACAAGAGTCCCACCGACATGGGCGTGAACATGGCGGGCCACTGCATCGTTGACGACGAGGCATGCAAGGAGGCCTCGCGTCAGGAGATCATCCGCCGCTACTACAAGGCGCTCGTGACGGAGAAGAAGGAGATGAGCGAGCCTATTCAGTCGGGTCGCATCTCCCTCCTCATGGCCAAGGTCGGCGTGGGGCGCATGGACCGCCCGGTCGTGCTCCCCGCCATGGAGCTGGCCGAGGCCACGGGAGAGCCCGCCGCAGCCATTGAGCTGCCCGATGGCCAGATCGTCACGGGCAAGACCTCCGCGCTGCTGGGGTGCTCCTCCGCGATGCTTCTCAACGCTTTGAAGAAGCTCGCGGGGCTTGCGGACGAGGTCCAGCTCCTCGCGCCCGAGTCGATTGAGCCGATCCAGCGCCTCAAGACCCACGACCTGGGTTCTCGCAACCCGCGCCTGCACACAGACGAGGTCCTTATCGCCCTGGCGGTGAGCGCCAACGGTGACGACAACGCGCGCCGGGCGCTCGACCAGCTGGGCGCCCTGCGCGGCTGCGACGTGCACGAGTCCGTCATCCTCGGCCCCGTTGACGAGGGCATCTTCCGCTCCCTGGGCATCCAGGTGACGACGGAGCCGGTGTACGCGACCAAGTCGCTGTACCGCAAGAAGTAGCTCCCTGCACCAGGCCGGGGCTGACCGCTCTCTCACGCGCAGGCCAGCCCCGGCCTCGTCGTTTCCGGCTTCGGCCCCTGAGGCGGCGTCGGCGCGTGGCTGGCGCCACCGGGGTGGGGCGCGCAGGCGCGGGTGGGGCGGTTTAGGCTTGGATGCGATGAGTGACGCGACTTCTCTACCCGACTTTGGTTACCTGATTGGCTTGGACGGAGGCCGCGACGACGATTACGTTCCGCCGCAGGCTCCCGTCTTCGACGTGGAGGACGCGCTGGGGGCCGACGTCGAAGGCGGCTGGCCCGACATCGCCGTCCCCGGTGGCTCGTCGGGGCGCCCCTCTGCGTGGGAGCCTTCGCAGGGCGTGGACGCGAGCTGGCGGAGCGACGCCGGGCGTCCCGGCGTGGATCCGGAATCGCTCACGCGCGGCCTCAATGATCGCCAACGCGAGGCGGTCACGCACGCGGGTGCGCCGCTGCTGATCCTCGCGGGGGCGGGATCGGGGAAAACGCGCGTGCTCACCCACCGCATCGCCTACCTGCTGGCCACCGGGCGAGCGCGGGCCGGGCAAATCCTGGCGATCACATTCACGAACAAGGCGGCGGCGGAGATGCGCGAGCGGGCGGGTGCGCTCGTGGGCGGGGACGCGCGACGCATGTGGGTGTCGACATTCCACTCGGCGTGCGTGCGCCTGCTGCGCTACGAGCACGAGGCTGCGGGCCTGTCGTCCTCTTTCACGATCTACGACGCGCAGGACTCCCAGCGCCTCATCCAGATGGTCCTCAAGGCAATGGACGTGGACATCAAGCGTTTCACGCCGAAGATGGTGGCGGCGCGCATCTCGGACGCTAAGAATGAGCTGATCGGTCCCGCGCGCTACGGCGAGACCGCCGGGAAGGATCCAGTGTCGCGCATCGTCGCCGACGCCTACGTCGAGTACGACAAACGCATGCGAGCCTCCAACGCGCTGGACTTCGACGACCTGATCATGCGCACCGTCGATCTGCTGCGTGAGAACCCGCTGATCGCCGAGCACTACCACCGGCGCTTCCGCCACATCCTGGTGGACGAATACCAGGACACGAACCACGCGCAGTACGTGCTGGTGCGCACCCTGGTGGGCGACGGAAAGGACGGGGTTGCGCCCGCCGAGCTGACGGTCGTGGGCGACTCCGACCAGTCAATCTACGCCTTCCGAGGCGCCACGATCCGCAACATCGAGGAGTTCGAGCGCGATTTTTCGGGCGCGCGCACGATCCTGCTGGAACAGAACTATCGGTCGACTCAGAACATCTTGTCGGCGGCCAACGCTGTCATCGCCCGCAACAGCGGAAGACGCGCGAAGAACCTGTGGACCGCCTCCGGCGATGGAGCGCTCATCACGCTGGACGCGGCCGACTCCGAGCACGACGAGGCGCGTTTCGTTGTCGCTGAGATCGACCGCCTGGCGGATGCGGGCGCCGAATGGGGAGACATCGCGGTATTCTACCGCACGAACGCCCAGTCGCGCGCCCTCGAAGAGCTCCTCGTCCGTCAGGGAATCCCGTACCGCGTCGTCGGCGGCACGCGCTTCTACGAGCGCCGCGAGATCAAGGATGCGCTGGCCTACCTGCAGGTCATCTCCAACCCGGATGACACGGTCGCGGCCCGCCGCATCCTCAATGTTCCCAAGCGAGGCATCGGCGCGAAGGCCGAGGAGGCGATCGCCGAACACGCAGCCCGCTACGGCATATCCTTCGGCGCGGCGCTGCGTCACCTGTGGCAACGCGCCGGATGCCCCGCGGGGGAGGGCGAGGGGATCGATGTCGAGGCCCTTGCTCGTCCCACTTCCCCGGACGAGGACTCCGCGCGCTCCTCGGCCCCCGTCTCCTCGGATGATGCGGCGGGGGAGACCCCGGGTGCTCGCGATGGCGCGGATGAGAGCGTGGCTGCGGCCCCGGCCTCGTCATCTTCTGCCGAGGGCGCGCCCGAGACGGCCCCCGAGGTTGCGGGGATCACCCCGCGCGCGGCGAAGGCGGCGGCCGCCTTCTGGGGACTCATCGAGGCGCTGCGCGCGGCCGAGGCTCGCGGTGCCTCCCAAGCCGACATCCTCGAGGAGGTCCTCGATCGCACGGGCTATCTGGCTCAGCTGCGCCGCAGCGAAGACCCGCAGGATGCCTCTCGCGTGGAGAACCTGGCGGAGCTGCACTCGGTTGCGGGGGCCTTCGCGGCCGAGGCCCCGGGCGCGAGCCTGGCCGACTTCCTGGAGCGCGTGGCCCTCGTGGCGGACTCGGACCAGGTGCCCGCCGAAGGGGAACGCGGCGGGCAGGTGACCCTCATGACGGTCCACACCGCCAAGGGGCTCGAGTTCCCCACCGTCTTTGTCACAGGCATGGAGGACGGCACATTCCCGCACCAGCGTAGCCTCGCGGACGAGAGCGAGTTGGAGGAGGAGCGCCGGCTGGCCTATGTGGCGATCACGCGCGCTCGCGAGCGCCTCTACCTGACCCGCGCCGCCGTTCGCAGCGCGTGGGGGACCCCGCAGGAGATGCCGCCCTCGCGTTTCATTGACGACATTCCCGCCGAGCTGCTCGACGTCAGGCGGGCCGCCACCTCGGGTGAGCGCGCACGCGCCTCCTACGGCGGTTCCTACGGCGGAGCGTACGGCGCCGCGCGTGACGGGCGCGATCCCTGGGGCGAGCGCGACTCGGGTGCCTTCGGTTCGGGGCGCGGCGGCGGGGCCGTTCAGACGGGAGGGGTTCGCAAGGTGACGCGCATGGGCGTCACGCCCACCGCCCAGGCGACGCAGGACAAGCCCGTGCTGGCGCTGAAGGTCGGGGACCGCGTCAGACACGCAACATTGGGGGCGGGGACCGTCACCGGGATCGAAGGGGAGGGGCCGCGCACGGTGGCGCGCATTCGCTTCGGCATGGCTGACAAGCGTCTTCTCGTCCGCATGGCGCCGATGGAGAAGATCTCGTAGCGGCCCGCGTGCGGCCGAAATTGTGAACGCGAACGCACGCCGGGTAGCGGACCTGCCTTGCGGCTCGCGTGCGACTGGGGGTTTTTCTACATGTTCGAGGCGACACGCCGGTGACACGCCACGAGAGGCGTCAAGATGTAGAAAAACCCCCACGGGGAGTCGTCGGGGCATGCCCCAGGTGAGCGTTGCGCGAGGTCGGCCGCCCCGCTGGTTGGTGATCGCGTCCGGAGCGGCTTTGGATAGGGCGCGAGGTCGGGTCGTCACACCTTGGCAATGCCAAGGGCGCATCGCGTGATGGTCAAGGGGCCTGAAAGCGTTGATAATATGCGGAAACGGGGGCGTCAGGGCCGGTCGCACGGTAGAATTACTGCGCTGACCACACCACGTTCAACGGAGGGAATAAGGTGGATCTCTACGAGTACCAGGCCAGGCAGATGTTCAAGGAACACGGCGTGCCCGTGCTGGACTACCGGCTGGCGTCGACCCCCGACGAGGCGCGCGAGGGAGCGCGTGAACTCCTGGAGGGCGGTGCAACCCTGTTGGTTGTCAAGGCACAGGTCAAGACCGGAGGACGCGGCAAGGCCGGAGGCGTGAAGCTCGCGCACACGGCCGAGGAAGCGGGCGAAAAGGCTCAGGAGATTCTCGGCCTCGACATCAAGGGGCACGTCGTCACGCGCGTCATGATTGCCTCCGGAGCGGACATTGCCGCCGAATACTACTTCTCGATCCTGCTGGACCGCTCGAACCGTCGCCACCTGGCGATGTGTTCGCGCGAGGGAGGCATGGATATCGAAACGCTCGCGAAGGAACGGCCCGAGGCTCTGGCCCGCGTTCCCCTGGATCCGCTCGTCGGCATTGACGCCGACGTCGCGCGTCGCATCGTGGACGAAGCCGGGTTCGACCCAGCCACCGGCGACGCCATCGCCCCGGTTCTGCAGACCCTGTGGGAGGTCTACCGCGATGAGGATGCCACCCTGGTGGAGGTCAATCCCCTGGTGCTGAGTCCCGACGGCTCCGTCTGGGCGGTGGACGGCAAGGTCACCTTGGACGACAACGCTCGTTTCCGCCACCCCGATCACGCGGGGCTGGTGGACGTGGCCGCGCAGGACCCGCGTGAGGCGGCCGCGAAGGAAGCCGGGCTGAACTACGTGCGCCTCGAAGGGGAGGTCGGGGTGATCGGCAACGGCGCAGGCCTGGTCATGTCGACGCTCGACGTGGTCGCCATGGCCGGCGAGGAGTTCGGCGGGCTCAAGCCCGCGAATTTCCTGGACATCGGGGGCGGCGCGTCGGCCGAGGTCATGGCCCGTGGCCTGGAGATCATCCTCGGAGACGACCAGGTGCGCTCCGTGTTTGTCAACGTCTTCGGTGGCATCACGGCCTGCGACCAGGTTGCCCGAGGCATCATCGGCGCGCTCGACGCACTGGGGGAGACGGCAACCAAGCCCCTCGTCGTACGCCTCGACGGCAACAGGGTGGAGGAGGGCCGCGCGATCCTCGCCGAGGCCCGTCACCCCCTCGTCCGCATGGAGGAGACCATGGACGGTGCCGCCCGGCGTGCGGCGCAGCTCGCCGCGCAGGCGCCCTCGAAGTAACGACCCGAGAACCGCAGGAGACACATCATGACAATCTTCGTCAACTCTGACACCCGGGTCATCGTCCAGGGGATGACCGGAGCCGAAGGCCGCAAGCACACCCAGCGCATGCTGAGCGCGGGTACCGCGGTCGTGGGCGGAACGAACCCACGCAAGGCAGGAACAACCGTCACCTTTGACGTGGTCGGATACGGTCCGGCCGCCGGTCGAGTGGCCGACGGGCAGGTCGAGGTCCCCGTCTACGGCACGGTCGCCGAGGCCCGCGAGGCAACGGGGGCGAACGCCTCCGTCATCTTTGTTCCTCCCGCCTTCGCCAAGGCGGCGGCACTGGAGGCCATCGATGTGGGCATCGAGACGATCGTGCTCATTACCGAGGGGATCCCCGTTCAGGACTCGACGATCGTCGTTGAGCATGCGCTCGCGGCGGGCGTGCGCCTGATCGGCCCGAACTGTCCCGGCATCATCTCGCCCGGGCAAGCAAACCTGGGGATTACCCCGGCCGACATCACGGGACCGGGGCGCCTGGGCCTCGTCTCCAAGTCGGGCACCCTGACTTACCAGCTGATGTACGAGCTGCGTGACTTTGGCTTCACGACGTGCCTGGGCATCGGCGGGGACCCGGTGGTCGGTACGACCCACATCGACGCGCTGGCTGCCTTCGAAGAGGACCCCGATACGGACCTCGTCATCATGATCGGCGAGATCGGCGGCGACGCCGAAGAACGTGCCGCCGAGTGGATCAGCCAGAACATGTCGAAGCCGGTCGTGGCCTACATCGCTGGATTCACCGCTCCCGAGGGGAAGACGATGGGGCACGCGGGAGCCATCGTGTCCGGATCCTCCGGTACCGCGTCCGCGAAGGCCGCGGCACTCGAGGCCGTGGGTGTTCGCGTGGGACGCACCCCCTCCCAGACTGCTCAGATCGCTCGCGAGCTCCTGTCGCGGTAACGACGCGACTATTCGGCCCGGGGTCGGCGTGCAGCGTCGCGACCCCGGGCCGATTCTGACACTATGGGGTAGTGAGCGAGCGCATGACGAATGAAGCCAGACCCCGGAGAACCACGACCACCTACGTGCCCGATCGGGCGACGGTTCGTGTCGCCGTCCCCCGCGGCTGGGCCCGCGGCGTCCTCGCAGGAGTCGAGGCAGCCTTCGCCGGGTGGGCGATCACCACGGTGCTCACCATGGTTGCCTACCTGTCGATCCGGTCGAACACGTGGATGAACGATACAACCCCGCGCGATGCGCTCGGCCTGGGGGGTGACCTGTGGTCGGCCGTTGTGGGCGGAACCGCCGTGGTCGGGGGCGTCTCCTACCGGGCGATACCGACCCTGGTGGGGGCCATGCTTGTTGTTCTCGTGCGGGTCCTGCTGCGCACGACCGCGGGATTCCCCCGCTCCTCGGCGCTGTTCGCCGCGCCCGGTTTCCTGCTCACCTCCTGGCTCCTCGTGGGCGCCTCGGGCCAGCACTCGCACTGGTGGACGGGAACCCTCGGTGCGATCATCATTCCCCTCGTCGGCTCGGTGTGGTTTGTCGCGTCGGGCTACTCGCGCGACGATGGCGCGCCCGCCATGCAGCACTGGATTTCGGGTGGATTCAAGATGGGCGGGCTGCTCGTCGTGGCGCTCGCCCTCGCCGCGTCGGTCGCGTCGATCGTGGCCCTCTCGCTCTCCTGGACCCGCGTGAGCGGAATTCACGAGCTTCTGGGAGCCTCTTCGGCGGCCGACTCGACCTTCATCGTCGGCGTGCAGTTGCTCTTCGCCCCCTCGGTGGTGGCGTGGGCGGCAGCATGGTGGTCGGGAGCGGGTTTCCTGACGGCCACCGACGCGTTGCACTCTCCGTCGGCCGCCGACCAGGGTCCCATCCCCCCGATCCCGCTGCTCGGCGCGATCCCCGAGTCCGCCCCCGGCATGTGGTTGATCCTCCTTCCGATCTTGCTTGGCCTGGCCGTGGGAGCCGTGTGCGCCTGGCGTTTTCGGCGCGAACACCTCCTGCACCAGAGCGCCCAGGGTCTCCTCGCGACGGGAGTGTTCGCGGCGGTGGTAGCGCTGTGGATGTGGAGCGCGACCATGAGCCTGGGGGCCGTTCGCCTCTCGACGATGGGGCCGCGCGTCGGCTGGGTGACGCTCGCCCTCGTCCTCGAGATCGCGCTGCCCGCCGTGCTTGTCTCCCTGGCAACCCACCCCACGACGCTGGCGCTCATCGGGGAGGGGACGGGACGCGTGCGTCGGCGCGGCGAGGCAGCAGGCCGACGCGCCAGCGAGGCCGACGTGTCCGAGGAGTCCGCGGCCTCGGCCAGCGGCGGCAGCGACGAGGGCGGGGACGGAGCCGCCGGCGAGCGGCGCGGAGGGGGCAGCGACGCGCACGAGGCGAACGAACCGTGGGCGCAACCCGCGCAGGAACAACACATCGACTAAGCTGAAGGGGCCGCGACTGGCGAGGGTGGATGACCACCGGGGAGCGGCCGACCTTCCCGAGAGGCGTCGCCCGCCTGGGCGCCCGGGTGACCCGACCTGGAGGAACCATGTCCGTTTCCCTCGACAACCTGGAACCCATTGACCTGCGCCCGATCAGGCGGGCCCTGATCTCTGTCTACGACAAGACGGGACTGGAGGACCTGGCGCGTGCCCTCGGCGCTGCCGGTGTGGAGATTGTGTCCACGGGCTCGACGGCCGAACGCATCAGCGCCGCCGGAATCCCCGTCACCCCCGTGGAAGCCGTCACGGGCTTCCCCGAGGTGCTCGAGGGGCGGGTGAAGACCCTGCACCCCTTCGTCCATGCCGGCATCCTTGCCGACCAGCGCAAGGCCAGCCACCGTGAGCAGATCGCCTCCCTCGGAATCGCCCCCTTCGACCTGGTGGTGTGCAACCTGTACCCCTTTGCGGACACCGTTGCCTCGGGCGCCTCCTTCGATGCGTGCGTCGAGCAGATCGACATCGGTGGGCCTTCCATGGTGCGCGCGGCCGCCAAGAACCACCCCTCGGTCGCGGTCGTGACCTCCCCGAGTCGATACGCCGATGTCGCCGAGGCGGTGGCGGGGGAGGGCTTCACGCTCGCCCAGCGTCGTCGGCTCGCGGCCGAGGCATTCGCTCACACCGCCGCCTACGACCTCGCGATCGCCGGGTGGCTGGCAGACCAGCTTGAGTTGGAGGACGTGCGCGAGACCCTGGACGATGCGGCCGAAGCACACCTGGAGGCCTCGGACGCCGCTTTCCTCGCCTCGCTCGGCTACCGAGATGGCGGGGAGGATTGTGTTGAGGACGAGCCCGGCGAGACGGATGGGGTGGCCTCGGGGATGCCCGTTGTCGTCGCGGACGCCTTCGAGCGCGTGGAGTCGTTGCGTTACGGGGAGAACCCGCACCAGGGCGCGGCCGTCTACCGCGAGATCGATGAGAGCTTCGAGGAATCGGACCCCGAGGATGGGGCTGCGGCACAGGGTATTGCCAATGCGATCCAGCTCCACGGCAAGGCGATGAGCTACAACAACTACACGGATGGGGACGCCGCTCTGCGTGCCGCCTACGATCATGAGCGTCCGTGCGTTGCCATCATTAAGCACGCGAACCCGTGCGGCATCGCCGTCGGCGAGGACGTGGCCGAGGCACATCGGCTCGCGCACGCGTGCGACCCCGTGTCTGCATTCGGCGGCGTCATCGCGGTCAATCGTCCGGTGAGCGTGGAGCTCGCCCGCCAGATCGTCCCGATCTTTACCGAGGTTGTGCTGGCCCCCGGATACGACGAGGGGGCCCTCGAGGTTTTGCGCGCAAAGAAGAACCTGCGTGTCCTTCAGGTCCAGCCCCCGGCGCGAGGTTCGTACGAGTTCAAGCAGATCAGCGGCGGGCTGCTGGTGCAGGAACGAGACGATATTGATGCGCCCGGAGATAGTGCGACCAACTGGACGCTGGCCGCCGGTGCGCCCGCCGACGAGCGGACCCTTGCCGACCTGGAGTTCGCCTGGCGGGCGGTACGTTCCGTTCGCTCGAACGCGATCCTGCTGGTGAAGGACGGTGCGTCCGTGGGCGTGGGCATGGGACAGGTGAATCGCGTCGACTCCTGCAAGCTCGCTGTCGAGCGGGCAAACACCCTCGGGGCGCGCTCGACGGGGGATGCGGCCGCCTCAGAGGATGCCGCAGGGGGTGCGCGCGCCTCCGACGTTGTGGCCGAGGCACCCGAGCGCCGCTCTGTCGGGGCGGTCGCTGCCTCCGACGCGTTCTTCCCCTTCGCCGACGGCCTGCAGGTCCTCATTGACGCGGGAGTGAGCGCCGTGGTGCAGCCCGGTGGGTCCGTGCGTGATCAGGAGTCGATCGACGCGGCGAATGCTGCCGGCATCACGATGTACCTGACGGGGACGCGCCACTTCGCGCACTGAAGGCCTCTCGACCGCGGGGCGGGTGGGTCCGGAGGAGTCGCCCGCCCCGCGGTCGTCTTCTCGCGGTGCGGTCCTCATCCTCGGACGGAAGCCGACTCATCCGGCTCCGTCGTGCGGCGCTGTCGACGAGGCTGCGTCGCGCGTCCTTCCCAACGAGCCTGACCATCGCCTGTGATGTGCTTGCGCGAGGTTGACAGGCCCCCACAGCCGGTGTCTAATTCAACTATTGAACTAACGGCCGTTGGCCCCGTCGAAAGGCTCTCTATGACCACGATGACCGCTACCCCCGCCCTCCCGGCGCGCCGCAACCGCGTCCTCGCCGATCGCCTGGGCGGCTCCCTCGTCCGCGAGATTGCCCTCGTGGTCGGTGGCACGCTCGCGATGATTGCCCTGGCTCGGATCTCGGTTCCCCTGCCGTTCACGCCCATTCCGGTTTCCCTGGGCACCCTCGGCGCGCTGTCGGTGGGCACGGTTCTTGGCGCGCGTCGAGGTCTCATCTCGGTCCTTGGGTACGCGGCCCTGGGCGTTGCGGGCGCCCCGGTCTTCACCGGGTCAAACGTCGGTTGGGCGTTCGCATCCTTCGGCTACATCCTCGGATACTTCCTGGTGGCGGCGATCGCCGGACTGGCCGCCGAGCGTGGGGCAGACCGACGCGTCATCACGATGGCGCCGACCGCCCTGGTCTCCCTGGCGTCCGTGTACATCGCGGGCCTGGCCTGGATGATTCCCTTCACCCACATGACCTTCACGGATGGACTCCTCAAGGGTTTCGTTCCCTTTATCATCGGTGATCTTGTCAAGGCGGCCGTTGCCACCGGACTTTTCCCGGTGCTTCGCTCGTTCTTCCGCTGAGCGCTTCGCCGCGCAGGCGTCAGTAGGCGGCCTCGCCCCGATGGGGTGGGGCCGCCGTCTTCTTCCGGCTGGTGAAACCCGGGGCGCCCCTGTCCCGGGGTTGTCTGTGGGCTGGTGAAACCCGGGGCGCCCCTGCTGGGGCGAATCGGCCCCACATCGGTACTTTTGTCGAGGCAGGGGTGGTCGCGGTTTCGTGCGGCGTTGCGCTCCTCCGAGCAGGGGTGGTCGCGGTTTCACGCGTGCCGCTCGCTCGGCGTCGGATCGCTCCGAGACGCCTCGCTCGGCTCATCGCATCGGTGCCGACGGCGCGGGTGACGGCGATGGCGCGCGTGCGCGGAGACACGTGCAATGAAGCGCGACGCCGTGAGTGAGCCCGGGTACCATGGGCAGGGTGAACGCTACCGACATGCATCCCGTCCTCGTCGTCGACTTCGGCGCGCAGTATGCCCAGCTCATCGCCCGCCGTGTGCGCGAGGCGAACGTCTACTCGGAGATCGTTCCTCACACGATGAGCGTGGCCGACATGCTCGCGAAGGAGCCGGCAGCGATCATTCTCTCGGGTGGGCCGTCCTCCGTGTATGAAGAGGGTGCGCCGAGCGTGGATCCGGCGATCTTCGAGGCCGGCGTGCCGGTCCTGGGGATCTGCTACGGCTTCCAGACCATGGCCCACGCCCTGGGTGGCACCGTGGGTCGCACGGGCACCCGCGAGTACGGGCACACCGAGGCGTCCGTCGCGGCAGACTCGTGCCTCTTCGGTGGCACCCCGGGCGACCAGATCGTGTGGATGAGCCACGGCGACGCCGTCCAGGGCGCCCCGCAGGGGTTCACCGTCACGGCCTCCACCTCCGAGACCCCGGTCGCGGCCTTCGAGTCGCGTGAGCGCCGCCTCTACGGCCTGCAGTGGCACCCCGAGGTGGGCCACTCCCAGTTCGGACAGGCTGCCCTGAGGAACTTCCTGTACGAGGGTGCTGGCCTGGAGCCCACGTGGACCGCCGGTTCGATCGTGGACGAGCAGGTCGCGAAGATCCGCGAGCAGGTGGGCGACGCGCAGGTCATTTGCGCCCTGTCGGGCGGCGTGGACTCCTCCGTGGCAGCCGCTCTTGTTCACAGGGCTGTCGGCGACCAGCTGACCTGCTTCTTCATCGACCACGGTCTGCTGCGTGCGGGCGAGCGCGAGCAGGTGGAGGGTGACTACGCGCGCGGCATGGGCATCCGCGTCATCACGTGCGACGAGTCCGAGCGCTTCCTCTCCGCCCTCGCCGGCGTCACCGAGCCTGAGGCCAAGCGCAAGATCATCGGTCGCGAGTTCATTCGCTCCTTCGAGGCCGCCCAGAAGCAGGTCATCGAGGAGGTGGGCGCCGCCGGCGGCGAGGTGAAGTTCCTGGTTCAGGGCACCCTGTACCCCGACGTCGTCGAGTCCGGCGGCGGCGAGGGCGCGGCCAACATCAAGAGCCACCACAACGTGGGCGGCCTGCCCGAGGACATGACCTTTGAGCTGGTTGAGCCCCTGCGTACTCTCTTCAAGGACGAGGTGCGCGCGGTGGGCCGCGAGCTGGGCCTGCCCGACTACCTGGTGAACCGCCAGCCCTTCCCGGGCCCCGGCCTGGGCATCCGCATCATCGGCGAGGTCACGCGCGAGCGCCTGGATATCCTGCGTGCCGCCGACCTGATCGCCCGCGAGGAGCTCACCGCCGCCGGCCTGGATCAGGAGATCTGGCAGTGCCCGGTCGTCCTGCTCGCCGACGTGCGTAGCGTGGGCGTCCAGGGGGACGGGCGCACCTACGGTCACCCGATCGTGCTGCGCCCCGTGTCCTCCGAGGATGCGATGACGGCGGACTGGACGCGCCTGCCCTACGACGTGTTGGCCCGCATCTCCACGCGTATCACCAACTCGGTGCCCGAGGTCAACCGCGTCGTCCTCGACGTGACCTCCAAGCCCCCGGCCACCATCGAGTGGGAGTGACGCTCACGCCGAGCTGAGTGCACACGCTCAAAGCCTCGGCCTCGTCCCTGGTTCGTGGGACGAGGCCGGGGTTCGTTTATCGAGAGAGCGCGGCGAGTGCCAGATCTTCCATGCTCGGGAGTGGCCAGTCGCTTGATCTGAGTCTAGGTTCTGACCATAATTATGGTCAGGATCGAAAGGGGTAGGTAGCATGTCGACACTGACTATGGGGCTCGCCGAGGCGAAGAACAACTTTTCGCGAGTGACAGCAGAGGTGAATAGGACGGGGAAGCCTGTCACGATCCTCAAGAACAACAGGCCTTGGGTGGTCATTCAACCGGCGCAGCAGTCTGAGAGTGCTGTCGATGTTGCTGTTGACTTCATGGATGCCTACGCGGACGTGTTTGAAGAGCTTGCGAAGTGAACGCTTTCGCGTTTTCGCGGGACGATGTGTGTGCCATCCATTCAGCTGCGATTGCTCGCTTCGGTGGCTTGGATGCTGTGCGAGACGAGGGGATGTTGGCCTCGGCTCTCGCCCAACCCTTCCAGACCTTTGGGGGTGAGGAGCTCTACCCAAGTGCAGTCGAGAAAGCGTGTCGGTACGCTGTTGGGATTATTTCGGGGCATCCCTTCCTGGATGGAAACAAGCGAACTGGCGCTGCTCTGTTAGGCACGTATCTCAGGATGTGTGGTGTTGGTTTTACGCCTGACCATGCGGAGTTCCTTTCAGCCATGCTGGGGGTAGCTGATGGGTCTATGAGTTACGAGCAACTCGTGGACTGGGTGAGAATCGTCGTTGGGTAATCGCCTACGGTTTTGTGTTGGTGATTCAGTGATGGAACATTCCGTGGAGTAGGGTTCGCCGTCGCGACTTAGCAGTGGTTGATCAAGGAGGACAACACGTGGATCTACTGGAATACATGCGTTCACAAAACGGCATGACTCAGGAAGAATGGGAACGTACCTTTGAGGACGAGGCCACGGAGATCCTCGTTCTGCTTGCCGGCGGGCGGGGGGCGAGTAAGAGGAACGGATTCTGGGAGGTCGCGCACTACTTCATCGCGTATGTGGATTGCCAGACCGGCGCACTGCACGCGGGGGAGGGCCGGATCGTCTATCCCGTTAGCGATGAGGAGCACGATGCTGGAGGCATCCTCGACCGTTTCGGTCAAGAGATGATCTATCGCGTGAAGGCGCGTAAGGAGGTCCCTCAGGAAGTTCCCGAGGGTGTTGCCGCCTCCGTGCAGAACCACTTCCTGATCGTCGAGGTTCTCGAAGAGGAACCCCCGTGCCCCGTCCTGGAGGAGGTCCTGGCCGAATATCGCCAGCCGGTGGTGGTGGCCGACGAGGAGCTGGGCGAGCTCACCCTCGACAAGGACTACGACGTGTTCGAAGGCCATGTCCTGTGGCAGGGTGAGCAGATCGACGTGTCACTTGAGGTCGATGCGGCGAGCGAGGACACCTGGACCGCAGCTGTGCAGGCAATGAGACGGATGGTGGCCGATCAGGCCGCGTGGGACCGGGATATGCGGGCGTTCGCCGCGCGAGAGCTGACGCAGCTCGCGTGCGAGTGGCGCGAATCTGCCGACGAGGAGGTCCCCGAGATAACGGAAGGGAGCTTTGCGCGCCGAATCGAGCTGCGCAGCATCGCGATGGACGCCGAGGGTTCATTTTCCGCCTACTTCGATGACGACGATATGTTCTTTGGGCACTGCGTCGTGGTGTATGGAACTGTCGCGGATGGGGTGGCCTCGGTGGAAATGGCGGGTTAGGCATCCTGCGCGTTGGCCGGAGCAGTGCTATCGAGTCGACGCAGGAGCACGTACAGCCAGATAGCTGCGACAAGGTCTGCGATAGGAACGGCGTGCATCTTCCTGAGTCTTTTTGCTGTTGCTGATGGGATTGTCTGTTCGGCCGGTAGGCGTTTTGTTGCGGCAAACCCATGGAAGGATGACACGATCATCAAGAAGTAGACTCCCGCGTCCAGAGGAAGAATGAGGAAAATCATCAGCAAGCCGCTTACGTTGCCGTGGGAGCTATCTAGCGGAACGATGATCGTGAGAATGAGCATGATGAGGAAGATGGGGAGGAGAGCAAGTTTGATGACGAGGCCCCAAAATGCGAGTACGCGTGGAGCAACCTTGTCTTGAGAGTGGAGCACAGTCAGGGCGCTGAAACAAGTGGCGATGAGTAGTGCGACGATCCACGGGCCTGGCGAGAGCAGCGGCTGGATGGGGAGGTTGAGGTCGAAGCGCCATCCTGCGTAGACCATGGCGATGAAGAAGAGGGGTGCGGCGACGCGTGCAACTCTGTCCATGTGCAGCTTTCCTCATAGGGTTTCATTGACTCGCGATGACTTTAGCATCCCTCTCCTGTGACGAGGCCTGCCCCGCCAAGCAGGGTAGGCCTCGCTAGTGCGCGTCGAGCCGCTACCGAAATAGTCGGCGCACTGTCACGTCATACTCACGCGCTGGTGTGAGTGTTACTTCGGACCCTCCATGGTGCACCTCGGAGGGACTCGCGCAGTAATCGCACAGCCAGGCTTTCCAATGTTTGAGTGTTCTATAACTTGTCTGGCCCTCGCAAGCCTAAGTCCACTTTGCGCGCTTTCAGTTTTTGTGTGCGGTGATCGCGAACTGAAGGGGCAGACGTTCGGGATGCTCGCGAAGGTGCCAGGCTCCAGCGGAATCTTGTTCCATGAGTTCGGGCCACGGGCACCACGCTGCGCGCGGGGTCTCTTCGAGTTCATCGATCACCAACCCTGCGTTGATGAGAGCGGTGACGATCTGTCCAAGGGAGTGATTCCACTGGTGATTTGTCGTGTGAGTAATCCGTGGTGCATTGGGCGAATCCACGTAGCTTGAATCGTCATCCCATGTCAGCGGCGTATCTTGCTCAAAGTATGGCTGCTCGATCTTGAGTCCGTCGGAAATGTCGTCCCCGATTGTCATGAACATCGGGTGGTCATCGCGAATGAAGAAAGTGCCACCTGGCTTGAGTAGGGAAGCGATGACACGTGCCCACTGAGCAATATCGGGCAGCCAGCACAGAACGCCGATCGAGGTGTACACCAGATCGAAGGTGCCGGACACTGCTTGACGCGCGTCGTACACGTTCGCGTGAACAAACTCCACGTCAGCGCCCGCGCGTTCGGCGATGCTGCGCGCGTGGGCAAGCGAGGCCTTGGACAGATCGAGGCCAATGATGCGCGAGGCCCCGCGGCGCGCAAACCCGATCGTGTCCGTTCCGACGTGGCACTGCAGGTGGATGACATCCTTGCCGGTGAGGTCGCCGAATCGTTCGATATCTTGGGCCAATTCGGCGCTTATGGCGGTCGGGTCCTCGAGAAGGCGCTGGTAGTCGCAGTAGTTGCCAGCCATGTGCAGCTCGGCGCGGTCGTCCCAGTTGTGCTCGTTATTGGAAAACCACTGCGCTTGTCTGCTTGTGTCAGTCATTTGGTTATTCTACGCCGGTGGGGTGTCGGGGAGTTGCGCCTGCCGAGGCCTCGGCAGTGGCTTTGCGTGCCTTGTCCGCCCTGCACAGCTGCAGGTACAGGGCAAAAGTGGAAAAGAAGTCCGCGGCGACGAAGAAGTGGAGCGCTATGTGGATCGCGCTGCGTAGCATCGCGATGGACGCCGACGGTGCGTTCTCCGCCTACTTCGATGACGACGACATGTTCTTCGGGCACTGCGTCACCGTGTACGGAACCCTGTAGGACGGGGTGACGGCGGCGAACATGGAGGGATGAGCACCCAACGCTGCGCGAGGTGCGATCGCGGGGGCGTTTTTGCTGATCAGAGCGTTGAGGCTCGCACTGAAGGGGCTTGATGACGCACGGCACGTATGGCGTGAATTGATAGTTCAATGGCGCGATAGGCGCTCGCGGTGGCGCGTTTTGAGGGATAGATTGATGGTCGTCAACAACGGAAGCCGTGCAGATGAGTGCGGCAATCAACAGAGTGAAGGAATAGCCATGAAGAACAGCGCGCTGATCACCGGCTCCTACGGCGGCCTCGGTACCTGCTTCGTCAACATCCACGCCGCCACGGGCGGTGACCTGATCCTCGTGGGGCGCAGCCAGTCCAAGCTCGACGCCCAGGCGGCCGAGGTGGCCGCCAAGTATGGCGTCGAGGCCGTGACCATCGCCGTCGATCTCTCCCAGCCCGAGGCTGCCCAGACCATCTACGACACGTGCAAGGCCAATGGCTGGAACCCGGACATCATCATCAACAACGCGGGCTTCGGCGGTCAGGGCGACTTCGCCCGTGAGCGCACGATGGAACAGGACCTGTCCATGATCGCCGTGAACGTCGAGGCACCCACCCGCATCCTCAAGCTCTTCCTGCCCGACATGATCGCGCGCGGAAGCGGCAAGGTCCTCAACGTCTCCTCGACGGCCGCCGCCATGCCCGGCCCCCTCCAGGCCGTCTACTACGCGACGAAGGCCTACGTCACCAGCTGGTCTAACGCCCTGTGGCGTGAACTCGAGGGAACCGGAGTGACCGTCACGGCGCTCATGCCCGGCGCGATGCGCACCGGCTTCGCGGCCTCTGGCGACCTTGGAGACACCAAGCTCTTCGCCAACGCCGTCGACCCGACGGCCGTCGCCCAGGCCGGATATGACGGGATGCTGGCTGGCAGGCTCAACGTGACCAGCGGCCTGCCCGGATGGCAGCGCCCCATGATGGCCCTGGCGCCCCTGTTCCCCAAGAAGACCATGCTGAACTTCGTCTACGACCAGCAGGTCGCAGGAAGCGCGAACAAGTAAGCTCAACGAAGATCTCAAGGGTGCCCGCCGCGTGACGGATCGCGTGTCGGGCTTCCTTCCGTAAACGGTGGCTCATGGAAGGCATACGCATGCGCAGGCTCGCATTTCGTCCCGCGATGGGTGTCTCGAACATTGAGTTGTTCTACGACCTCATCTTCGTCTACTGCATCAGCGTCATCACGAGCCTGATGCACAACCCCGAGGGTGGATTCTTCGGCGTGGAGACCTACGCCCTGTACGCGGTCGACATGCTGACGATCCTGCAGGTCTGGTTCTTCACGACGTTCCTGCAGAACCGCTACGGGGACGGCGGCGCGTTCGACAACGTGTGTCTGTTCATCAACATGTTCCTCATGTTCTTCATGGCCGGGTGCGTGGGTGAGGGGTGGCGGAACTCCATGCTCACGTGGAACCTCGTGTGGGCGTTCGTACTCATCGACCTGGCTGTGCATTGGGGGATCAAGCGGGTGCGCTACACGAACCTGAGTGACGACGACAAGCGCTTCATGAACCGGACGATCCTCGTGCTCGCTGTCCAGGCCGCCATCGTCCTCGTCGCCGCGTTTGTTCCCTGGGAGATTGGCCAGTGGCTCTCTCTCGTTGCGTTCGCCTTCGGGTGGCTCGCTTTCGTGCGCGGGCATCGCCTCGCGGGTACCGCGGTACGCTTCGATCACCTTTTTGAGCGCTGCTCCCTCCTCGCCATCGTCACCTTCGGTGAGATGATCGTCGGAATCGCCGGCACGATCAGCGGCGGCTCGGACGTGATCGCATCGATGCTCGTCTTCGCGCTCGTCGTCGGTCTCTTCCTCGTCTACTTCTTCCACTACGATCGCATGCTCGACCACGAGCGTCAGGACGTCGGCATCGGCTTCATGGTCCTGACGGCCGGGCTCGTGTTCGTCATCAGTAACGTCACGGTCGCCCTGGAATACCTGCCTGAACATGAGGTTTCCGTCGCTCCGAAGAGCATCTACCTGGCGGTGGGGCTGTGCGCATACCTTGCCCTGTCGCTCGTCCTGTTCCACTACAACAAGACTCCATTCCGACTGAGTGGCCTCGTCCTTGCGAGTCGGATCATCGCCTGCCTGCTGATCGCAGGAGTCGCCCTGATTCCCGGAGCCGACACCCTGACGACCCTCGCATGTGATGCCCTCATCGTCGTGTGGGGCGCGCTAGCGGTGGAGTACGCGTCGTACAGGAAGCGACGCGAGCTGGTCGGCGGGGGTCGGGGCCCTGAGGAGGCGGCGTGAAGCACTTCGTTCTTGATGGAAACTATGGGCGCGCCCTCGGCGGGTTCGGTATTGATGTCGGTGAGGTGCTACGCAAGGCGGGCCTGCCCGAGGATGCGTTGTGCCGCCCGGCCCCCACGATGACGGCTGAGCAGTACTACGCCTTCGTGGAGGCGGTTGGAGAGCTCGCCGGGCGTGAGGACGCCGCCGTCGCGCTGGCCAGTGCCGACGGGGTGGAGCAGCTCAGCCCGCCGATCTTCGCCTCGTTCTGCGCGCGCGATGGACGGGCTTGCATCGAGCGGCTCGCCCGCTACAAGCCCCTCATTGGCCCCATGGAGTTCATCCTGAAGGACGACAATGGATCGCTGACGGTTCAGCTGGCGTGCCCCGAGCGCGAGAGGGCCATGCCTGCGTTCCTCGTGCAGTGCGAGATCGCGTTCCTCGTCAACGTGCTGCGTGCCGCCACGAAGCGCGACATCAGCCCCGTCGGCGTGATGATGCGTCATCCTCCCGAAGGGACATGGTTCGAGGAGTTTCTCGGCTGTGAGGTCCGCGAGGGGGTGCGCGATGAGGTGACCTTCGCCGATGCTGATCTCGCCGTGCCCTTCTTCAGCAGGAACGATGCGATGTGGGGCTACTTCGAGCCCGAGCTGGGACGCCGGCTCAGCGAACTCGACGTCGATGAGGGCATGTCCGCTCGCGTGCGCAGCGCCCTTGTCGAGGCGCTGCCCGCGGGTGAGGTCGGAATCGACGAGACGGCCCGTCGGCTCGGTCAGTCGAAGCGTACCCTGCAGCGCAGACTCGGCGAGGAGGGGACCACCTTCCAGAAGCAGCTGAACCACGTTCGTGAGCTGTTGGCCAAGCGCTACCTGACCACGACCTCGATGCGCACGGACGAGATCGCGTTCATGCTGGGATACGTCGAGCACAACAGCTTCCTGCGGGCCTTCAGCTCGTGGACTGGCCTGAGTCCGAGCGAGTACCGCAAGCGGCACGATTCCTAGCGCTCCAGGAGCGCTGTCTGGGTCAGTCGGCTGTCATCCGGACTAGCGACGAGGCCGTGGGTGATTCGGTCCGTGTGCGACGTCATGGGAAGTGGCCGCTCCTCGTTGGAAGGGCACGTCTATACTGAACACTGTTCATTATGGGTTGTTGCAGCTCGCAAGACAGTAGGGATGAATGCCCAAGCAAGTGATCGACCGGGAAAGCCTGGTCAGCCAGGCCTACGCCATCGCCTCACGCGACGGCATCTCGTCGCTCTCCGTGCGCAAGCTCGCCTCCGCCTGTGGGATCGCCGTCGGGTCGGTCTACGGCTACTTTCCGACGAAGGCAGACCTGACGGCCGCGGTGCTCACCCGATTCTTCGAGGAGAACCTCTCCGAAGAGCTGTGCGTCGTGCGCCCCGGCGAACGCTTCACCTCCTACGTGAGGCGGTTTCGTGAGGCCCTCAGCTCCGCGCGTGCCGACATGAGCGTCGACTGGTTTACGCAGATGCGGCGCCTGCCGAGCGCTGAGCACGAGGCGCTCGAGGCCGTACGCGCCCCCATGCTCGCCCACATTGAACGCGGACTGATCCGTGTCCTCAATGCGGACGAGGCCGTGGAGCACGCCCGCCTCGTCGGTTCTCTGAGTGCTGAAAGGCTGTGCCGCTACGTGCTGCGCGCCATCTTCGCGTCCCTCATGGACAGTGACGAGTGCGAGACGCTCGTCGCGCTCCTCGACGCCTCCCTCTACCCGTACCCGACGCCCATCAACGAGAAGGATGCCCGATGAGCCGTTTGCACGTGAAGAAACAGTCCCTGATTGCCGTCGCCGGCATCGTCTGGCTACTCGCTGGACTGAATGTCGCCCAACTCGGGGTGCGCGCGGCCATCGGCATGCGCGGCGTCGCAGCGATCATTCTCCTCGCCCTCGTCGGCGGCGCGGCCGCAATCTTTAGCGCCTTCCACCCGATGTTTTCCAAGCTCGTCAAGAAGAACGCCCAGCGCATCGCCGACCTGGAGGGGGAACGTCACCTAGTCTTTCGCTTCTTCGACCGCAAGAGCTACATCATGATGGCGCTCATGATGTCCTTCGGTATTGGGATGCGCGCCGCCGGACTCTTCCCCGGCTGGTTCATTGCTTTCTTCTACACGGGCCTGGGCCTTGCTCTCGCGCTCGCGGGCGCCAGCTACATCATGCGCGGCGTGCGGGGACGAGCTTGGGTGTTCCACGGGAGCAAGTGAGAGTCTCCGCATCGCGGCCGCGTGGGCGCGGGCGGCAGCGAGTGAGTGTGGCATCTGCTTGATACGCGCAACCCTGAGAGTGCGAGGAATCGAGCGCTGATACACTGGGCGCGCTTTTCCCGATTGGCACACTGAAGGCACAGCCGTGGACTTCTACACCCTTGACTACGTCGTCTCCCACCAAAGCACCGAATCGACCCAGCGCGTGGCCGCAATCATCATCCTGCTCCTGGTTGCGCTGGTCTTCAGTGTCCTGTACCTGCGTGACAAGGCGCGGACCCGATGGCGAGATGCCGGGGTCGGTCTCCTCGTTCTCTCCCTCGTGCTGCTTGGGATTCAGACCGAGCAGTACCTCCAGGTGAGCAACCAGCTCTCCCAGTCCTAGCGTCTCGTCCGCTTCGTGGAAGGCGTTGCCACGGACCATGGGGTGTCAACCAGCGAGATTCTGGTGAACTCGACCTCCCTGCAAGACGGGATCATCGTGCGTTTCAACGAGGAGGACTACCTGGTCCACCTGGGCGACGACAACAACTCCTACACCCTCGAGCGGACCCACATCATCGACCACAACGTTTACGTGAACGGGAAGCACTGACATGGATTTCTACACGCTGACGGCCATCAAGTTCGCACTGGGAATCCTCATGATGATCTTCCAGATCAACATCCTCGGCAAGCGCGACTTCTCGCTCAACACCCCGCTCAACCAGGTGCAGAACTACGTGCTGGGCGGCATTATCGGCGGCGTCATCTACAATTCGTCGATCACGCTGCTGCAATTCCTCATCATCATCCTCATCTGGTCGCTCGTCGTGATCGCCACGAAGCTCCTCATCGATTACAGCAAGATCTTCAAGCGGCTCACCGCCTGTCAGCCCGAGCTGATCATCCGCGACGGGCGGGTGGACATCGCGCGCTGCGCGAAGGTCGGGCTCACGGCGCAGAGCCTCAGCAGAAGCCTGCGCGACCAGGGAATCTCCAGCATCGGAGACGTCGAGACTGCCGTCATGGAAACCAACGGAACCCTCACGCTTCGGTTGCGCGGTGACAAGAGCAGGCGCTCGCTCCTCCCACTCGTGAGCGACGGGCAGTTCATCTCCGACGGGCTGGTACTCGCGGGCAAGGATTCGGCGTGGGTGAAGGCGCAGCTCAAGGAACAGGGGTACTCCTCGGTCAAGCAGGTCTTCCTGGCCGAGCTGGTCGACGGAAGCCTCGAAGTCGTCCCCTTCGCCACCTCGGCCAAAGCCGCCAAGCGTGGGGCGCCGCAGCCAACAGACCCGAAGGCACTCGATGGGGCGACTGATCGCTGAGACTCAGCGGCATCTCGGCGTCAACGAGTCCTACACTGCAACATGAGCGCGGAGTGCAGGAACGTACAGAGGAGATGGTCCGCATGCCCGCAGGGGATTGCGACAGCCGCGAGGCGCGGGGCGGGAACGAGGCGAAACGGGCCTGGCGGGCACTGGGGGGCTTGTGCCTGGGAACATTCGTGTGTTTCACCAACACGACCGCGTTCAACATCGCCCTCCCCGCCATCTCGGTCTCGCTGGGGGCCGGCCAGGTCGAGCAGCAGTGGATGGTCTCGGCTTACAACCTGGTCTTCGGGGCGTTCATGCTGCTCGCGGGTTCCCTGGGCGACAGGTGGGGCGTCAAGCGGACGCTCCTGGTCGGCGCCAGCGCCTTCGCGGCCGCCTCCGCTGCGGGCGTCCTCGCGACGAGCTCCGTGACCACTATCGTCGCACGGGGAGTCATGGGGTTCGGCGCGGGCTTCTCCATCACTATGACGCTCGCCCTCATTACGCGCCTGTTCGAATCCGACGGGCAAGTCCTCGCCCTCACGGTGAACGCCGTCGCGATGACCCTCGGAGCCCCCTTCGGCCTGGTGCTCGGCGGCGTGCTCGTCAACTTCGCCGACTGGCGCGCCATCTTCGTGTTCGACCTGGTGGCGTTCCTCATCGTCGTGCTCCTCGATATCCTCCTGCTGCCCGGCGACCGCAGCCAGACCGGGGGAACGACCGGGGCGCGCGCCCCGCTGCCCCTCGTGTCGGCGCTGCTCGCCCTCGCCGGCCTCGCCCTGGTCTCGGCCGGTCTCATCAACGCGCAGATCTCCGCCGCCTCACCGAACTCCTGGGGGCCGATGGTGGCTGGCGCCCTGGTGATCACCCTGTTCGTCCGCCGCGACACCCGCTCGTCGAATCCGCTGGCCGAACTCGGTCTGCTGCGCATCCCCTCCTTCGCCGCCGGCTCGTTGTCCCTGCTCGCGCTCAACGTCGCGGTTTCGGGCATCATGTTTGTGCTTCCCGCCTATGTCGAGACCGCGCTGGGCAACAGTGCCCTGGTGGGGGCGCTCATGCTCATGCCCATGGTCGCCGCCGCCATGGTGGGCGCCGCCATCACCGGGAAAGCCTCGGACCGGTTGGGGAAGAGGCGCGCCTGCGTGGCCAGCCTCGTCCTCATCGCCCTCGGGCTGGCCGTCATGGCCGCGTCGACGGCGGTCGCGGGATACCCGCTCATGGTCGTGGGCCAGTGCGCCTGCGGCCTGGGCATGGCAATGGGTCTGCCCGTCATGCAGGGGTGGGCGATGGAGCGGGTTCCGGACCGGCGACGAGGCGGTGGATCCGCGCTCGTCTCCACTTTCCAGCAACTCGGGTGCCTCATCGGGATCGGGGCGCTCGGATCGCTCGTCGGCTCGTCGTACGCGGCGGCGTGCCGGGGAACCGCCGCCGAGGGGTTCGCGTCCGTTTCCCTCGCGTTCGAGGCCGCCGGCACGCAAAGCGCCTCGCAGGCGCAGGCGGTCCGCGCCGCAGCGAGCGGCGCCTATGCCCACGCGGTCCTCGTGGCGTTCTGCGGGGCTGCCGTGGTGCTCCTATTGAGCGCGGCGCTCACCGCTTATCGATCACGATCCGATGCGGGTGAGCGGTGAGCCGAGAGCCGAGAGCCGGTGGGAGACACGCGCGACCGACGAGTAAGAACGAGCTGATCACCGCATCCGCACGCGGGTACGGGAAGCTCATGGAGTTTGCTGCCTCCATGACCGAAGGCGAACTGGCGGCCCCTTCGACTTCTCCGCCGACAAGGGCCGGAAGGAGGCGCACTGGAGCCGGGACAAGAACCTGCGCGACGTCCTGGCTCACCTCCACGAGTGGCACCGGCTCCTCCTGGACTGGGTGGGTGCCAACGAGGTCGGGGAGAAGCGGCCATTCCTGCCCGAACCCTACACGTGGCGGACCTACGGCGACATGAACGTCGCCCTGTGGCGCAAGCATCAGGACACGCCCCTGGACCTGCTGGATCAGTCCCACAGTGCGGTCATGGCCCTGGCGGAGGGGTTCTCCGACGAGGACCTGTTCGACAGGGGACGATTCGACTGGACGGGGACCACGACGCTCGGCTCCTACTTTGTGAGCGCCACGAGTTCCCACTACGACTGGGCGCTTAAGAAGCTCCGCGCCCACCGAAGGGCGTGCGCGAGGCGCGACTAGCCGAGGGCCGCGGTGCATGCCGCGACAGCGCGCGGCACAGGAGTCCGAGCGGCTCGCCAGCCCCCGCGACTCACGCCCCGGCCTCGCCGTAGCGGCGGCGCAACTCCGCGCGCAGATCCCTGAAGTATCGGGCCTGGTATGAGCGCAGGAACAGCCTGGCAACCCATCGGGGGACGAACCTGCCCCGCACGTCCACGTCCTCCGTGAAGCTCAGGCGGCACCCGGATCCCGCCGGGATGAACACGCCTCGCCAGCATCCCTCCAGGGTATCCCCGTCGATGGAGAACTCCCAGAGTCGTTCCTCCTGCCGACGCACGGTCGTGAAACGAATGGGCTTGCCGCCTTTGGGATACTCCACGAAGTCGCGCTCGCCGGCCCTCTCGCATCGCTCCAGGTCCGAACGCCACCGCCACTGATCGACGTCGGTGACGATCCGCCACACCTGGGATACCGACCAGGGCAGGTCGGCCTCGTGAATCACGCGAACTCGCGTCATCGCTCCCCACCGTCCTTCTTCACACGGGAGTTACGGTGCCGGATGTGTCTGCCGCCTCCCCGTCGCGAGGCGCTGCCCGGTCACCCTCTCAGGATACACAGTTCCCTGAAGCGGTCGTCCAGTTCAGCGATCCTCCCCAGTGTGTCTGCCAAGGCGAGGTTGTCCTCCGTCAGGTTGTGCAGGTGCGCCTGCCCGAACAGGGAGGCGATCCGCTCCTTGAGCTCCGCCCGCTCCGGGTCGTGGTCGGCCAGGAATCGGGCAGCGTAGAGGCTCCTCGCCGCGGCCAAGCGGAAACTGAAGTACTGGTGCATCTGCTTTTGCTGCTGGCTCATGCCGTTGCGTCGGATGGCCTCGGCGTAGGCGCGGATGACGCCCTGCTCGCCCGCGTCGTAACGCTTCCTCATGATCGAGGATACCTCCCGGTAGACCTCCTCCTGCGTAGGTTCCCTTACCCGCGTGAAGGCGCCCCACATGGAGAACGACCCGCGCCTGTAGGAGATTGCCCGTGCTTCCCAGGCCTTTGCGAAGTCCTGGAACTCCATGCTCATGTAGGGGAAACCCGCCGGATCATGCAGATGTACGCGACCGCCGTCGAGACCGAGAACGCACACGAAGTGGTCGACCCCGCCCAGGCCGTGAAAGTTCGGGTTGTAGGTGAGCAGCCCCATGTCCAGGGGGCCCGCCACCACGGGGCCGCTCTCCAGCATGCGGGCGAGGCGATCGCGGACCTCGGTGAGGTCGGTCGTAGGTCCTTCGACGAAGAAGTCCTCCCACGCGAAGCCAAGCATGCGCAGGCAGTTGCTGATGGACACGTCGGGCTCCCCGTTGTCGAAGAAAACGAGCGGATGCCGAGGGTCGTCTTTCATGATGCTCGCACCGTTGCCCATCACCATGAGCGCCTCCAGGTACTCGGGACGCACGTCGACACCGACGGAGTCCAGGGCCATCGCCAGGGAGTTGGTGTAGCACAGCGACACGTCTCCGAAGTACATGCTCATGCGTTCTCCTCGCTATGTGGGCGTATCTGAATCAACCTGCGCGCGACGACTCCCAGGCCGGGACAGCGCAAGCCGCGCCTTTCGTCCCTCCTATGAGACTGCGTGTGCGGGGCAGGTGGGGGAGGAGCGGTCGGTGCTCACTGCCCTCCCCCGACGATAACGGAGAGAAAAAATCCCGTCAACACAACGAAAAATCATTCTTGTCGGGACTGTCTCCGGCGACCGAGAATCCCGCGTTCCGAGAGCCGCCGATGCCCCGATGTGAGGGCGGTCGCGTTGCTCGTCGCCTTCCTCACCCTAGGAGGAACTCGTGCTCGCGCCGGATCAGGCCGTCTTCGACGTCGAACACCTCGAACGACCTCATCCCGGAGTCGTCGACCAGCAGGACGACGATGCGGCGTCCGTCGGCGGCTTCGTGCGCCTCCTCCACGCGGAAGTGTGCATCGGACGCCGCGTAGGCGTCCCGGATTGTCCGCAGGTACTCCTCGACCCCTTGGATCGTCCTGTTTTCCTCGCCGTGCAGGTGCCACACCACGTCCGGGTGCAAGAATGCCCTGTACGTTTCCCAGTCCCGCTCGTTCTCGGCCCGGAAGAAGCGGGCGAGCGTTTCCGCCGCCTTCACGGGCGCCCCTTAGGGGTCCGCGTCCGCGGGCTCGCCCCTGAAGCCGCGTTCACGGGCGCCTCCTCAAGGCCAGATCCACCGGCGCCACCCTCTCAGAGGTCGACGTGCTGACGAGCGGAGAACCCGCGTTCCTTGAGCCTGCCGCTGACGTAGTCGTAGCGAGTGGGGGTCACCTTGATGATGTTCATGACGAAGGGCAGCCCGCGCAGCCGTTCCACCGGGATGCCGCGCAACCGGCAAGCACGCTCGTACTCCTCGCCGAAGGGCTCGAGCACCTCGGCCGTGCCCGTCACCTGCAATCCGGCGAGCGTGTCGAAGGAGATGTCGTCGTCGTGGATCGCCAGGCACACGTTGCTGTTCTCCCGCAACGCCCGGAACTTCAGGCCCCCCTCGCTGACGATCCAGAAGGCCCCCTCGGCGTGGACGTATTCGACGGTCGTGTTGCGCACGATCCCAGCGCCCGCCGTGGCCAGCGCGCAGATCTTGTGGCGGCCGAGGAACTCCTCGATCTCGGCGATCAGCTCGCCCTCGGGCATGCGCGCCTCGCCGGCCTCCTGGTCGAGCCAGCGCCTCGCCGCCGCCTCCCAGTCGATTGCGCTTCCATCCATGGGTCCTCTCCCTTCGGGGTCGGGGTCCGCGCCGCACGGGCCCTCCCCACCAGCATAGGCCGGGTCAATGGCGCTTCGGGCGCCCGTGGGAGAGGGGTGCTGGGACCTCGGTGCCTTGAAAGGCGGCGGCCGACGGTGTTCCCTGTGAACAGCCCGATCCGAAGACCCGAAAGAGGTGGCCGCCGTGGCCGAGCTGAGCGAGCTGTCGAAGACCCTGTACATTCCACTCGTGGGGCGCATCTACGCGTCCAGGCACTACCCGTCGATGATCCACGATCCCAAGGCCCTCGGCCTGGAGTCCTCCCTTCCTGCGGATGCGGCCACGATGAATCGCGGGCAGAACGAGTACACCATGGTGTCGAGCGTCGCGCGCTCGGTCAACATGGACCGGCGGATCCGGGGGTTCCTTGCGGCGCGCCCCGACGCGGCGGTCGTCAACGCCGGATGCGGACTGGAGACGGCGTACTGGCGCTGCGACAACGGGCGCGCACGCTGGTTCGAGCTCGACCTGCCCGAGGTCATCAGCGTGCGCGGCGAACTCCTGCCGCCCGGCCAGCGGCAGGTCCTGATCCCGGGGGACATGTTCGACTACTCGTGGATCGACCGGGTGAAGGAGTTCGGTGAGCGCCCCACCATCGTCGTCGTCTCCGGGGTCTTCTACTACTTCGACGAGGACCGGGTCGTCGATTTCATCAACCATCTCGCCGCCTTCGACGAGGCGCGGGTGGTCTTCGACTCGACCTCCTCGAAGGGACTGAAGCTCTCGCAGGCGTACGTCAAGCGCATGAAGAACGACTCGGCCATGCGGTTCTCCATCGACGACCCCCGTGAGTTCGTCGGCAGGCTCACAGGCGGGGCGCGCCTCGTCGAACACGTGCCCTACTACCGCGACATTGAGCGACGAGGAGTGGGGCTTATCCCCCGGGCGTACATGCGCGTCTCCGACATGTTCCACATGGTGTCCATGACCACTATCAGCGTCCGGGAGCCGTGAGCGGCCTGGCCCTACGGGCCGCCAGGAGTCCTCGGGAGCGCGGTCGGATCAGGCCGGCAGGTGCGCCGCGGGGAGCCCGCTGCGCCGCAAGGAGCCCTGCAACCAGGGAGACAAGGAGTCCGACGATGAGGTACGCCGAAACGGTGGCATTGAAGGGCGGGGCGGAGCTCCTCGTGAGGAACGCCGTCGCCTCGGACGCCCGGGCGCTGCGCGAGACCATGCGCCGCACGCATTCGGAGACCGACTACCTACTGTCCTACCCGGACGAGCAGAACGCCGACGAGGAACAGGGGGCGCGCCTCCTGGAAGGGACGGAACACAGCGGCAACGAGGTCGAGCTCGTCGCCATGATCGACGGGCGGATCGTGGGAACCGCGGGAGTCACAGCGGTGGGCGGCAGGCGCAAGGTGAGGCACCGGGCGCGATTCGGGATCAGCGTGCTGAAGGAGCACTGGGGGATGGGGATCGGCCGGGTGCTGATGGAGGCGTGCATTGACTGCGCCCGGCGGGCGGGTTACGCCCAGCTCGAGCTCGAAGTGGTGGCGGACAATGAACGGGCGGTGTCCCTTTACCGGCGCGCGGGGTTCGAGGAGTACGGGCGCAACCCCCGGGGCTACCGGTCCTCGTCCGCGGGGTTCCAGGAACTGGTGCACATGAGGCTGGAACTGTAGTGCCCCGAAGGCGGTCCCGGTCCCCCGGGCCGCCAGGGGCTCACAGTTCGGCGCGCACCCGCTCCACCAGGTCCGCCAGCGCGTCGCGGTCCTCCACATCGACCAGGCGCATGGGCTTCGCCCCGGGGTAGGGGCTGCACTGGACCGTCAGGGCGGCGGACGAGGCGGGGGTCTCCTTGAGCAGGAACCGGTCGTCGTAGACTCCCCCGAACAGCGTGCCGCGCGCGTAGAGCAGGTATTCGCCCATCATCGCGCGGTGGGTGACGCCCTCGACCCGCCCGAGCAGGTCGAGGACGTGGGCCAGGTACTCCGGTGTCGAGGCCATGACGGCTCCTGCCCCTCAGACGGCTTTGATCGGATGGCGCACGACGGTCCGCAGCTTCTCGGGCGCGACCTTGCGGGCGTCGCCCAAGTAGATCTCGTGGTGGTGGCGCTCGTCGGTGATGTCGAGCGCGTAGCCCTGGGCCTCCATGTGCGCGTGCATGGCCTCAACGGTCGCGGGCTCGTCGTCGTAGGGGCCCACGTGCATGCACTGCACGCACAGGCCCTCGTCGTAGGGCAGGAATTCGACCTCGCTGAAGTCGCCGCCCTTCTTCGAGGCCGCCTCGGCCTTCGCCCACTCCACTTCCTGCGCCGTCGCGAAGTCGGGCAGGCGGATGAGGGAGATCCAGTCGAAGTCCTCCTTGTGGGCGTAATCCACATCGTGCGGGTCCTGCTGCCACCAGAAGCCCTCCAGGGGCGGCACCACGAAGTCGAAGTACCCGTCGACGCGGTGGGTGCCCTTCTTCGACATCTTGATGGCGTAGGCGACGCCGTAGAGCAGTTCGATGGCGCGCTTGTACGCGCCGCCCTCGGCGTTGGGGTCGCCGTGCCCGCGCACCGCCAGGTAGTTCATCGGCGGCACCGTGACGATGCCGGGCCGCTTCGGCGGCACGTAGAGCTCCTTGTGCTCCTTCTTGAAGTCGAAGGCCATGACTGCTCTCCTCCTGCGTCGGTCGGTCCGCCGGGCCCCTCCATCTTACCGGCCCCGTTTCCACTCCACGTAGTCCATCGGGGGCAGGTACTTGTGCTCCCACACGCCGTCCGGGGAGGGGCAGTACTCGGTGATCGGACATCCCGTGAAGAGGTCGTCGGCGAGGGCGAGGACCACGTCCGCCAGCTCCAAGCGCTCCGTGTAGCGCCTCGGGATCCCCGCCAGGCCCAGGCGCGCGCCGACGATATTGCCCGCGATGGCCCCCGTTGAGTCGCTGTCCCCCGAATGGTTCACGGCTGAGACGACCGTCCCCTCGAAGTCGTCCTCGTGGCGCAGCGCGCACAGGAGCGCGATGGCGAGCGCTTCCTCGGCCACCCACCCCTCGCCCAGTTGGTGGATCGCCTCCACGTCCGGTGCGGTGCTGTCCGCCAGGCGCAGCACGAGGCGCATCAGCTCCTGCAGTTCCCCCACCCGGCGCGCGCCCGGGTGCGCCTCGGGCAGGATGGCGAGCGCCTGCTCGGCGGCCCCGCGCACGGAGTCCGCCTCCCCGTGGGCGAGGGCGCTCACGATGTGGGCGAAGACCCCGGCGGGCAGCCACCCCAGTTCGTGGCCGTGCGTGAGCGCCGCCAGCTGCGCCCCCAGGCGCTGCACGGCGGCGCCGTCGGCCCCCCGGGGGCCGGCGAGCAGACCCGCGGGCGCGACGCGCATGATCCCGCCGCACCCCTTGGAGTCGTTGATCGGCTCCTCCGGGGTGCCGTGCGCTCCCACCGCGCAGGCCGACAGGCAGGTCGCCCCGGGGGCGCGCGGCACGAAGAGCTCGGGCAGGGCCGAGATCCAGGCGCTGTGGTCGGCGAGGGGGTAGGGCTCCGTCTGCGTGCGCGACCACTCCACGTAGAAACCGGACACGTAGTCGCGCAGGGGCCCCAGAATGCCCCGGAGGCGGCCCCGGGTGACCGCGTGGAGCAGGCCGTTGGCGGTGTACAGGGTCATCTGGGTGTCGTCCGAGAAGGGCGCCAGCCCCCGGTCGTCGAGCTGGTAGTCGCGGATGCCGCCCGCCCCGTAGCGGGCCGCTATCTGGTCCTCGCGCGAGAACTCGACCGCGTACCCGAGCGCGTCCCCGGCCGCCCCGCCGATCAGGCAGCCGCGGTAGTTGTCGATGTTGCTCATGTGCCCCTCCTTGGCAGCGGTTCAGCGCCAGCCCCGCAGCAGGGCGTCCAGGCCCCTCTCGAACTGGGCGGTGAAGTCCCATTCCCCGTCCATCACCTGGCCGATGAGGCCCCGGAGCACAGACAGGTCGTCGGCTGGCAGGCTCGCGATGGCCGCAGTGATGCTTTCGTCGGAGGTCTCATCCGGGCCGCCGCCCACAGGGGGGACGACTTCCGCTGCGGCGAAACCCGTGGTGTACACCGAGACCGCCGTGATGATGGCGAGCATGTCGATGGGGGGCGCGAAGCTGGCGTTGGACAGACGGACCATGACTTTGGCCAGCAGGGTGAGCTGCTCGGGCGTCGAGATGGGGTGGGTGAGCAGCAGGACCACGGCCTCGGGGTGCTGGAGGAGAGTGTCGTGGAGCGCCGTGGCGTACTGGCGCACGTACCAGCGCCAGTCCTCACCCTGCTCGCCGACGAGGCCCGGACCGCTTCCCGGGGACGACTGGTTCTCCGTGGCCGGTTCCCCGCCCGCGCCCGGCTGGTCCCGGCCCTCCGGCCGACCGTTCTCCTCCTGTTCCCCCTTCGCCCCAGACTGGTCGTCCGCTTCCGGTTCTTCCTCAACAGCCGATAGGAAGCGGTCGAAGGTGAGCCTCCACACCTCCTCGGACACCCCTTCGAGCAGGGCGGCTTTGTCGGGCACATACCGGTAGAAGGCCGTCTGGGACACGCCCAGGCGCTTACCGAGGGCGCGCAGGGACAGGGCGGCCAGGCCCGCCTCGTCGACGAGCGCGAGCGCCGCGGAAAAGATCCTCTCCCTCGTGAGAGTCCGCGCTCTGGGCGCGCCACCGGGCATGGCCCCTCCTCCCTGGCTCCGCGTGGGGGCTTCAGTCCTTCTTAACCGCGAATCGTAGCACCGCCGGGCGAAGGGGCTGGGCCGCCCTGCGCGCCACGTCGCGACTGCGCTCCACCTCGCCGCTGGTTTCGGCGCCGCCCCGTGCGCGGCGCCCGCCAGGGGCCGGTGGACGCTCAGGCCAGGTGTTCGGCGAAGAACGAGGTGAGCGCGTCCCAGGGGATGGCGCCGCGCCCACCACCGTCGTAGAGGTCGCAGTGGCTCGCCCCAGGGACCAGAAGGAACCGCTTGTTGTCCGGGTTCACCCCGCCCTTCACCTTCGCGAAGGCGTCCCGGCCCATGTAGAGGGAGTGGGCGTCCTCGCCGTGCATGATCAGGACCGCGTTCTCGATCTCATCCGTGTAGTACAGGAACCGCGCGTTGGCGTAGCTGGCGCTGACGACGGCCCAGCCGTCGTTGGAGTAGAGCGAGCGGGGGTGGTAGCAGCGCGGCGTCTTGTAGTAGGCGTGGTAGTCCTTGGCGAACTGCGGAGCGTCGTCGGGCATGGGGTCCGCGACGCCGCCGGTGAGCGCCTGCTCGCCGGAGAGGCGGTCGGCCGTACGTTGGGCGGCGACCAGTTTGCGCGAGGCGATGCGAGTGGCGGCGTCATCCGCCGAGTCGTTGTAGCCGTTGCCGGAGATGCGGCACAAGTCGTACATCGTGGACGCGAGCGTCGCCTTGATCCGGGGGTCGGCGGCCGCCGCGTTGAGCGCGATGCCACCCCATCCGCAGATCCCGATGATGCCGACCCGGTCCCCATCGACGTCCTCGCGGCAGACCAGGTAGTCGACGGCGCTGAGGAAGTCCTCGGTGTTGATGTCCGGGGAACTCATGTAGCGGGGTGCGCCGCCGGACTCGCCGGTGAAGGACGGATCGAAGGCGATGGTGAGGAAGCCCCGTTCGGCCATGGTCTGAGCGTAGAGCCCGCTTGCCTGCTCCTTGACGGCCCCGAAAGGGCCGCTGACGGCGATGGCGGGGAGCGCGCCCTCGGCGTTCCTCGGCTTGTATAAGTCGGCCGCCAGAGTGATGCCGAAGTTCGTGGTGAACGTGACCTTCTCATGGGTGACGTGGTCGCTCTTGGGGAAGGTCTTGTCCCATTCATGTGCGGGGGCTTGCTGGCTCATTGGTCCTCCTGAGTTGTTGTCTCGGTCGTGGCCGTGGTCCGCGCTCACGCGAGCGCGATGGCGAGGTCTTGGCGGCTGTCGGCCCGCGCTGCCACGGCCCGGTCCTCGTCAGCGCCCGTGAAGGCGCCGATCATGTTGGTGCCGGGATAGGCGCTCGCGTTCATATGATAGGGCGCGAGGCGCGGTTGGCACAGCCAGTAGGCGGAGTCGCCGATCATAGGGTCGTTCGCGTACGCCTCGCCGCTCAGGTCGAGTCCCACGGTCGGGCCCTCAGTCCTTCTTCACGGCCAAGCGCGCCATCGCCAGGGCGGCCAGGCCGGTGAAGAACAGCGAGAGGACGCCGACGGCCGGGAGGACGCCGGCGACGCCCGCGCCGTCCAGGCTCACCGAGTGGATCGCGTCGATCGCCCAGTACGCGGGGGAGAAGCGCGCGGCGCGCTGCGCCCAGTCGGGCAGGCTCGACACCGTGCAGAACGCCCCGCCGATCCCGGCGGCCAGCATCCCGATGATATTGGACAAGGAGAGCGCGAGTTCCTGCGAGGGGGCCCACAGTGCGATCGCGACGCCGAGCGCGGCCAGGACCGCGGAGAAGGCGAGCACCGCCAGTAGGAGCGCGATCACCGACCCCTTCGGCCTGTACCCGAAGGCGAGGGCGCCCAGGACCAGGACGGCGAGGACCTGGACGAACTGCAGCAGGTAGGCGACCAGGGCCTTGCCGGTGAGGACGACGCCCCTCGGGGTGGCCGAGACCGCGAGCCTGGGCCACGTCCCCCACATGCGCTCGTTGATGAAGGAGTTGATGATGATCTGCACGGAGAGGAACGAGAAGAGCACCGCCATCGAGGGCACCGCCTGCTCCACCCCGGTCGCGTCCGCGTACCCGTCCGCCACGAGCATGGATTTGAAGGCGGGGCTCATGAAGGGGATGAATATCAGGGGGATGGCCGTCAGGATCAGAGTGGAGGCGGGGTCCGTGAGCTGGAGGCGGATGTTGAGCCGGATGACGGCTGAGAGTTTCTTAAGCATTGTCCTGTTCTTCCTCTCCGACGATTGCGAGGTAGGCGCTCTGCAGGCCCGCTTGGCCTATGCGCACGTCCTCGAGGCGGTTGCCCCTCAGTTCGGGTGAGGCCAGAGCATCGGCGATGAGCGCACCGGGGTTGGGGATGTCCCCCTCCCGGCGCAGCCACCGGTCCTCGTTCCGCCACCCGTCCATGGGCCTCGGGTTGCGGGCGAACCCCAGGGCGATGGAGGCGCGGGAGTGGTCCGCGACGACGCGCTCGAGCGTGCCGGACACAACAATCCGCCCGCCTTCGAGGATGGCGATGTCCGCGCCGAGCTCCTCGAACTCGGCGAGGTAGTGCGAGGTGTAGACGACGGCGGCGCCCGCCTCTGCGAGCGAGCGCACGGCCCGCAGGATCCGGCTGCGCGCCTCCACGTCCGCTCCGACTGTCGGCTCGTCCATGAAGACCACCTCCGGCTCGTGCATGATCGCCATCCCGGCGTGCAGCCTGCGCCTTTGGCCGCCGGACAGGTGCTTCGCCCGCTTGGAGCACTGCTCCTCCAGGCCGAGCAGCTCCATGACCTCCGCGGTCCTCGTGCGCGCGCGCTTGCGGGACAGGCCCTGGAGCTGCCCGTAGAACGAGAGGTTCTGGGCGACGGTGAGGTCGGGGTAGACGCCCAGGTCCTGCGGGGCGTAGCCGATGTGCTGGCCGACCCGCTCCTTGGCGGGGTCCGCGCCGCACACGGACACCGTCCCCGAGTCGGCGCCCCTCAGCCCGCACATGATCTCGATGAGGGTCGACTTCCCGGCGCCGTTGCGCCCGAGGAGGCCGAGCACCTGTCCCCGCGCGACGTCGAGGTCGACTCCGCGCAGCACCTCGTGGTCCCCGTAGCTCTTGCGCACGGCGCGCAACCGCAGCGCCGGTGCGCCCGATTCTGATCCAGGCATGTCCGCTCCTTCATTGGTTAACAGTGTTAACTTCGCTGACGACTGCAAGGTTAACAGTGTTAACTCATGGGTGCAAGCCCGGGCCGCGCGGTGGTGGGAATACTGCCCCCGCCCCGTGGGGGCGCTGCGGTCGGCGCGCGGGACCGGGGCGGTGGAAGGGCCGGCGGACCCCTACGCCTCTTCGTCGTCCGCCGAGGCGTCCGGGGTCGCGGCCCGCGCCTGTTCGCGCAGGCGCTTCAGCCATTCCAGGCGCTCCTTGAAGCGCCTCTCGTTGCCCTCCTCGGTGGGCCGGTAGTACTCGGCGCCCGCGAGCGAGTCGGGCAGGCACCGCATGTCGGCGGCCACCTTGTCGGCCTCGTAGTGCGCCAGCCTGTACCCCTGCCCGTATCCCAGGTCCTTCATGAGGCGGGTCGGGGCGTTGCGGATGGCGAGGGGGACGGGGTCGGCCTGGGTTCGCAGCGCGTCCTTCCTCGCCCGCCCATAGGCGATGTAGGAGCTGTTCGACTTCGGCGCCAGCGACAGGTAGATGACGGCCTCGGCCAGGTGGACCGAGCACTCGGGCATCCCGATGAAGTGGCAGGCGTGGAAGGCGTTGACCGCGACGTTGAGCGCGTTCGTGTCGGCAAGCCCGATGTCTTCCGAGGCGAAACGCGTGATGCGCCGCGCCACGTACAGGGGGTCCTCGCCTCCCTCGAGCATGCGCGCCAGCCAGTACACGGCGGCGTCGGGGTCCGAGTTGCGCATCGACTTGTGCAGGGCCGAAATGATGTTGTAGTGCTCCTCGCCGTCCTTGTCGTAGAGGAGGCTCTTGCGCGAGGTGCACTGCTCGACCGTCTCTGCGGTGACCGTGGTCGCCCCGCCGTCCTCGTCGCCGTTGAGGACCGCCATCTCCAAAGTGGACAGGGCCACGCGCGCGTCGCCGTCGGCGAAGGTGGCGATCGCGCGCAGCAGGTCGTCCTCGATGCGCACGTCCTGGTTGCCGAAGCCCCTGGGGTCGGTGAGGGCTCGGCGCATCAAGCCAACCAGGTCCTCCTCGGTCAGGCCGTTCAGGACGAAGACCTTGCAGCGCGACAGGAGAGCGTTGTTCACCTCGAAGGACGGGTTCTCGGTGGTCGCGCCGATGAGGATGATCGCCCCCTTCTCGACGAAGGGGAGGAACGCGTCCTGCTGGGCCTTGTTGAAGCGGTGAATCTCGTCGACGAAGACGATCGTGCGGCTGCCCATGGACGCCTGCGCGTCCGCCTGCTTCATGACCTCGCGGATCTCTTTGATGCCGCTGGTGACCGCGGAAAAGTCGATGAACGAGGCGTGGGTGTGGCGGGCGATCACGCGCGCCAGGGTGGTCTTGCCGACCCCGGGAGGCCCCCAGAAGATCATCGAGGGCGTGCGGTCGGCCTCGATCATGGAGCGCAGGGCCTTGCCCGGCCCGATCTGGTGGGACTGGCCCACCACCTCGTCGAGGGAGGTGGGGCGCATCCGGTCGGCCAGGGGCCGCGTGTCCTCGCCGGAGTCCTCGAACAGTGAGTGTTGCTGGCCTGGCTTCATGGGTGAGCCCTCCTGGTGGTGTCACGAATCCCGTTCCTGAACCTCAGCGTAAGACGAGGCGCCCTCATCTGCGTCCCGCCGATCGCCACCCACACGCCCCCACTCGATTACCGCCTCTGGCGGTATAGTTGTGGCGGTAATAGGGGGGGTGGTCATGGCCTGCGAGCCGTCGTTCGAACGCACTGACGTTATCGATGCGCTCTGCATGGAGATCGCGGAGCTGGTCGGTATGCTCTTGCCGCAGGCTCCGCTGTCGACCAGCCCCACGCTGCGCAGGGAGCTTCGGATCCGCATGATCTACTCCTCGCTGGTGCATCTTCCACTTCGAGTTCGAGTTCTGCCACCCCTTTTCAGATGGGAATGGCCGGATGGGACGGCTCTGGCACACGCTGCTGTTGTCGCGGTGGCGCCCGGTGCTGGCCTGGGTGCCCATCGAGTCCGCGATCAGGAGGCGGCAGGCTGGATACTACGAGGCCTTGGCTCGCTCCGGCGCGGTCGGCTCGTGCGAGGATTTCGTGGAGTTCATGCTCGAAGCAATCAGGGAAGCCATACTTCCGTACGCGCGGCCAGTGAGTGCAGCGGACGCGGAGCGCGCCCGCGCGCTTGATTTCCTGAGCGATAACTCGCGCTCCACCGTCGCTCAACTCGCGCAGCACCTCGGCTGCTCGAAGAGAAGCGCTGAGCGCATCGTCGCGCGGTTCAAGGAAGGAAGAAGGCGTGCTCGAGCGTCAGGGGAGTCCTCGTTCGGGTTCGTGGACTGTCCACGTCGACCATAATTCGGCCAATTCCTAGGAAAATGAGGAGTCCGACAATGAGGTACGCCAAGACGGTGGTGTTGAAGGGCGGGGTGGAACTCCTGGTGAGGAACGCCGTCGCCTCGGACGCCCGCGTGCTGTGTGAGACGATGCAACGCACGCATGCGCAGACCGACTACCTGCTGTCCTACCCGGACGAGCAGAGCGTCGACGATGAACAAGAGGCCCGCTCCCTGGAAGAAACGGAACGCAGCGGCAATGAGGTTGAGCTCGTTGCCGTGATCGACGGGCGCATCGTTGGAAGTGCAGGAGTCTCAGCAGTGCGTAGTCGGCGCAAGGTTGCGCACCGGGCGCGTTGTGGGATCAGCATCCTCAAGGAGTACTGGGGGATGGGGATCGGCCGGGCGCTGATCGAAGCGAGCATTGACTGTGCTCGGCAGGCGGGCTACACCCAGCTTGAGCTCGAAGCGGTGGCGGACAACGAACGGGCGGTGTCCCTTTACCGTCGCGCAGGGTTCGAGGAATACGGGCGCAATCCCCGGGGGTACCGGTCCCCGTCTGCGGGCTACCAAGAACTCGTGTACATGAGGCTGGAACTGTAGCGCTCTGACGGGTGGCAGCCGGTTATGTGTCTAGCTTGAGGAGCCTAGCATTATGCGTGGGTACGCTGTGTTGTGAGTGTCGTACCCTTGACACGTGAAGCTTCTCGTCGTTCCCATGGTTGCGCGCTCGCGGATGGGTGGGCCGTGGTCGCGTGCGAAGCGCGTCGCCCGCGCCTTCCGGGATGGCGGCCATGAGGTCACGCTCGCGTGGGGAGATGACGGCAACTGTTTCGATCCGGGCAGCCCAACGCTCGAGATTCCAGTGCCCTCGCCTCTCGGCCTGCCAGACGCCATTGCGCGCCACACCTTCCCCCTTGCCTCGCGCCTCGGCCTCATGGGCCGTAAGCCCGTGCGCAGCTTCGAGGAGGTCCTCTGGCTGACCGGTGCCCTCGATGAACGCTACACGCACGCCGCCGTCGAGATCCTCCGCACGCACATGCGAGCCGCGCGCCCCGACGTCGTCTACTCGGAGTTCAACCTCGCCGCCATCATCGCCGCCCGCGCCGAGGGCATCCCCTGCGTGGGCAGCGGCTCGCAGCCGACGACCGCCTCCTACGCTTCCAACCCGCGCAAATCCGTGGGAATTCGACGCCTGCTGCGCGAGATGGGAATGCCCGCCCCGGCCTCGTCCCTGTCGATCCTTGAAGGGATGGCACGCCGCTTCATCCCCAGTGGCCCGACCCTGGAACCGCGTGCGGGGGAGCGGGCCGTCTACTGCGGTTTCCTGGACGAGCCGCCCGCACTGACGCCGACGCCTCGCGATTGCGTCCTCATCTACCTCGGGGCGGGTAGCGTCCCCGCGGGCGTGGCCGTGCGCGCCGGGCGAGAACTCGCCGAGGCGCTGAGCTGCGACGTCTACGTCGCGGGCGTGTCCGAGGCCATCCACGCTGTGGGGGACCAGGAAGTGACCTGCGCGCCCCGTTTCGACGTCGCTGAGCTCCTGCCGCGCGCCCACGTCTTCGTTCACCATGGCGGGCAAAACTCGGTGATGGACGCCCTGTCCTATGAAGTCCCACAGGTCATCGTCCCGGGTCGCGTCTTTGAGCGTCAAATCAACGCCGAGGCCGTGGAAAACGCGCGCTGTGGCCTGACCGTACGCGAGCCCAAGCCGACGCTTATCGCGCGCGCCGCCCGCACCCTCGTCGATGAGCCCGCCCTGACCTCAGGGATCCGAGTGGTGCGCGCGGAGCTCTGCGCGCTCGGCGGCGGCGCACGCATCGTGCGCGAGGTCGAGGAACTGGTCGGCTAACCTCAGTTCCAGCCGCGCAGGATCGCCTCCAGGCCTCGTTCGAACTGAGCGGTGAAGTCGTAGCGACCGTCCAGGAGATCCTCGATGAGCGGGCGCAGCGCCTGCGCGTCCTCGGGATCGAGTGCGGCGCTCGCGGCCGACAGGTCGGCGGGCTGCTCGGGCGAGCCGCCCACGGGCGGAACGACCTCGGCGGCGACGAAGGCCGTCGTGTAGATCGAGACCGCATTGACCAGCCCCAGCATGTCTGCATTCGGTGTGAAACCGCGCCAGGCTAGCGTCACGAACACGCGCGCCAGGAGCGACAGCTGCTCGGGCGTCGACATCGGGCGCGTGAGCAGCAGCATGACCGCGCCCGGGTGGGAGCGCAGCGTGGAGGCCAGGCAATGCGCGTAGGTGCGCATGTAGATCAACAGGGGCGAGGCTGGGGTGTCCTCGGTCGGCTCACTCGCCGTGGGCGTGGGTGTCGATTCGGGGTCGAACGCCCCGGTATCTACTCGGCCTAGGAAGGACTCGAAAGTGAGGCGCCAGACCTGCTCGGCAATGCCCTCCAGGAGCGCCGCCTTGTCTGGGAAATGACGATAAAAAGCGGCCTGGGAGACGCCGAGGCGTTTTCCCAAGGACCGCAGAGACAAAGCGCTGAATTCACGAGTTTTTCTGACAATCTGTCGCTGCGTGGGGAAGGGAAGCGGCCCTACACTGTCTGCGCGAGGCCTGAAGGAGGACTGAAAGTGCCAGGTATGGATACCTACGACGCGATCATGCTGCTGTCCTACGGTGGCCCGAACGGCGAGGAAGACGTTCTGCCCTTCATGCGCAACGCCACGCGCGGTCGCGGAATCCCGGACGAGCGCCTGCTCCAGGTCGCCGCGCACTACAAGCGCTTCGGCGGAGTCTCGCCCATCAATGCCTGCAACCAGCGCCTCATCGCCAACTTGTCCGCGGAGCTTGCCAGGCGCGGGCATGACATCCCCGTCGGGTGGGGAAACCGCAACTGGCATCCCTTTGTTGCCGAAGGCCTTGACGAGCTCGCCCAGGCGGGCGCCCGACGCATCCTCGTCCTGCCCACCTCCGCCTACGCCTCGTACTCGGGGTGTCGTCAATACCGCGAAGACCTCGCCGAGGCCGCGCAGGCCCTGCGCGAGAAGTGGGGGACGATCGTACTGGGCGGCGAGGACAGCGCCGACAACCCGCATGCCGACATCATCCTGGACAAGGTCCGCCCCTACTACTCGACCCCCGGCATGGCGCGCGCGCAGATCACCTCCATCCGGCGTTCGTGGGAGGCTCTGACGGCGCGTGGCCTCGATACCTCGGGTATTCGCCTGATCTTCGTCACCCACTCCATCCCCGTCAGCATGGAAGCAGGCTCCTCGCCCTTCCCCTTCCGTCCCTCGATCGGCGAGGCCCCCGCGCCCGAGAGCGATCGCGCCGAGCAGCAGGGGAGTGGGGCCTCGTCGAGCGCGGGAACCCCCGCCACCGAAGTCAGCTACGTCGCCCAGCATCACGCCCTCATCCAGGCGATCATGCCTGAGCTGCGGCGCGTCCTGGGGCGTGCGGATCTTGGCTACGACCTCGTCTACTGCTCGCGATCAGGGCCCCCGCAGGCACGTTGGCTCGAGCCGGACATCAACGACTTCCTCGAGGAGATCGCCGATGGTGGATCGGATGAGGCGGCGGGGAACTCCTCGGACACGAGACCGCTCAGCGGCGTCGTGGTCGTCCCCATCGGGTTCATCTGCGACCACATGGAGGTCGTCTACGACCTCGACACCGAGGCGCGAGAGACCGCCGCGCGGCTTGGCATCCCCTACGAGCGCGCCGACACCGTCTCCACCGACCCGGACTTCGTGTCCTCCCTGGTCGACGTGCTCGAAGAGCGCGCGGCCCAGGCGCGAGGCGAGAACCCCGAGCACGTCACCGTGACGGGCACCGGCCCCTTCCACACCGTCTGCCCGAGCAACTGCTGCCTCTCGCTCGCGCGCCCCGGCCACCCGTCACCCGGCGTCGGGGGTGCTCATCCCGGCGCGGTAACCACCCCTCATTCTTCCGGCGCGCCCACCCGAGCCGCCGGCCAACCCGACACAACTCAGGAGAAATCCATGTCTGCTCAGCGCCCCCATGCCGTATCGCCCGATCAGAATCCCGACAATCCCGGACACCCGGCAGGAGTGCCGGACCGCGTCGGTGAGCACGCCGCGCGCCACCAGGCCCGCCACGCGGGCACCGAGGCGACGCCCCACTCGCATGCCGCGCACGCCCGCGTCACCGACCCGCGCGACGCGACGGACGTTGACTTCGACGAGGTCAACAACAAGCAGCACTACGCGCTCTACTCCGTGTTCGCGCTCGGTGAGTCCCTGCCCGCCGACGATGGCGAGCGCGGTCGCGTCATCGCCGAGTCCCTGGACTACGTGAAGGGCGCGGGCGCGGAAATCCGCGGCTTCTACGACGTGTCGGGCTTCCGCGCCGAGGCGGACCTGATGGTGTGGTGGCTCGACGACGATCCCGAGGTCCTGCAGGACGCCTACCACCGGCTGCGCGCCTGCGCGCTCGGTAAGTTCCTGGATCCCGTGTGGTCCTGCATGGGCCTGCACACCCCCGCCGAGTTCAACAAGCGCCACATTCCCGCCTGCTTCGGCGGCGTCGCGCCTCGCGATTGGGCCATGGTCTACCCCTTCGTGCGTTCCTACGACTGGTACCTGAAGGCCCCCGACGAGCGCGCCCGCATCATGGCCGAACACGGCCGCAACGGCTTCTCCCAGTACCCGGACGTCAAGGGCTCGACCCTGTCGGCCTTCGGCTTCTCCGACTACGAGTGGGTGCTGGCATTCGAGGCGGACTCGCTGGATCGCCTGGAGGGGGTCATGCACGCGCAGCGCTACACCGAGGCGCGCCTGTACGTGCGCGAGGACACCCCTTTCTTCACCGGTCCCCGCGTGAGCCTCGGCGAGTGGGCCGAGCGCCAGCCCCGGGGGTAAGGCCCCTTATCTGAGAGCTGGCCCCGGCCTCGCCGATGCCCAGCGTGACGGACCCCGGCGGTCATGTGACGATGCGGTGGCACGTGACAAAACGCGCCTTGTTCGTTCTAGGCCTGGGGGAGGAGGTTCGTTCTAGGCCTGGGGGAGGAGCCGGGGCAGGTCGTGGGCGACCTGGTTTTGGATGGACGCCATGGAGTGGTCCTCGCCCTCGTCAATCCACAGCTGCAGGCTGCCCGGTGTCATCAGGTCCGGGTAGTCAAGCTGGAGCTGCTCGAGCTGGGGACTCATGTCCCACAGGGCGGGGTCGTCGGACCCGACCGACGCGAGGATCCGGAAGTCCTGGGCGCCATAGTCCGCGCGCTCGGCGCCCGCGGCGATCAGGTGCGCGATCTGGTCGATGTCGGCGTCCGTCTCGCGCCCGATCCACGACTCGCCGGCCATTGGCATGTAGCCGTAGAAGTACTGCGGCCTCATGGAAAAGACATCCCACGTTGTCGTGGCGCCCATCGAGAAACCGCCGAAGGCGCGGTGGGTGCGGGAATCCTGCAGGGACTGGTCCGAGGTGTCGCCTCCCGCGTAGGTCGCGTACCTCGACTCGACGGCGTCGATGATCGTGTCGATCTCGGTGGTCGCGAAGAAGCGGTTGAGTTCGTAGTCGTCCTCGTAATCGTCGCCCGCGAAGGAGCGATCCGGGTAGTAGGTCGCAAAGACGACGAGGGTGGGGCTCAGCTGGCCCGATGCCGTCAATTCGTCGACGACGGGGACGACCCCTTCGGCGAGCCCAGCCGCGCTACCCTGCCAGCCGTGCGTGAGGTAGACGACGTTGGCGGGGGTGTCGGGAGAGTAGGTCGGGGGAACGTAGACGTAGGCTTCCTTATCGTAGGTCACGCCCCGATAGGCCTGCTGGTAGGCAACCGTATTGACGGAGCCGTTCAGCTGAGACGTCATGTCGGTGAAGGCGGCCACGATCGACAGGGAGCTGTCGTCCTCATAGACAATGGGCGACGGGTCCGGCTGACCGGCCGCCTCGCCCCCGCCCGTGTAGGCCGCGAGGCCTGCCAGGCTCAGGAGGGATACGGCCAGCGTCGCCCCGACCAGGGGCGCCGCGCGCAGCGATGACCTCAGAAACCTGATGCTCATCGTTCGTTTCCCATGCGCGCCGCGCTCGTTACCTTCATGGCATCCACTGTAGTTCTCGTTCGCCGGCAGGTGCTAATGGGTGTGGGATGTCCCGCCTTTATCGGGTGCCATCCCGTCATTGGGGTTCCCCGGAGGCTTGCGATGCTTCACTGCCTTGCCTCGGCGGCGCCACTCTCGGGAGGAGCTCGGTGGTGCCTATCATGGGTGCATGACACCCGAGATCACCGACCCCGCCATCCGCGCGATCGCCGAGGCCATCGCGGCGGACCCGGCCAACGCCTCGTACACGACGCGAGGCGTGGAACCGCTGTTCTACGCGGGTCCCGAGTGCCGCATCATGGTCGTTGGCCAGGCGCCCGGGCGTGTCGCCGAGGAAACCGGCATCGTATGGAACGACCGCAGCGGCGATCGGCTGCGCGACTGGATGGGCATTGACCGTGAGACCTTCTACTCCTCGGGCAAACTCGCGATCGTCCCCATGGACTTTTACTTCCCGGGCACCGGCAAGAGCGGAGATCTGCCCCCGCGCAGGGACTTCGCCGACAAATGGCACCCGCGCCTGCTCTCTCTCATGCCCCGCCTCGACATGACCATCCTCGTTGGCGCCTACGCGACCAGGCGATACCTGCACCTGCCCTCGTCGGCCTCCCTCACCGAGACGGTGCGCCGCTACCGCGACTACCTTCCCACCTACTTCCCGCTGGTCCACCCCTCGCCGCGCAACCAGATGTGGATGAAGAAGAATCCCTGGTTCGCCGCCACCGTGCTCCCCGACCTCAAGGAGAGGGTCGCCGCCCTACTCGCCTGACGAGGCCGGGGCGGGACGCGTGGTGCACACTGGAACGCATGGACGATCTGCGCATCCCTCCCGGGCCTGGCTGCCCGCGCGGCCTCGTCGTGCCCGCGGGGGAGCTGATCGAGCGCTTTTCCCATGCCTCGGGCCCGGGTGGGCAGGGCGTCAATACGGCGGACTCGCGCGTGCAGCTGAGTCTGGACCTGGGCTCGACGACCGCCCTGAACGACAAGCAGCGCGAGCGTGCCCTGTCTGTTCTGGGGGAACGCCTGACGGGAACCAACCTCACGATCACCGCAGCCGAGCACCGCTCCCAGCGCCGCAACCGGGGTGCGGCGCGCGAGCGCCTCGCCCAGGTCCTGCGCGCGGCCCTCACCCCGCCCACCCCCAGGCGCGCCACGAAGCCGACGCGAGGCTCGAAGCTGCGCCGCCTCGCGCAGAAGAGGAAACGTTCCGAGGTCAAGGCGCGCAGGCGCCGCCCCGACGCGGACTAAGAAGAACGAGGCCGGGGTTGGCTACGTCCACGCGCTCCCGTCGGTGTGCCAGCCGATGAACGTCCAGGTCACGGGGAGCCGGTAGTCGAGCGTCCAGTGCTCCGCCGCTGCGCCGTCACCGGCCGAATGCGGCGCGCGCACGACGTGATCGGAGGCGTAGGCATCGAAGAGCCTGGCCTCGCGCGCCGTCAGCTCTTCGGGCCCGGCCAGGCGCCGCAGGTCGGAGCGGGCCTCGTCGAAGGAGGAGAATCGCATCGGGCGATACGTCCTCGTCGTTGCATAGACGGGGACCCTGCCCATGGCGGCGAGCGCCCGCCCCACGTCCCGGACGACACGCGGGGACCGCGCGGCACGTCCCAGGTAGGTGAGCAGTCGCGGGTCGCGGGAGGGCAGGAGACTTGCCGGGACAACGACCGCGGCCTTCGACCGCGCGGCCGAATCGAGCTTGCGCACGCTGGAAGGCACGTCACCGCTCATCAGGGAACGCGAGGCGAAGGCGACGTCAACGCTGTTGACGCCCAGCCCGGCCGCCTCCCAGTCGTCCTCCCACGCCAGGAGGTGGGAGGAGACGGGCAGCTTCTCCGTGGCCGCGCGCTCGTCGAGAATGGCCAGCATAGCCTCGGCAAAGTCGCATCCGTGGACGCGGTGCCCGGCGCGGGCGAGGGGAACGGCGAGCGTGCCCGTTGCGCAGCCCATGTCGAGGACCTCCTCGCCCTCTTCGAGCGCGAGCAGCTCCATGAGCCAGCGCTCGTAGTCGCCGGTCGCGCCTCGCGTGAACGTCGCGGCCCGCTTGTTCCAATAGGCCTGCGAGTCGCGGTTGATCGCATCCGTCTGTTCGCCGTGCGTGGTCGGCATTCCTTAATGCCCTCACTTTCGTGTCGGAAAGCCCGGCAGCTTCGCCCGGCTTACGTCAGGATAGTCCGTGTGCTTGAGCGGCAACAGATGTTCATGATGTAACGGGAACTATCTGTCCTGCCTCGTGGAATAATGGCCGCGTGAATTCTTCCCTCACGCAGCCCAACTTCTCCAGCGACTACCAGGAGGGCGCGCACGCCCGGGTGCTCGACGCCCTCGTCGCCACCAACATGGAACAATCCAGTGGCTACGGCACCGACGAGCACTGCGAGCGCGCCCGCGACCTGATTCGCGAGGCCTGCGCCGCCCCCGACGCCGACGTGTACTTCCTGGTGGGCGGCACCCAGACGAACGCGACCGTCATCGACGCGATCCTCCTTCCCTGGCAGGGCGTCATTGCCCCCAACACCGGCCACATCAACATGCACGAGGCCGGAATCGTTGAGCGTGGCGGCCACAAGATTCTGGACGTTCCCGCCGTTGACGGCAAGATCAACGCAGCCGACGTTGAGCGCATCTGTTCGGCGTGGGAGGGTGACGGCGCGCGCGACCACATGATCGCCCCCGCCCTCGCCTACATCTCCCAGCCCACCGAGTACGGAACCCTGTACACGCGCCGCGAACTAGAGGAGCTCTCGCGCGTGTGCCGCGAGCGTGACCTGAAGCTCTTCGTGGACGGCGCCCGCCTGGCCTACGCGCTGGCTTCCCCGGCCAACGACGTCACGTTGGCCGACCTGGCCAGGCTCACCGACGTGTTCTACATCGGAGGAACCAAGTGCGGCGCCCTCTTCGGCGAGGCGGTCGTCATCCCGACCCGGGGCTCGATCCGCCAATTCGTCACCCAGATGAAGCAGCACGGGGCGCTCCTGGCCAAGGGGCGTCTCCTCGGCGTCCAGTTCGAGGCGCTCTTCGAGGACGACCTGTACCTCAGGATCGGTACCCCTGCCGTGGAAGCGACCGCGAGAATCCGCGGCGCCCTGCGGCAGGCGGGCTACGTCGTGACCATGAATTCGCCGACGAACCTGACCTTCGTGGCCCTCGACCAGGCCGGGCACGAGAGGCTGTCGCGCAAGGTCCGATACGGAATCTGGGAGACGCTGCCCGACGGGCGCCTGCTCGCCCGTCTCGGCACCTCCTGGGCGACCCCCGACACCGACGTTGCGGCTTTCGAGGAGGCCCTGGCCCGGTAAGGGCGTCACTCATATCCTCCGCAGGTGGAGTGCGTTGATAACAGGTTCATCATGCTGCTACCCTGCTATTGTTTAGCTATCAATCTGCTATTGTGGAGGTGTTGCATGGCGACCGCTACGGTGACTGTTCGACTCGACGCTGAGGATAAGGCTGCGATGGAGCGCGCCTGCAAGGAAATGGGGCTCTCGATGAATACCGCGTTCACGATCTTTGCGAAGAAGGTGGCGCGGGAACAGCGGATTCCCTTCGTTGTGGAGGTTGATGGCTTTTACTCGCGCGCCAACCTCGCTCATCTTGACCGCGGTATCGCGGAGCTGGAAGCCGGGCGTGGTGTGTCGCGAGGGTTGATCGAGGATGCGTGACCTCGTCTGGGCCTCCGAGGCCTGGGAGGACTATCTGTGGTGGCAGACTCAGGACCGAAAGACCCTGAAGCGCATCAACGCACTACTGCGTGATATTGCCAGGAATGGGCAAGGCGCTGGAATTGGTAAGGCTGAACCGTTGAAGGGGCGTTACTCGGGGTGGTGGTCGCGTCGTATTGACGGGGCGAATCGTCTTGTCTATCGCGTGCGCGATGATCGAGTCGAGATTGTTTCTTGTCGCACTCACGACGGGGATCACTAGCCTGCTCAGCGGAAGCCATCCAGTGGGCGGGCCGGGTAGATCGGGGGAGTGGAGGCGGGTTAGCCTGGGAGCATGACGCTCGACGACGAGACCAACGAATTCGCTGCCCTGACCGCTTCGCGCCGCTCCACGCGCGCCTTTACGGACCAGGAGATCCCCGCCGAGGTCCTCGACGCGATCCTCGCCGACGCGACGACCGCGCCCAGCTGGTCCAACACCCGCGCGTTCCGCCTGGCCCTGGCTACCGGCGAGCGCGCCCAGCGCCTGCGCGAACACTACGGGCGCCTCTTCGACGAGGAGGTTGAGGCGCTCGCCCGCAAGAGCGCGGACCCGGAGGTGCCGGTCCCGCTGCCGGACGGCGACTACCCGGTGCGCAAGCGCTACCCGGAGGAGGTGCGCCCCGCCCAGATCGAGGTCGCGAAGCGTCTCTACGGGATCTACGGCGTCGAGCGCGGCGACATCGAGGGGCGCAACCGGGTGAACCGCCGCAACGTCGTGGCCTTCGACGCGCCCGTCATGGGCTTCGTGTTCGTCCACGAGGACATGCTCCCGTGGAGCGCGATGGACGCCGGCCTCATGCTCCAGACCCTGTTCCTCTCGGCGAAGTCTCGCGGAGTGGACTCCTGCCCGGTCGGCATCCTGGCCACCTGGCGCGAGCCCGTGGACGCCGAGTTCGAGATTCCCGAGCACTATCGTTTCATCACTGGTTTCGCGCTCGGTTATGCGGATCCTGAGGCGCCGATCAACGCGATGAAGGCCCCGCGTCCGCCGATCCAGCTCCTTGATGGCAAGTGATGCTACGAGCGGCAGACCTCGCGGCGGTGTGCGACGCGCACGACGGTCACGACGAGGATGTCGTCTTCGATTGAGTAGATGATCCGGTAGTCGCCGACGCGGATGCGCCACGCGTTCTCCGTGCTCGCGAGCTTCTTGACACCATCGGGGCGAGGGGAGTGGGCGAGCAATTCGATGGCGTCCAGCAGGCGGGCGCGCACCGGGCGGTCCAGCTTGCGTACCTGGCGCGCCGCCGCCGATGTGAATTCGACGCGGTACATCGTCACGCGTCGAGTTCAGCGCGCAGGTCGGCCAGGCTCACGCGCTGCCCGTCGTCGTTGCGTACTGCCTCTCGGAAGGCCGCGAGATCGCGTTCGTCTTCTAGCTCTTCTAGGGCCAACAGGTCGTCGACGCCGATCACGATCGCCGTGAGGCGGCCGTTCTTCGTCACTCCGATACGTTCGCCGCCGTAGGAGGCTCGCCCGAGGACGTCGGAGAGGTTTGCGCGCAGCTCGCGAGTCGACAGCGTCGTAGCAAGTGTGTTCATAGTGGCATTTTAGTACATTGTGTACACGTTTGTGTTTGAATGAGCCCTACTGAGCGTGAACAATCCCCCACGGGCGTTCCCATCCCCACACGAAGCATCTACGGTGGACAAGAGGCCTCGGCCTACTGAACGTGTTCGCAACCGGAAGGACCCCATGTCTACGAAGTACCTCTCAGTCGCCTTCGCCTACGTCGGAGTCATCATCGGCGCCGGGCTGGCGAGCGGCCAAGACCTGCTTCAATACTTCCTGTCCTTCGGTTCGATCGGCTTTGTTGGAATCGTCGGCGTCGGCCTGCTGAACGTGCTCTTCGGGGGCATCGCCCTGCAGCTCGGCTCCTACTACCGCTCCGACAACCACGACGAGGTCTTCGAGAGGATCGCTCACCCGGCGCTGCGACGCGTCATCGACGTGGTTCTCGTCTTCTCCGGATTCGCCATGGGCTTCGTGATGCTCGCCGGCGCGGGCGCGAACCTCGAGCAGCAGTTCGGGATGCCCGCGTGGGCCGGCAGCGTCCTGTGTGCGGTGCTCGTGGTCCTCACGGCCTTCCTGGACTTCGACCGCATCATGAAGGTCATCGGCGTGTTCACCCCCATGATCGTCCTCGCCATCACCGTCCTGACGGTCTACGCGCTGGCTCGCCCCCACCCCGGCCTCGCCGAGCTCGACGCCATCGCCAGCCGCGTCCCCCCGGCCCTGCCGAACCTGTGGCTCTCCACGATCAACTACTTCGCGCTGTGCGTCGTCGGCGGCATCGCCATGGCCTTCGTCCTGGGCGGCTCGGTGCTGCGCATCGGCGAGGCAAGGCGCGCCGGGCGAGTCGGCGGCATCATCATCGCCCTGGTGGTCGGGGCCGACGCCCTTGCCCTGTACCTGAACCTGGACCGCGTCTGGGACGTGAACGTCCCGGCCCTGGAGATCGCGCGCTCGATTCACCCGGCCTTCGCCTTCGCCTACACGCTCATCATCTTCGCGCTCATCTACAACACCGTGTTCTCCCTGTTCTATTCGACGGCGCGCCGCTTCTCGGGCGGATCAACGACGCGCATGCGCCTGGTCCTCGTGGGGGTTGTTGCCCTCGGCTATGCGGCCTCGTTCATGGGCTTCAAAAGGCTCGTCGGAGCGATGTACCCGATCATCGGATACCTGGGAATCGCCCTCCTGGGGGTCCTGGTCTTCGGGTGGATCAGGCAGCGCTCGTCCGTGGCACGCGAGGAGAATCTGCGGCGCAAGCTCATTCGCCTGCTCGTGCGCAAGCACGCCGACGAGCTGGAGTACACGGACGAGCACCGCGCCCAGGCGCGCACCCTCGCCCGCGCCTCCGTCGTCAACGGCGTGGAACTGAGGCGGGACGCTGGATCGATCGCCGAGGAGATCGTCGTCACCCAGGACGATGCGGCGGCCTACGTGAGCGCCGCCCTACCCGTCGACGAGGCCCTGGTCGCCGAGGCCATCCAGGAGGGCGACCGGGTGAGCACCTGAGTCAGTTCACCGACGAGGCCGTCGCCGCCTCGTGCGCGAGCAGCCAGGCTTTCGCGCTGCCTCCCGCTGCGTAGCCGCTCGGGCCGTCTGCCGCCACGACCCGGTGGCACGGGCGGATGAGGAGCAGGGGATTGCGCCCGAGTGCGCCGCCGACCGCTTGCGCGGAGGCGGGAACACCTGCCTCGTGCAGCTGCGCGACGATCTGCCCGTACGTGCGTGTCGCGCCGTAGGGGATAGAGTCCATCGCCTCCCACACGCGCTGTTGAAAGTCGGTGCCCGCACTCGCGAGGGGGACGGTCGCGGGGGAGGGAGCCTCGCCCGCGAAATAGTCGTCCAGCCACGAGGCAGTCGCCCGAAGAGCGCGCGCATTGGCCTCGTCCCAACGGGCCTGCGTGATCGCTATGCCCCGATCCTCGCGCGAGGTCAGATCGCCAGCCAAGCGTGCTGAGGCCTCGTCGATGCCGACGGGGCGACCGAAAAAGCGCTGCCCGGCCACCCATAATCCAACGAGCGCGCCGCCGCGCGCGGCTAGCGTGAGGCGCCCGATGGGGGAGTCGTAGGTGGCGAGCGCCGGATCAGAACTGCTCGGGGTGATCTCGGTAGGCATACGCCCACACTGTCACGTGGGCGACGAAGCCGCCAGTGGACGGCTCGGCGACCACGGCGCGAGACAAGCGTCGCCCCTGCCGAATGGGGCCGCCATCCCGTTGGGTCCATGAGATCGACAGGCTCCCCGGCGGCGCCGACAGTAAAATCGACCCGTGGATCCCCTTTTCATCGCCCTGTCCGGAATGCTCATCATTGTGGCGTGCCAATTCGTCGCGCCCAAGGTGCGCGTGGCATCCCCCCTGATCCTCCTGGCGGTCGGACTGGCGATCGGTTTCCTGCCCCAGGTGGGGGCCATCGAAGTCGAGCCGCACATCATCCTGGAGATGGTTCTCCCCCCGCTTCTCTTCTCCGCCGCCGTGCGCATGCCGACGATGGACTTTCGCCGCGAGATGCAGGCCGTCGCGATGCTCGCGATCCCCCTCGTCTTCCTCTCGGCATTCGCGGTCGGATTCGTGATTCACTGGCTGGTTCCGGCCGTCTCCCTGCCGTGGGGGGTGGCCCTGGGCGCGGTCCTGTCCCCAACCGACGCCGTCGCCGTGTCGATCGCGAAACGCAGCGGCGTCTCCCACCGGATCGTCACGGTGCTTGAGGGGGAGGGGCTTTTCAACGACGCGACGTCCCTCGTGCTCCTGTCGGCCGCGATGAGCGCCGGCCTGGCCGCCGACTCCCACGCCCTCAACCCGGGCCTCCTGATCGGCAAGGTTGCCCTCGCGCTGGGCATCGCAACGGTCATCGGCCTCGTGGTGGGTGAGCTGGGGGTGCGCGTCCGCTCCTTCATCAAGGAGCCATCCTCGGACACCGTCTTCTCCTTCGTCATGCCCTTCATCGCCTCGATCCCCGCCGAACACGTCGGAGGTTCCGGCCTGGTCGCTGCGGTTATCGCCGGGCTGGTCGTCTCCCGCAGGCGCGCGAGCGCCATCTCCGCGACCAACAGGCGCTTCTCGCAGCACAACTGGCAGACGATGACGCTGGTCCTCGAAGGCGGCATCTTCCTCACGATGGGCCTGCAGGCCTTCGGCATCGTCGAAGAGGCCAGCGCCGTGGGCGGAGGCCTCGGCTTCGCGGCCTTCCTCGCCGTCGCCCTGGGGGCCCTGATCATGGTGATCCGCGCCCTGTTCATCGCCCTCATGCTGGCATGGCTGGACCACCGCCGTCAGCACCGCCAGCGGCGCTTCGACGCCGAGGCCGAGCGCATCGACTACTTCGAGCAACGCATGAACGAGGCGTGCGCGGTCGATGGGGACATGCTCGAGGCTCGCAACCTCAGCCCCGAGCAGTGGGGACTCGCCCTCGAACGCTTCCGCCGTCGGCTATCGCGCCGCGAGCGCCGCAACGCGCTGCGAGCCACGGACCTGGACTATTTTGCCAACGAACCCCTGGGGCCGCGCGAGGGCAGCGTGATCGTGTGGGCGGGCATGCGCGGGGCCATTACCCTGGCGGCCGCCCAGACGATCTCCTCTCACGCGCCGCTGCGCGGGTACCTGCTGACCATCGCCCTGTTCATTGCCGCCGGATCCCTCATCATCCAGGGGTTGACCCTGCCGGGAGTGATCCGCGTGGCCAAGCCGCAGATGGCCTCGGGTGACATCCCCGAGGAGGAGCGTGCGAAGCTCCTGAAGGTCATGGGCTCCGCCCTGGTGGACACCGCCCTCGCTCAGGCGATCCACGAGGTGGACGGCCAGACGCTCCTGTCCGCGGGGGTTTCGCGGACGCTGTCGCGGATCGGGCACGCGGTGTCCCATGACGGCGCCAGCGACGGCGATCGGATCGCCCGCACCGCCGACCGTGTCCTGAGCGACATCCTCCAGGATGTCGGCGCACCGGAAGGCGAAACGCACGAGGGCTTGCGCCCGCGGTGCGACGACGAGACGGATGAGACCGTCGGCGAGACGAGAGAAACCGGCGAGCAACACGGCGATCACGCCCGCGGCACCGTCGACATGAGCGGGGAGGACGTCGAGCGTTCCTTCACGCGCGAGCAGATCCGCGAGCTCGCCCTGGAGGCCATTCACGCCCAGCGCGAGGCGCTGCTGGGAGCACGCGACGCGGGTATCTTCTCTTCCGCTGCGCTGGAGGATGCGCTCGCGCGCCTGGACTACGAGGAGATCCTCCTGGTGTCCGGGCACGGCCAGGAACACTGACGCGACGGGGATGCGAGGACCGACAGCGGCGCCGGGCGCGGTGACGGCCCGGAGGTCGGCGTGCCCGATCAGCCGATGGTCACCCGCGAGAAGTAGGCGGGGTCGTCTGTCGCGGAGTTGAGCGCCTCCTCGAGGCGCTCGGGGGAGACGAGGCCTTGGCGCGCCAGGACCCGGTAGGTCTGGTCTGCCTCGTGGGTGAGCATGTTCGTCACCGTAAAGCCATTGCGCTCATAGAACGCCAGGCGACGCACCCGCTGCTGGTAGTTGGGGGCCTCGCGCGTGACGGGCTCGATCTCCAGCAGCTGGGGGATGCCGGGATAGCGTTGAGCGACATGCGTGAGGATCCGCGACCCGTAGCCCGCGCCGCGCGTACGTGCGTCGACCGCGAGGAAACCCAGGTAGAACAGGTCGGGGAAGGCGAGGGAGAAGGTGAGGGCGACGACGCGGTCGGCGCCTGCCTCGCCCGCGGGCAGGGACGCATCCGTCCACGCGTCGAAGGACACCCCGGGCTTGCGGGCGGCTCGCAGGAGATCGCACATCGTGATCTGTTCCTCGGGCGGGAAGGAACGCTCGTAGATCTGCCGGATCTTGTCGCGAATCGGTCCCTCGTCGGGCACGGGCAGGGAAACGAGGTCTGTCATGGGATAACTGTAGCCGCCGGCGTCCTCTGCTCCTGCTCAAGCGGGACGCAGAGCCTCGGTAAGGTTTCGGGCACATCAGGGGATACGGCGGGGCAGTCAGGGAACAATAGGGGTGCGATCAGGGGTCACTGTGAGAGAGCGCTGTGTTGTGCGCACTGCTCCTCGGCTAGGCTGGCAGGGCACAGAGAAACGCGAGTAAGGATGAAGCGTGCTTGAGCTCACAGGGATCGTCAAGGCATATGAGACCGCCAACCTGGTGCAGGTCGCACTCAACAAGGTCTCGGTTGCCTTCCGCGACAACGAGTTCGTGGCCATCCTGGGCCAGTCCGGTTCGGGCAAGACCACGATGCTCAACGTCATCGGCGGCCTGGATCGCTTCCAGAGTGGCGACCTCGTCATCGATGGGATCTCGACGAAGAACTACAAGGCCCGCGACTGGGATGCCTACCGCAACAACCGTATCGGCTTCGTCTTCCAGTCCTACAACCTGATCCCGCACCAGAGCGTCCTGTCGAACGTTGAGCTCGCGCTCACTCTCTCGGGCGTGTCTCGTTCGGAGCGTCGCTCCCGGGCGTTGGAGGCCCTGGAACGCGTGGGCTTGAAGGACCACGTCCACAAGAAGCCCTCGCAGATGTCGGGCGGCCAGATGCAGCGCGTTGCCATCGCCCGCGCCCTCATCAACGATCCCGAAATCCTGCTCGCCGACGAGCCCACGGGTGCCCTCGACTCCAAGACCAGCGTCCAGGTCATGGACCTCCTGCGCGACGTCGCCCGCGACCGCCTGGTCATCATGGTGACCCACAACCCCGAGCTCGCTCACCAGTACGCGACGCGCATCGTCGAACTGGCCGACGGCTCCATCGTCGCCGATTCCGCGCCTTTTGTCCCCACCGAGCAGGACCGGCGCGCCGCGAAACCCGTGCGCCGCACGTCGATGGGATTCCTCACCGCCCTGTCCCTGTCGTTCAACAACCTGATGACCAAGAAGGGGCGCACGCTGATGACCTCGTTCGCGGGGTCCATCGGCATCATCGGCATCGCCGCGATCCTGGCGCTGGCCAACGGGACCAACGCCTATATCGCCAAGACCGAGGAGGAGACCCTGGGGTCCTACCCCTTGACGATCCAGAAGAGCGGCCTCGACATGACCGCCGCGCTGGCCGGGGCGAGCTCCGAGTCCAAGACCTCCAAGGCGGCGCCGGACGGCAAGGTCGGCGTGTCCCAAATGCGGACCTTCGCGGACTCGATTCGCGACGCGAAGACCAACGACCTGGCCTCGCTCAAGACCTTCCTCGACAACAACGGCGGCGGGATCGACTCGATGGTCAACGCGGTCGAGTACGACTACGACGTCGTCCCCCAGATCTTCCAATCGGACACCTCCAAGTCGACCGTGCAGGTTAGCCCCGACCAGTCGATGAAACAGATGGAGACCGGCTTCGGCGCCGGTTCCTTCTCCTCCATGATGCAAACGAACGCGTTCTACCAGATGCCCGCCGCATCCTCGCTGTACACCGCCGCCTACGACGTGGTCGCCGGTTCCTGGCCGACCGGCGCCAACCAGGTGGTCCTCGTCCTTGACGAGGACGGCAACCTCTCGAACCTCTTCGAATACACGCTGGGCCTGAAGGACCACAAGGAATTCGATGACCTGATGCGCTCGTACTACCAGGGCGCGCTCGGCGGCAAGACGCAGTCCGGTGCCCAGTCGGTAGCCCAGTCGGGTGCAAACAGCACGGCGTACGACTACTCCACGATCCTGGGCACCACCTTCCGCCGCATCAACGCCTTCGACAAGTACACGTGGGACGAGACCTACAAGGTGTGGACCGACCGCTCCAACGACACCGACTACATGAAGAAGCTCGTGGACGGCGGCCAGCAGCTGACCATCTCGGGCATCGTGAAGCCCAACTCCACGAAGGGAGGCGCGCTGCGTCAGGGCATCGCCTACACGCCGGCGTTGACCTACCAGATCATCGAGGAGGCGGCCGCCAGCCCGATCGTCAAGGCCCAGCGCGCCAAGCCCGACGTCGACGTCTTCACGGGCAAGACCTTCAAGGAACTGGCCGACAACCAGAAGAGCCAGTCCGGAGGCTTCGACATGTCCTCCCTGTTCACCGTGGACGAGCAGAAGCTACAGGCCGCATTCCAGATGGATCCGTCGAAGCTCCAGATGGACCTGTCCGGCATGGATTTCTCCGGTATGGACCTGTCCGGACTCGACTTTTCCAACTTGGACATGTCCGGCATGGACCTGTCCAACCTCGACCTGTCCGCCCTCGCTCCGGCCCCGGGCATGCAGTCGGGATTGCAGTCGGGTGCCGGCTTTGACCTGTCCGCCCTCAACCTCGGTGACCTGAGCAAGCAGCTGCCCCAGCTGGCCAATGTTGACTTCCCGACCATCATCCGCTCGGCTCTGGCCGACGGGGCAGTCAAGGAAGGCGCTGCAGACTACCTGAGCGCCCAGGCCACGCGGATCGCCCAGGGCTTCCAGGATTACGCGCGCCGCCAGATTGAGCAGGGAGGAACCACTGACTTCGCGACCCTTGCGGCGTCTTACTTCTCCCAGCCCGAGGTTATCGAGCAGCTGCGTCAGGCCGTCTCCTCGGACCAGGTGGTCGACTCCGACAAGCTGAGCGCCAACCTTATGAAGGCGCTTGGAAACGACCCGGCTCTGGCCAAGATCGGTACCGAGGTGTCCGCTCAGGTCATGAACGCGATCTCCTCTCAGATCGCGGCGCAGCTGGGAGGCACCCTCACGCGGGGCGTTGGTGCGGCGATCGGCCAGGTCATGCAGGAGGCCATGACGAGCGCGATGACCTCCATGATGACCCAGCTCTCCGGCGCGATCGGCGAGCAGATGAGCACGGTCATGGAACAGTTCGCCACCAACATGTCCAGTGCCTTCGCGATCGACCCGAACGCCTTCGCCGAGGCATTCCAGTCCAACGTCGACGAGAAGTCCCTTGCCGCCCTCATGGCGACCATGTTCTCGTCGAACGTGCCGACACTGGACACGAACCTGAAGACCCTCGGATGGGCGGACATCTCCTCGCCCTCGAACGTGTCGATCTACCCCAAGTCCTTCGCGGATAAGGACAAGGTCAAGGCCGTGCTGGACTCCTACAACGCCGACAAGAAGGCCGCCGGTGAGACGGGGAAGGTCATCACCTACTCCGACGTCATGGGCTCACTCATGAGCTCGGTGACCAACATCGTCAACATCATCTCCTGGCTGTTGATCGCCTTCGTGTCCATCTCGCTCATCGTGTCCTCGATCATGATCGCGATCATCACCTACATCTCGGTCCTCGAGCGTCGCAAGGAGATCGGTATCCTGCGTTCGATCGGTGCCTCGAAGGGGGACGTGTCCCGGGTCTTCAATGCCGAAACCGTGATCGAGGGGTTGCTCGCCGGCCTGATCGGCGTGGGCGTGACCTATGGGCTGTGCGCCATCGCCAACGCGGTGGTCAAGGCGTCCTTCGAGGTGGAGAACATCGCTCAGCTCTCTGCGCTCACCGCGGCGATCCTCATCGCGGTGTCCGTCCTCCTCACGGTCATTGCGGGCATCATTCCCGCGGCCAGGGCATCCCGCCAGGATCCCGTTGAGGCGCTGCGCTCGGAGTGAGCCTGTAGCCGTGGGTGTGGGGCGGGGGATCCCGTTCCGCACCCGCGCCCCGCGCGGATGCCACGCTGACCCCGCAGATTGTTGGCGTGGCGGGAGCCGCACCCACGCCCCGCGCGGACGCCACCGCCCGGATCGAGGACGCCCTCGGCGCGTCCGCGCCGCGCCCTGCGCTAGGCTGGATGTAACGCCTACGCAAGGCCCTAGGAAAAGAGGAACCATGCCCACACCCGACAAGCTCGCCACCGACGCCGCCGTCGCCATCATGCTCGCGGAGGGTTTTGAAGAGGTCGAGGCCCTGGCCGTCGCCGACGTCCTCTACCGCGCCGGGATACGCGCCGACCTCATCTCGGTGACCGACGCCCGGCACGTCACGAGCTCCCACGGCATCCGAGTGGTCGCCGACCGCATGCTCGAGGACACGGACCTGAGCACCTACGAGCTGCTCTTCCTACCCGGCGGGATGCCGGGAACCCTGGGCCTCAAGGCGACACCGGCGATCCAGGAAGAGGTGCTGCGGCGCGCCGACGCCGGGCAGCTCATCGCGGCGATCTGCGCGGCCCCCTCGATCCTCGCCGAACTCGGCGTGTTGGATGGGCGCCACGCCACCGCCAATCCAGCCTTCGTCAAGGCGATCGCCGGCGGCGGCGCCATCGTCCACGAGAACCCCGTCGTCGTCGACGAGGCCGTGATCACCAGCCGTGGAGCCGGGACCTCCCTGGATCTCGGTCTCGAAATCGTGCGGGTGCTCCTCGGGGACGCGGCGGTCGACGAGGTCTCCCGGGCCATCGTGCGCTCCCGTTGAGAGACGCGGGACTCGTCTCCTGACGCACCCATCCGATCGACCCGAAAGGAAGGTCAGCCCGCATGAGTCGGCGCAAGCCTCGTACCTGGCCCGACGCTCCCGCCCCGCTGGCGGCTCCCGTCGTCGACAACCACACCCACCTGCCCACCCACGTCGGGCAGATTCCCCGCGCGGACGGCGTGTGTCTCTCCCTGGAGGAACAGCTGGAACGTGCCCGCGCTGTCGGCGTGAACGCCGTGATCTCGAGCGCGTGCGAGCTGCCGGACTTCGATCCCATGCTGGCCCTCGCTCGCTCCCACGCGGGCGTGCGCGTCGCCCTGGCGATCCACCCCAACGAGGCCGCCCTGCACGCCGGCTGCACCGAGGCCTCGCCCGACGGGCTGACCCCGCAGGCGCGCGACCACCACGTTCCCCTCGTCGAGGCTCTTGCGGCGGTTGAGTCCCGCCTGGGTGACCCGATGGTCGTCGCGGTGGGAGAGAGCGGCCTCGACTACTTCCGCACCGCCGAACCCGGGCGAGAGGCGCAGAAGGAGTCCTTCCGAGTCCACATCGACATGGCTCGCCGGGCGGGTCTGCCCCTGCAGATTCACGATCGCGACGCCCACGAGGACACCCTCGAGATCCTGGAGCAGAGCGCCGAGCGAGATCAGCGCATCGTGTTCCATTGCTTCTCGGGTGACGCGCAGATGGCCGCCCGGCTCGCCGAACGCGGCTGGTATGCCTCCTTCGCCGGGCCGATCACCTACCCCGCCAACGACGATGCGCGCCTGGCGCTGGCGGCCATGCCTCGCGAGCTCGTCCTGGTCGAAACCGACGCGCCCTACCTGACACCCGCCCCGTGGCGCGGCAGCCCCAACGCCTCCTACGTGATGGCACACACCGTGCGGTTCATCGCGGGCCTGTGGGGAATCGGTGAGGAGGAAGCGTGCGACCAGCTGAGGGCGAACACCGAGGCCGTCTACGGTTCCTGGTGAGGCGTTGGCGCCTCGCGCGGGGGTGAGGAGGGGCGCGCGGGGGTTCGTCAAGGCGGCGGGCGAACGCGTGAGTTGCGTCAAAGTGGTCGCGAAAGGGTAACAAATTGGTTACGGTGGAGGAGTCAGTCTAAGTCGGAGGACCCATCGCCCCCTCGCTTTCGAAGCGCCGGTGCGACGCGGCCAACGACTCGGAACCTACAAGGTCTGGAGACCCGTGAGCCTGAAGCCCTCCCGCACAGTCGTCATCTCCGTCGCCTCCGCGACTGCCCTCCTCGTGGCCGGCACAGCTGCCGCCGCCGTCGGCACCTCCTACCGGCACGTCACCCTGGAAGTGGATGGCGTCAGCCGCGACGTGTCCGGTTTCTTTTCCACCGCGGGCGACGCGCTGAGCACCGCGGGCGTCAGCGTTGGCGACCACGACCTCGTCGCCCCGGCCGCCGACCAGCGCGTCGCCAGCGGCGACACGGTTGTCGTTCGTTCCGCCACCGCCTACGACGTGACCGTTGACGGCGCCCAGACGACCGCGTGGTCCACCGCCTCCTCGATTTCGGGCGTCCTGACCGCCCTGCCCGCATCCTCTTCGTCGATGGCCGCCGACCGCTCCTACACGCGATCCGAGATGCCGATCGGTGAGGGCGGGGAGAACATTCACGTCGTCGCCGACGGTCACACGACCGACGTTGTCGCCTCCGCCTCCGAGGGGGCGAGCGCGATCCTGGCCAAGGCGGGCGTGAGCGCCGGCCCCATCGACCGGGTGACCCTGGAGAACGTCGGCGGCGACACCACGCTGCGGGTTGCTCGCGTCGTTCGCGGCACCGTAACGACCACGACCGAGATCCCCTACGAGACCGAGGAACGTGAGGACGCCGAGGCCGAGGAGGGGACCGAGAAGACCGTGCAGGAAGGCGCGGCGGGCAGCGAGGTCACCCAGGCCTATCAGGAGACTATCGACGGCAACGTGACCGTGTCCGCGGTGCTCTCCACCTCCCGCACCGAGCCCACGACCCGCGTCGTGTCCAAGGGGACCAAGGCGAAGAAGGCGGAAGAACCCTCCGGCTCATCCTCCGACTCCTCCTCGTCGTCTTCCTCCTCCTCTTCTTCTTCCGGCTCTGCGGCCATCTCCGGTGACGACGCCTCCATCTGGGCGGCCATCGCCCAGTGCGAGTCCGGCGGTAATCCGTCGATCAACACCGGCAACGGCTACTACGGCATGTACCAATTCTCCCTTCCCACGTGGCGCAGCGTCGGCGGCACCGGCCTGCCCTCCGAGGCCTCGGCCGAGGAACAGACCATGCGTGCGCGCATGCTTCAGCAGCGCGCGGGGTGGGGCCAGTGGGGCTGCGCCTACAAGCTCGGCCTCGTTTGACGTGACATTACCCGCGGGAGCGCCATTGTTCTGGCGTGCCCGCGGGCTGTCGCGCTAAGCTGACCAGCAACACCAATAGCGAGTAACTGGAGTATCGTGAGCCACCACCTGAGCACCTCGCTGAGTGCCTCCGCCGCCAGCGCCCTGCACGTTCTCGGAGCCCACCTGCGTTCCTTCGCGCCCTCCCCCCGCATCGTTCTCAGCGTCGCGGCCCTGGCCTCGGCCGGGGTGGTCGGCGTCGCAGGCGTCGGCGTTGCCGCCTCCTACACCTCCGTCATGCTTGAGGTGGACGGCGTTTCCCGTCCGGTGACCTCGTGGGGAAACACCGTGGGAGATGCGCTGGAGGTTGCGGGCGTGAGTATCGGCAGCAACGACCTGGTGCAGCCCGGTGAGGGAGAGGCCGTACGCGACGGCGACACGATCATTGTGCGAACCTCGAAGGCGTACGCGGTGACCGTCGACGGTACGTCGCGCACCCTGTGGACGACGGCCTCCTCGGCCGACGCGATCCTTGCCGACGCAGCGCCCCTGGGGTCGGCCGTGACGCTCGCAGCGGACCGCTCCTCCTCGCGCGATGAATTGACCCCCCTCGTTTCTCGCGCTCGCAACGTCGTTGTGGCGGTGGATGGCACCAGCCGCGAGGTGGCTGCGCGGCCCGGCCAGGATGCGCGAGCGATCCTCGAGGCAGCGGGGGTGTCGGTGCATCCTCTCGATCGCGTGAACGTGTCGAACGGTCCCGCCGGGGAGCTGACGATCACCGTCAGCCGTGTCACCCGCGGGCAGGCGACCGAGACCGTCGAGATTCCGTTCAACGAGACCACCGTGACCAGCGGCGACATGTTCGTCGGCGAGTCTCAGGTGACGACGCCGGGCGTCAACGGTGTCACGACCTGGACGGTGTGGCAGGAAAAGGACGGCGACGAGGTGCGCACCTCCGTGCCGATCACCGAGCACTCCACCTCCCAGCCCGTGACGCAGGTGCGCACCGAGGGAACGAAGGAAGCCACCCCGGCGGCCCTCGTTGCGGCGGGCATCGACCCGAAGGCCACCCTCGAGGAGGCCACCGAAGCCAATGGAACGACCTCGGTGCGCTACCGCGCGAAGCTGGGGACGATCTCCTCCAAGGCCGAAATCGCTGCGATCGCGGCGGAATCGAACGGAGCCGAGGCCTCGGCTGCGGCCGCCGCTGCCGCGGCCGCCGGAGCGGTTCCGATGACCTACTCGGGCGAGGATCCGCGTGCGCTGGCCAAGCCTCTCGTTGAGGCGCAGGGGTGGGGGACCAGCGAGTATCAGTGCCTGATTCAGCTGTGGAACCGGGAGTCCCAGTGGAATCCCCACGCCGAGAATGCGTCCTCGGGAGCCTACGGCATTCCGCAGGCCCTGCCCGGCTCGAAGATGGCCTCGGCGGGCGCCGACTGGCGCACCAATCCCGTCACCCAGATCAACTGGGGTATCGGCTACATTAAGGGACGCTACGGCACGCCCTGCTCCGCCTGGGCGCACTCGAATGCGGTCGGCTGGTACTGAGCTTGAGAGCTGAGGAGGGCCGGGCCTGACAGCGGAGGTTGTCGGGCCCGGTCTTTCTGTTGCCTGATTCAGGTACGCGGATAGGTTATGAGCACGCGGGTCAGTGATGGGTACGCGGATAGGTTGTGAACATGCGGATAGGTTATGAGCACGCGGATAGGACAGTAAGCTATCCGCAAGCCGATAACCTATCCGCGTAGCGATAACCTATCCGTATCCGCGTCGCATAGCGGTGGTTGCCGTGTCGCAACGTGTGGGTCAGGGTTCTCTATGCTGTCGGCAGTCTCGAATCGGCAGCCTCGAACGAGTTGACCAACTGACCGCGATCAGGGAGCTGATACGCCGCCGCGCCGTGAGGCCGGTCGCCCCCCGAGGGGCCGAGCCTCACAGGGGGCCTCGCCCCGGGCTCGCCGGTGCCGTGCACTAGACTGGCCAGCGTGACCCAATCCCCTTCCTCCCAGCGCGCCCGCGCCGCACGCCGCCGCACCGATCCGACCCTGCCCGAGGGGGCCGTTCCCTCCGAGACGGGACTGCTCGGGCCCCTCGAAGTGCGGGCCATCTCCGAGGCCCTGGGCATCCGCCCCACCAAGGTCCTGGGGCAGAACTTCGTCCACGACGCCGGGACGGTCCGCAAGATCGTCGCGGCAGGAGACGTGCGCGCCGGGGACGAGGTCGTTGAGGTCGGGCCGGGCCTGGGCTCCCTCACCCTGGCGCTCCTGGAGGTTGGGGCGCGCGTGCGCGCCGTCGAGATCGACCCGCCCCTCGCCTCGGCGCTACCCGAGACCATCCGATCGCGCATGGGCGAGGCGAGCGGACGCTTCCACGTCGTCACCATGGATGCCACCGAGATTACCGGCAACGAGGACTTTGGCGTCGATTGGCCGCCGCCCACCAAGCTGGTCGCAAACCTGCCCTACAACGTGGCCGTGCCCGTGCTCCTCAACATGCTCGACGCTTTCCCCACCATCGAAGCCGTCGTCGTCATGGTGCAGGCCGAGGTTGCCGACCGCCTGGCCGCGAACCCGGGATCGCGCACCTACGGCGTCCCCTCCGTGAAGGCATCCTGGTACGGCGAGGTTCAGCGGGCGGGCACGATCGGACGCACGGTCTTTTGGCCCGTTCCCGGGGTGGATAGCGCCCTCGTGCGCCTGACGCGGCTGCCCTCACCTCGCGGGGACGAGGCGCTGCGACGCGCGACGTTCGAGGTCACCGACATCGCCTTCGGGCAACGCCGCAAGACCCTGCGCGCCGCCCTGAAGAACTGGGCGGGCGGACCCGAAGCCTCCGAGGCGCTGCTGTGCGATGCCGGAATCGACCCGACCCGCAGGGGAGAGACGCTCTCCATCGATGAGTTTGTCGCCCTGGGCCGCGCCGTCCTTGAGGCGCGAGAAGGCGGAGCCCTCCCGCCCTCGCAGGCTGCCCGCTGACGGGCGAACCGCTGCGGCGAAACGAAAGGATAGCCATGCGTGAAGTGCGTGCCAGCGCTCCAGGAAAGGTCAACCTGACACTGCGAGTCGGCCCGCCCACCCCCGACGGCTACCACCCGCTCGTCACCGTGTTCGAAGCGCTGTCCCTGCGCGAGACCGTTACCGTGCGCACGTCGAAGACTCCCGGCGTGCGCGTGGAGACCATCGCCTACCTGCCCGACGGGCGCGTCGACGAGGCGACGACCGCCGCGATGGCCGACCTGGACCCGGGATCCCACCTGGCCGTGCGCGCCGCCCGCATCCTTCAGCGGCTCGCCGCCGCCGGACCGTGGGCGTCCACCGCCGCGGGAGTGAGCATCCGCGTCGACAAGCGGGTCCCCGTCGCCGGAGGAATGGCGGGCGGCTCGGCAGACGCCGCCGCCGCCCTGGTCGCCTGCAACCAGCTGTGGGACCTGGGCCTCGGCGCCGACCAGCTCCAGGCGATCGGCCGCTCCCTGGGAGCAGACGTGCCCGCCTGCCTCGTCGGCGGAATAGCCCTGGGGACGGGACGCGGAGACCGCATGAGGGTCCTCGCCGACGGCGAGGGCGAGGCGGAAGACACGAGCGCGCATCACTGGGTGATGCTCCTGGCCCACGAGGGCCTGTCCACGCCCGAGGTATTCCGCGAGTTCGACCGGGTAGACGCCGCCCGGGCCCCCGGCCTCGCCGAACCGACGCCCGAGGAGACGCGCGCTCTGCGATCCGGACCCGAGGAGCTTGGCCCACGCCTCGTCAACGACCTGCAGGCCCCCGCCCTGCGGCTGCGTCCCGAGCTGGCGCGCACGATGGAGGCGGCGCGTCGGGCAGGGGCGCTGGCGGTCACCCTGTCCGGTTCCGGACCCACCGTCGCGGCCCTCGCGCGCGACGCCGAGCATGCCCACGACCTCGCCCGCGCGCTCGAGGCCGAGGACACCGTTGCCCGCGCGATGTGCGCCTCCGGCCCCGCACGCGGCGCCGTGGTCGAAGAGACGGAGGTCAACTAATGGCACACCTGCTGGGAACACAAGGCGTCGCAGCACTCGCCGGGTCGCGCAGGCTCCTCGACGGCGTGACCGTTGGCCTGGATGACGGCTCGCGCGTCGGCATCCTCGGCCCCAACGGGGCGGGCAAGTCCACGCTCCTGCGCATCGTCGCCGGAACCCAGGAACCCGACGGGGGAGTGGTGACGCGGCGCGACGGGGTGCGGGTCGCGCTCCTCACGCAGGCCGACACGCTCAATCCCGAGGACACGGTCGTTGCGGCCGTCCACCCGGGCCTGGAAGAGTACGAGTGGGCCTCGGACGCGCGCGTGCGCGACATTCACGCCGGATTGCTCGCCGACATTGACCCCGAGGCGCTCGTCGGAACGCTGTCGGGCGGGTCGCGGCGGCGCGTCGCCCTGGCCAGGGTCCTGGCCACCACAGCGGACATCGTGTGCCTGGATGAACCCACGAACCACCTGGACGTCGAGGGCGTGGCCTGGCTGGCCGCCCACCTGAACGGGCGCTTTGCCCGGCCGGGTGCGAGCGGTGCGCTGCTGTGCGTCACCCACGACCGCTGGTTCCTGGATGCCGTGTGCGAACACATCTGGGAGGTCGTGCCCGGCGTAGACCCGGGCGGTGACCGCCCGCAGATCCCCGGCCGCGTCGAAATATACGACGGCTCCTACGCCGCCTACACCCTTGCCCGCGCTGAGCGCCTGCGCCAGGCGGACGTGGCGGCCGCCAAGCGCGCCAACCTGCTGACGAAGGAACTGGCGTGGCTGCGGCGCGGTGCCCCCGCCCGCACCTCGAAGCCGAAGTTCCACATCGCCGCGGCCGAGGCACTCATCGCCGACGTGCCGCCGCCACGTGACACCGTTGAGCTGGTGCGGATGGCGACCGCGCGCCTGGGCAAGGACGTCATCGACCTGGAGGATGTCTCCGTTTCCTTTCCGCGCCCCGACGGGACGCGCCTGAGCATCCTCGAGGGGGTCACGTGGCGACTGGCGCCCGCCGAGCGCGTCGGCATCGTCGGCGTGAACGGTGCCGGTAAGACGACGATTCTCAACCTGTTGCGCGGTGACCTTACCCCCACCTCGGGACGCGTCAAACGCGGCAAGACCGTGCAGGTTGCCACGCTCTCCCAGGACACGCACGAGCTCGACGCCCTGGCCGACATGCGCGTCGTCGAGGCCGTCGCCGACGTCGCCCAGACCGTCGTCGTGGACGGCAAGGAGGTCAGCGCCTCCCAGATGACCGAGCGCATGGGCTTCACGCGGACCCGCGCGTACACGCGCATCAGCGAGATCTCCGGAGGCGAGAGGCGACGCCTCCAGCTCATGCGACTGCTCATGAGTCAGCCGAACGTGCTGCTCCTGGACGAGCCCACGAACGACCTCGACACGGACACGCTGGCCTCCATGGAGGATCTGCTCGACACGTTCCCGGGGACCCTGGTCGTCGTCTCGCACGACCGCTACCTCCTCGAGCGTGTCACCGACCACCAGGTGGCGCTCCTCGGCGACGGTCAGGTCCGTGCCCTGCCCGGCGGCGTCGAACAGTACCTTCAGATGCGCGCCTCCGGAGACTTTGGGGCGTTTGGTACGTCCACTCGCGCCGACGAGGCCGACCCTTCTTCCCGCTCGGCCGCGTCCTCCTCGGGTGCCTCCTCGGGCGAGGAGAGCGCGGGGCGGGGGAGCGCACGCGGCGCCGTGAGTGACGCGGCGGCCAGGCGCGCGGCGAAGAAGGAACTGGCCCGCATCGAGCGCAAGCTGGAGCGCCTGCGCGGTGAGGCTGCGGCCCTGGAGGAGCGGCTGGAAGCCCTGTCGATCAGGGCCGCCTCGGATGCCTCGGTCGTCTCGGAGCTGACGAAGGCCTCGGCCGCCCATCAGGACGTTTTGGCCGAGATGGGCGAGCTGGAGGACGACTGGCTCGAGGCTGCCGATTTGCTCGAGTGAACCTTGTTGTGATTTACTACGATGTTCAGCTGAACAAGTAGTTGAGCGAGTGGTGTTAGCCGCTCTCTATCCGGTGAAGGTGGGGCGTGTTGTGAGCGGACCAGGATTTGGACTTGTCATTGGGGCGCAAACGAAGGCGGCGGGCTACGTCGCGGACTGTGACAGCGCCATCGTCGACATTGCTCGGAACCTCGAATCGGATGTCGTTGGGGAATCCTCGCGGGTCAACGGCCCCTATCTCTCGATCCTGAGCGAGACGCTGGAAGCGTGGGGCGAGGGTGCGCGTGCACACAGGCTGGACTTGGGACGCTACGCGCAGGCCCTGATCGCGGTGGATGAGGCCCTCCTGGCGGCTGAAGAGGATGCCGCCGGCGCCATGAGCGGCATCGTCTCGGCCTTTGGGAGTGGGCAATGAGCGGGCAGAACCTGGTCTTTCACGAAACAGCAGTGAACTACATGATGGATGACATAGCCCGCGCTGCCTCGAAGCTACGCGAGAGCGGTGCGCAGATGTCGGAGTTCGTGGAACACGAGCTCGGGGAGTGGACGGATACCTCCGAGGCCAGGCAGGCACAGAAGGCCTGTGCACAGCGCTTGGATACCCGGGTGGAAGAGCTATCGGGTGCGTTGGACGCATTGAAGCAGGCGTTCGAGGATATCCGCCAGGCGGGCATCAAGGCGGAAACCCTGGCTTTTGCGGCGGTGGACTAGGGGGCGACCATGGGAAACCACGATTTTGAGGTCGATATCGAGGCCTTGGTAACCGCCGCGTCGCAGCTGGCTGACCTGCAGGAGCGGAACAGGACGTACGACGTTGCGGATTACACGCCGAATGGTGCGATGGTCCGTGATCCGACGGTTGTCGGGGCGTTAGATCGATTTAACACCGCCTGGGATCAGGGGCTCAATGGGATGCTTCGAGATGTCGCCGAGGCCGCGGGACGCCTGGGGAAGGTGGCGGGGATCTACGGGGATTACATGAGTGCGTGCGAGGACGCAATGCGGCGCGCGCGTGATGCGGCGAGGTCCGTGTCAACAGAGCAGACGGTGACGGGGGCTTAACGTGGGCGTGTTGCATACGGGAGCACCCGACTTTGAGATCATGGGGGACGCGGTGGCCATTCGGGGGCGCGTCGCGGTGATGCGTGATCGTGCCTCGGACTGCGAGAGGATCGCGTGGTCTCTTCAGGAGATTTCAGCCCCGGGGTGGGTGGGGCGTGCGGCGGATCGCTTTCACGAGCACTTCAAGATGCAGCCCGACAAGTGGTGGTGTGCGTCGGCGACGTTTGGACGTGCCGCCGATGCATGGGAGGCATATGCGACCGCGCTGGAAGAGGCGCAAGCGCGCGCCGCCGCTGCCAAGGCCTCGTACGAGGCGGGGGTTGCCTCAGTGGAGGCGGCACTCGCGGAGCAGCGGTGGGCCTCGGAGCACCCTCAACACGACGCGCTAGGGTTCCCTGTGTGGGACTTCTCGTATCATCCGGAGCGTGATACCCGGCCGGGTGAAGCGGCAAAAGAGCAGGCTATCGCGGATTTCAACGCGGCGGTGGGCGACACCGATGCCGCGGGAGAGGCCCTGGCGCAGACCCTCTACGAGCTTTCCGAGCGCTCACCGGACCCCTCCTGGGCTCCCGTTCATTTCGCGCGGCGAGCGGTTGCGGGCATCTTCGATGGCGTGTGGGGCCTGCTGACGATGACCTACGGGGTGGCGGCTGAAGCGCTGTGGGACTATGGGCGCTACATGCTCGGATGGATGTCGTGGGAAGAACTCGTGGCTAAGAGGACGGTGCTTCCCGGGCGTGACATGTTGGCGCTGCGCGACGCGATTCTTGCGGACCCGAAGGGGTTTGCGCGGAAGATGGTGGAAGGGCTGCTCAATGTGGACGGGTGGGCCGACGATCCCGGGGCTGCCCTGGGGGAGCTGGTACCGGGCGCGGTGCTCGCCGCGCTGAGCGTGGCTCCGGGTGCGGGTGCTCGTGCCGCCCGGCTGACGGCCGTGATCGAGTCTCTGCCTATCGTTGGCGAAGGCATGATGCTGCGTGACATGGGAGTCAATCTCGGCACGCTGGCGCTGAAAGGTGCCACACATATGGATCTCGGTGCGGGAGGAATGACTGGGCGCTTGTCTTCGCATCTCGATGACTATCTGCGCACGCACGGCATGGAAGATCTCGCTGATCACTGGAAGGCTAAGCGGGCATTCCATTTGCGCTCACTTCCGGATAATGCAGAAGACCTGGCGTCAAGGGTGCCGTTGACGAATCATCAGACAGGTGGGCAAGCGCCGCCAACAGAGGGCCTTGTGGATGGATATAAGGGAGCGGACTTAGCGAAACAGCGTGAGTTGATCCTCGGTCAAAGACCGGATGGTACTTCGTATACCTATAAGGAGTGGCAGGATCAGCATGGTCATTGGGGAACTGATCCGCACACGTGGTTGCAAAAATGGAAGGTTGATTGGCCCCCCAACGACGGCTATGCTGGTGATCCAACGATCTATTCGTCAGTTGAGGATTACGTTCGTGATTTTGGTGGAGATGTTGACCGTATCGGGCATCCGGCGGGTAACTATTTAGGAGCTATTGAAGGTGGGACGCCTGCTTCTTTCGAAGAACGATCTCTGCAACCCTCTTCTGTTAACGACTACTACTATCAGTACGAGTTCACCGGCGAGCAATTGCCGGAAGGGTGGACAATCAAGTCTGGAAAGGTCGCTGGTTGGGGACAGCAGCCAGGTGGGGCGACACAGTTGCAAGTGTTGGGTGAAAACGGTAAACCTGTAAGCGTTCAAGACCTTCTTGACAAAGGGGTACTCAGGGGAAAGAAGCAGCCTGTTGGTCTTCCCCCGATTTAGTCAGTGTAGTGTTGATGATGTGTTCATTGTGTTAGTTAGTTTGTGATTTTGGTAAGGAGATGAAACATGGAGATTGATGAAATACCTGACGTTCATTCGCCGGACTTCCCTAACTCAGGGGTCTTGAAATGGGTGTCGGATGGGCCGACAGTGCTTGCTCGAATGGAGAGAAGTACTGTTCAGACCTATACGAGCTATCTCGCATACATGAAGACTTTTGGGTCGTGTGTGGATCGGCTCGGACTGCCGTATGGGAAGTATCTATGGCAACTACCCGAAGATGGGCGCCCTTTTTCATTGGAGGAGCGATCCCTTGATATTTTTGCGATGAATGATCCCTACTATCAGTATCGGATTGTGGAGTTGCCGACCGGTTTCTCTATTCGAACAGGAATTAATGTCCCGCAATTCTCGATGCCTGGGGGAGCGCGGCAGGTGCAATTCATGCTTGGTGATTATCCGCTTACTGTGAATGAATGTCTACAGCTTGGAATTCTCGAAGCGAAAGGAAATAACTGATGTCTGTTACAGAAGATCTTATTGATTTCGCTCGTGAAAGTGGGGCGATCCCATCCGTCTATAATGGTGGTGGTGTAGCACTTACGTGGGATGCTGGGCGTAGCTGGCAGCATATTTGGGATACGAAGAATTCGCGTCGCCCTCAAGCGTTCTATGGTGAGAGCGAGTATTTAGAACCGCGTGTCCCGACCATGATTAGCGACTATGGTGAGATCATGTTGAAATGGGCGATCATGCGCATCGGCGAAAAAGCGCGATGGCGCCGCCGGTGGCCGCGCATCGATGTTCCTGTGGGGCTTGAAAGCGTATCGCCCCAGTGGGGCTTCGAACAGCTGACCCCTATCACTGGTCGGCTCACCCTGGACGGAGCATATATCCCGATGGAGATGCGCACAATCTTCCCGGTGCATCCGGAACTCAATCAACTGACCCATGTGATGCAAATCGATTTCGATGAACTCCTCGCTGGATATATGGATCCATCAGGGGGCCCGTTTCTACGTGAGTGGCTTTCCTGACGTCGTCGGTGTCGAGACGGGTCGCAGACGAGAAGATCTGTAGTTTTTACCCCAGAGGAGGAAGACAGTGCTGAATGCATTGGGACAGTTCTTTAAGAGAGGTGCATCCGGGGAAGAGAAAGACCCGATGGCCTTCCTGGACGAGTATGCGGCGGTCATGAACCAGCACACTCGGGTTAAGGTGCGTAACGGTTTTAGATGGGGGCGTGCGGGCCTTTCGATTGACGATGCGTTTAGTGAGAGTGCGGTGTTGTGGTTGGAGGACGGGCAATACTGCTTCGACGAGGAAGAACGCGGGAAGATAAGAAGAGGTGGCTTTTTTAGTTCGCCCTCGGTTGAGTTGACGCAGAAGGTAATGGTCAACTACACGGTGTCGATCTTGCGTCATAGTTTGGGCCTCCCAGTGCTGGGTGTTCCGACCAAAGCTGACGAACTCCCGTCCGGTTGGGTGCTTCAAGAAACTCCCGCGTGGAGTTACGTTGCTCTTGATGGGCCTGATGGTGAGCACTTGGACTTTGAGGCCTCGGGGGCGCGTTACTGCGTGTCCCTTGCCTGGCTCTACGATGTGACTCCCTCCGAGCTGCTCAATGCGTACATGATTCCCGACGGCGGGCCTCTGCTTCGTCAGTGGTTGGGGTATCCCTACCTGAGATGAAGGTGAATGCCCCGGTGCGGTGCCGCTGATAGAGTGCTGAGTCCGGTCGGCGACGTGAGTGCTTCTTAAGTGCCGACTCTGACCCATAATCGCCCGCGCTGCCCCTCGGCGGCGCGGGCAAAGCCTTGTGTGTGGGCCGATCAGGGTAGGTTTGCCGCAGTCACGCAGCGCAGGCTCACCTACCCGAATTACGCAAAAGACACGCCCCATTTTGTTGCGTAATTTGTGATGAAGCGGGTGCGAAAATAGTCTCCACAAGTCCGACTGAGAGCCTTGAAATTGCAACGAAAAGTCGCGGCGTTTGGACCGTGTTGCGAAAAGGCGTATCACTGGAGTCAACAGCGCGGCCACCCGGTCGCGACCGACCCAGTGAAAGGCCCCAACGGGGCCACGTTGTAAAGGAAACTCCAATGGCAGACATGCCCCGCATCCTCGATTGCTCCGTCACCTCCTGCTCCTACAACAAGGACAAGAACTGCGGAGCCGCCGCCATCACCGTCGGCTACTCCACCTCCTGCACGACCTTCATCCCCCTGACCGTCAAGGGTGGCCTGGAGCGCGCCAAGCCCTTCGTTGGCGCCTGCCAGAAGGCCGACTGCGTCCACAACTCGGCCCTTGAGTGCACCGCCGCCGCCATCTCGGTCGGCGCGGGCACGGCTGACTGCCTCTCCTTCGAGGCGCGCTGACATTTGTCGCGCAGAGTGAGGCCGCGGCGGGTATACCCGCCGCGGCCTCACTCGCATCACCCCGCGCAGGAACGAACACGCAGCGTCGGATTCGGCCGCAGGCCGCGCTGGCCGTTCCAAATGAGGTTGACGACGTGGGCGGCCACCTCGTCCTTCTTCATGCGCCGATCGTCGAGCCACCACTGACCGACCTGCGCGATCAGGCCCACCAGCATCTGGGCGTACAGGGGGGACCAGGTCGTATCGAAGTCCGAGCGCTTGAACTGCTCGGCGATGATGTGCTCGACCCGCGTCGCCACGTCGCCCATGATCGACGAAAAAGACCCGGCCGCGCGATCCGACGGCGCATCGCGCACAAGCACACGAAAACCGTCCGTGTTTCGCTCGATGTAGTCCAACAACCCCAGGGTCGCGTTCTCCAGAATGAGGCGAGGCCTCTTTGAGGACTCCAGGGACGACTGCAACGAGGAGATGAGAGCCTGCACCTCGCGGTCGACGATGACGGCGTACAGGCCTTCCTTTCCCCCGAAGTGTTCGTAGACGACCGGCTTGGAGACCTTCGCGCGGGAGGCGATCTCCTCGACGCTGGTCGCCCCGAAGCCCTTTTCCGCGAACAGGGAACGCCCGACGCTCACCAGCTGCTCGCGGCGAGCGAAGCCGCTCATCCGTGTCCTCTTCTCAGCCATGACCCCAGTATCACACGGCATCAGGCCGCGACGAGACCCATGAGGGCTCTTTGCCGCGCGCGTTGCCCGTTTGAAAGGCGAAGCGCGGTGCGGGTATTATCACGGTGGACGCATTCCGCCTTGGTGTAACGGCAGCACAGAGGTTTTTGGTGCCTTTAGTCTAGGTTCGAATCCTAGGGGCGGAGCGACCGGTCCCGTCGGGACCGTTAACCCCGAGGAGGAACATGTCTCGCCCCGCCGCCGTCATCGTCCTGGCCGCCGGTCAGGGAACGCGCATGAAATCGGCCCTCCCGAAGGTCGTACACCCGCTGGCGGGCCTGTCCATGATCGGGCACGCGCTGCGAGCCGCCCAAGGGCTCGACCCGCACAACCTCGTGGCCGTCGTGCGCCACCAGCGAGACGTGGTCGCCGCCGAGATTCAGCGCGTCGCCCCGCACGCAATCATCGCCGATCAGGACGAGATCCCCGGCACGGGCCGCGCCGTCCAGTGCGGGCTGGAGGCCCTCGACGCCGCGGTCGCCCCCGTCACGGGCACGGTCGTCGTCACCTACGGGGATGTCCCGCTCCTGTCTACTGCAACCCTGGCCGACCTGGTCGCCACCCACGAGGGTGCCGGACACGCGGTCACCGTCCTGACCTCCCGTGTCGAGGACCCCACGGGCTACGGGCGCATCATCCGCGACGCGACCGGCACCGTCACCGGGATCGTCGAGCAGCGCGACGCGACCGACGAGCAGGCGCGCATCAACGAAATCAACGCGGGCATCTACGCCTTCGACGCTGCCTTCCTGCGCTCGGCGCTGGCCTCGGTGGGAACCAACAACGACCAGGGCGAGGTGTACCTGACCGACGTCCTGGCGGCCGCCGCGCCCGCTGGCCGTAGCGCCGGCGCCCTGGAACTCACCGACCACTGGCAGAGCGCGGGCGCCAACGACCGCGTCCAGCTGGCCGAGCTCGGCGCCGAACTCAACCGCCGGATCTGCGAGGAACACATGCGCGCCGGAGTGACCATCGTCGACCCCGCATCCACGTGGATCGACGTCGACGTGCGCCTCGGCTCGGACACCACGATCTACCCGGGCACGTGCCTGCGGGGGGCAACCGTCGTTGGGGATTACTGTGAAATCGGTCCCAGCGCGACGCTGATTGATGCGGAAATCGGGGATCGCTGCGTGGTCCCCGCCGCGTGGGTCGGTCAGGGCTGCGTCGCAGCCGATACGATGGTGAGGCCATACACGACCATCGGCACACTGATGACGGCGCACGGCGCCTGATCCAACGCAAGGAGAGACAACCGCATGAGCGGATTGGTGACCACCGGAGAGAAGAACCTCGTCCTCGTTTCTGGGCGAGCTCACATGGACCTGGCTCACGCAGTGGGCGAGGAAATCGGATGTGGGGTCTCGCCGGTGACGGCCTACGACTTCGCCTCCGGCGAGATTTACGTGCGCTTCAACGAATCCGTTCGCGGCGCCGACGTGTTCGTCCTGCAATCCATCGCGGGCGACATCAACAAGTGGCTCATGGAACAGTTCATCATGATCGATGCCGCCAAGCGGGCCTCCGCCAAGCGCATCACCGTGGTCGCCCCCTTCTACCCCTACTCTCGCCAGGACAAGAAGCACCAGGGGCGCGAGCCCATCTCGGCGCGCCTCATGGCGGACCTCTACCGCGCGGCCGGAGCCGACCGCATCATGAGCGTTGACCTGCATGCCTCGCAGGAGCAGGGCTTCTTCGACGGCCCGGTCGATCACCTCTTCGCCATGCCCGTCCTCGTCGAATACGTGCGCGGACGCGTGGACCTGACCAACACGGCCATCGTGTCCCCCGACGCGGGTCGCATCCGTGTCGCCGAGAAGTGGTCCACGAAGCTGGGAGGCGCGCCCCTGGCCTTCGTCCACAAGACCCGCGACACGACCCGCCCCAACGTCGCCGTCGCCAACCGCGTCGTCGGTGAGGTCGCGGGCAAGGAATGCGTCCTCGTGGACGACATGATCGACACCGCCGGCACGATCACGGAGGCCATCAAGGTCCTCAACAACGCCGGCGCCAAGAAGGTCATCGTCGTGGCGACGCACGGCATTCTCTCCGACCCCGCCGCGCGCCGACTCTCCGAGTCCGGGGCCGCCGAGGTTGTCGTCACGGACACCCTCCCGATCGCCCCCGAGAAGCGTTTCGAACAGCTGACGGTCCTGTCCATCGCGCCGCTCCTCGCCCGCGCCATCCGCGAGGTCTTCGAAGACGGTTCGGTCACATCGCTGTTTAACTGACCGGCTCCCGCTTCACATCCGCCCTCGCCGTGAGGTACCCTGTTGGGGTTGCTCCGGCGAGGGCGGATCCGTATCCGCCGTTATCGACAGGGCCTGAATCGATACGCGACGCGTCTCCTTCACTCTGCCGACACCGCAGCCGGACCTGAGAAACGAAGGAACAACATGAGCGACAACCCCGTCCTGCTGGCCGAAGAGCGCACCGAGTTCGGTAAGGGCGCCGCCCGCCGCGCCCGCCGCGCCGCCAAGGTCCCCACCGTCCTGTACGGCCACGGCGCCGAGCCCCGCCACCTGGATGTGCCCGAGCACGACCTCTTCCTCATCGTTCGAGGCACCAAGAACGCCCTCGTCGAGCTGAAGATCGCCGGCAAGACCCAGCTTGCCCTCGTCAAGGACGTGCAGGTCCACCCCGTGCGCCGCAACATCCTGCACGCCGACTTCCTGGCCGTCAAGGCCGGCGAGAAGGTCGACGTTGAGGTTCCCGTCGTCGTCACCGGCGAGCCTGTCCCCGGCACCGTCCACTCCCTCGAAGAGTTCACCATCGCGGTCAAGGCTCCCGCGACCGCCATCCCCGAGAGCCTCGAGGTTTCCATCGAGGGCATCGAGGCCGGCTCCGCCGTGCGCGTCGCAGACCTGGCCCTGCCCTCCGGCGTCGAGGTCGAGCTCGACGCCGAGACGGTCATCGTGTCGGTCCAGGAAGCCGCCGCTGAAGAGGAAGCGGAAGCCACCGAGGAGGCGACCGAGGAAGCCGCCGAGTGACGCCTGCGCACTGACGCTCTTCGAAGGGGCGAGGCCGTGGCCTCGCCCCTTCCTCCTATCTGCGATACTGGGGGCATGAATGACCTCCACGTGATCATCCCCGCCGGCGGCGCCGGCACACGACTGTGGCCACTGTCGCGACGCAACCACCCCAAGTTCCTCCTCGATCTGGCCGGGACGGGGCGCACCCTCCTGCAGGGGACAGTCGACCGCCTTAAGACCCGGGCCTCGTCGGTGACCATCGTGACGGGACAGTCCCACCGTGACGGCGTGCTCAATCAACTGCCCGAGTTTGCCGACTCCGCCACTCGGACGCTCCTCATCGAGCCCTCCGGGCGCGACTCCATGGCCGCGATCGGACTGGCCGCATACGTGGTGCGCGAGCGCTACGGCGATGAGGCGATCATCGGCTCCTTCGCTGCCGACCACCTGATCGCCCGGCCCGAGCTGCTCCACTGCGCCATCGACGAGGCCGTGACCGCGGCCGCCGACGGCTACGTCGTCACCATCGGCCTGACGCCCACGGAAGCCTCCAGCGCCTACGGGTACATCGCGCCGGGACCCGCCCTGGGCGGACCCGCGCCCGGCGCGGGCCCGCAAGCACGGCGCGTCGCCGAGTTCGTGGAGAAACCCGATTCGCTTACGGCCGCCTGCTACGTGCGCGACGGATACCTGTGGAACGCCGGAATGTTCATCGTCTCCGCTGGCGTCCTCGCGCGCCACCTCGCGCGCCTCCTGCCCGACATGCACGACAGGCTCGAGACGATTGCGCGCGCGTGGGGGAGCGACGACTTCCAGAGGGTCCTGAGCGAAAACTGGCCCCACCTGACGAAGATCGCGATCGACCACGCCATCGCCGAACCTGTCGCCGCCGACGGGGGAGTGGCCGTCGTTCCCGCCGACGCCGACCTCGGATGGACGGACCTGGGTGACTTCGACGCCCTCACCGCCGTCGCGGCGGCCAGCGGGCGCCTCGGCGAGGCGCTGCGCATCGAATCCGACGGCGCCCCCGTCTTCGGCTCCACCGCCCACGACGGGGCGCCCGGGGCGCTCGTCGCCCTCGTCGGCGTCCCCGACGTCGCCGTCGCCCTCACCCCCGACGCGATACTCGTCACCCGCAGGGACCGCGCCCAATCGGTCAAAGCCGCCGTCGACGCGGTGGCGGCAGCGGGGCGCACCGACCTCCTCTAAGGACAAGGGACTGCCTCACGCATCGCGGCCCACTGCCTCGGGGCGCGCCTCTCGCGCGGTGACGTGAGCCCCCCGCCCAGCCGCGGCTCGGCGGCGCTGGTAGCGTGATGGGCAGCAGACGCACTGACGAAAGGCACCCGACGTGAACAAACGGACCACTGCCGCCCTCGCGGCGACCGCGACGGCGGCCGCCCTGGCCCTCGGCGCATGCTCGTCCACGCCCGCCGCTGTACCCGCCGACACAGCCAAGGTGTGCGCCGCCATCTCGGGCGCCCACGGAGATGCCTCCACAGATCCGGTGGCGCTCGCGCTTGCGGGCGGCGCGAGCCGGGCGTCCATCGCCTACGACAGCGCCACGGGCGAGGGGGCACCGGCGTCGCTCGTCTCCTCCGGCTGCACGCTCATCGTCGGCGCTGACTCCACGATGGCCTCCGCGATCTCCGAGGCCGCCCGCGCCAATCCCCGCACCAGGTTCGCGCTGGTGGGAGCCTCCTTTGTCGATGCCAAGGGACACGCGACGACGCTGAAGAACGGGTCCGTCGTCGATGTTGACGCCTCGCAGGCCGCCTACCTCGCCGGCTACGCGGCCGCCGGCATGACGACGACCGGCACGCTCGGCGTCGTCGGCGGCGCGCGAGACAACGTCACCAGCTCGCAGATGTCCGCGTTCTCGCAGGGAGTGGACGCCTACAACCTCGCCAACGGAACCTCCATCAGCGTCCTCGGCTGGAACACCGCCACTAACGACGGCACGTACGCGCAGGACGCCGACCAGGTGCGCGCCGCCACCTCCGACTTCATATCCCGAGGCGCCGACATCATCCTGCCCCTCGCGGGAGCGGCAAACCAGGGTGCGGCGCGCGCCGTGACGGAGGCCGCCAACCCGCTCGTGCGACTCGTCTGGTCGGGGCTGACCCGCCAGGACCTGAAGGGACTGACCCGCGACGAGGCCCAGTCAGCCGGGGATGTCCCCATGTCGGGCCAGTCGGGTGCCGCGCCCCAACAGGTGGTCGACACGCAGTCCTTCGCCGACGCGTTCAGCTACATCCAGATCTCCGACGAGGTGCGCGCCTCCATTGGCGCCCCGGTCCTGACGGGTATCGTCGTCGACTACTCGAGCGCCGCCGATAAGCTGATCTCCGACGCGTCCGCGGGCGGCCCCTCCTCGACCGTTCCCGTGTCGCTGGTCTCCGGCGGAGTGATCCTCACCGGGTTTGGCTCCTACACGCCGATGCTCTCCGCCGACCTCAAGCTCGGGCTGTCCGACATGGCCGGCCAGATCGAGAGTGGTGGCCTGACGGTCTCCACCCCGTTTGACGCCTGAGGCTATACGCATGCGTGAGTCCGCCTATTGGAGAGGCCAACCCCGTTGACGCGGCGGCTACGAATTGCCGCACACGGAACGCCGGAGGGGACCCGTGGCGGGCTTACGTGAGGGGCAGCTGGCCATTGCGAGGAACGCTCGTCTAGATTGCCAGGTCACAGGGGAGATCGGAGATGTCCCGTAATCGTTGACCGTCGATGAGGGTTTCGAGGGTGTTCACGGCTTCACCACTGCCCGATGCGTGGGTTGCTTCGATGAGTTCCGGCAGGGCGAAGTGATACACGGTGTCGATGTCGCCTGTGCCCAGGGCCAGTGATGAAAGCCTGGACGGGGTGGGTTCCCCTGTGACCACAACGATGTGAGGGGTGTGGCCTTTCCTGTTTCGGATCAAGTTGAGGGCTTCTGAGCGGGCATTTTGTGCGCGGTCTGATCGGAGGGTCCACTTGCATGACACAACAGCATGCACGATGGGGTAGGACTGGTTACGGGCCAGTAGCGGCGAATAGGATGCGACGCCATCGATAAGGATCCCGGCTTCTTCCAGTTCCTGGAGAAGAACCGGATGACGCACAATCAAGACATCCGGCGAAATGCCGTACGAATTTCCGAGAATAGTGGCCAGAGTTGGATTCCGTGTGATCGCCTCAGCGAGTTCATCAAGGTGACGATACGGTTCGTATTGAGCGAGAAACTGCCCGTGACGCGCACTACCAACGTTGAGTACCTCCCATCGTCCGGGACGCAGGGCAGACAGCGCGGGGAACGTGTCACGCAGGAAGGAACTCACCGCATCTTCAAAGTTTCGGCCGGAGCTTTGGCCTTGTAGCTTGCGTATGCCGTGAGCTGCACCCAGGTTGTGCGCGATGGTTGCAGCAAGGTCGCGCGATAAGCGTTGAGACTTGTCAGCGTTGCTTGCCACTCCGCTTGAGTTGATCGATAGGGTGCCAGATTCGATGAGAGCACGGTGAAAACGACGACGAGCCTCCATCAGACCGATGCTCATGCAACCTCCTCGTTGCGCGCAGCTGAGGCGTTCAAGACCGACGCGATCTGCACGCCGACGGCCCGCGCAACCGGAGGTGGAAAAGCGTTACCAACCTGCCGGTATGCGTGCGTCTTTGCCCCGGTAATAGTCCAGTCGTCAGGAAAACCCTGGATGCGGGCAGCCATTCGGACGGTAAGGCGGGGTGCCCCTTGGAATCCCGGATCGGGGGCATCCGGTGCGATAGTTGATCCGTTGACGCCGAGTTCCGCCCAGGCGCGCCGAGCACGGGTAGGACCCAAGTCAGGGCCTCCGTGTTTCTTGGAGCCGCCAACAAGAGTCGGTGCGATGCGATTCGCTTGTGCCGCCCACGCCGACGCGCCCTCCCAGCCTCGTTTAGCCATGAGATCCGCGAGAGTTTCCCCCACGGTGGGCGCCGCATTCTGGAAGGGACTCGGGTACTCGAAGGAGGGTGCGGTGTCGTGGCGAAAGCCGACAGCGATGACGCGTGGCCGTAACTGTGGAACGCCGAAATCAGAGGCATTGAGAAGTTTCCACTGCAGCGAGTATCCGACCTGCGCCAGATGTTCTTCCACGCTCGCGCGGTAGGCATCAAACTTAGGGTCGAGGAGGCCACGAACATTCTCGATCATGATCGCGCGCGGACGTACGACGCTCACGAGTTCGATCATCGCGGGGAAAAGATCGCGTTCGTCGTCGGCGCCGAGCTGCTTGCCTGCGTAAGAAAACGGAGGGCACGGAACTCCCCCGGCAACCAGATCAACCCCGCGATACTCGTGAGCGTGGTCTCGAATCCAGGGAACGACGTCTCCTTCGATGACGTTCCACTGAGGACGATTCTCGCGAAGCGTGTTGCATGCGTGATGATCGATCTCGACGACGGCGAGATGATCAAATCCCGCTTGCTCCAGTCCAAGGGCTTGTCCTCCAGCACCGGCACAGATCTCGATAGATGTCAGAGTCATGTTCCGCCTTCCGTCGCTGTGCCCACCGGATGATTGTAGGCGAGCGAATGATGCAGGGAGAGGGGCGAAGCGCCGGCGGTCTGGGGCGGACGGGGTGTTGTCAATCATAAGCCCAGGCTACGGCTGGTCATACTCATCTGCGTCCGCCCAGGATCCCCGTTTGACGCCTGAGGCTAACGCGGCAGGCTCTTGGCCAGCAACGCCCCGGCGCACAGGGCGTCCGCGTCCAGGACGAACGCGGGATCGACGCAGTAGAGGCCCGGCCCCTGCGGGAGCGCAGGATTCGAGGACAGCGCCTCGGCCAGCGCGGCTCTCACCTCGCCATCAGGGACGGACGCGGTGAGCGAGCGCCCGTCTGAGGAAACGACGAGCCTCACGTCGCCCTCCTCGACGCGCCGCACGCCGACACGGTCGAGAAGCAGCGGAAGAATCCCCGAGGGATCCGCGCAGGACACGCTTCGCGGCGCGGGAGCGCCTCCGGCCACCGCGGTGATCCTCGCGGCCGCGCGGTCGACGTACGCCCCGACCATGCCCTCGCCGACCGATTCCCAGCCCCCGCACGCGCGCACGATCGAGGACTCGTCGCCGTTGGCCGCCGCGGCCTCGTCAATGAGAGCAAGCGCAGACGCAGAGGCCGGCGCTCCCTCGCTCGATCGGTCGACGGCGCGCCCGCCCAGGTACACCAGAGCGCGGGAGTCCTCCGTGACATACACGGCGCCGTCGGCCATCACCATGCGCACCGAGAAAGCGGTGAGGGGAGCGGGCAGCGCGCGCGGCATCACGAGCCCGTGCCCGCCGGCTCCCTCGACGATGGCAGCTCCCTCCCGTGCTCTCTCCATCCCCTCCGCGGTCTCGTAGCCGATGATCAGGCGGAAACGACCGCCCGTGGCGGCGGACAGGAAAGAAGCGATACCCGCAAAGAGCGACGGGCTAGCACAGCGTGTCATGTGCAGAGGGTAACACCACGAACGCGCGAGTGATAACCGTGCCCGCCACCCGGCCGCGGGAACCGCTTCCGTCCGCCGCCTCGCCGCGACACCGGGCGCTCGCGACTATCCTGAGGGAAGCGACGAAGGAGGAATCATGCAGCTGACGGACGTGACTGACCCGATTGCGCTCGCTCGCCAGATGATCGACATCCCGTCGGTGTCGGGACAGGAAGGGCCCCTCGCCGACGCCGTCGAGGCGGCGCTACGCGACGCGGGCTTCGGCACGGTCCCGGCCCTGGAGATCCTGCGCGACGGCGACGCGGTGTGCGCGCGCACACGGCTGGGGCGGGGCCAGCGTCTCGTTCTCGCGGGGCACCTGGACACCGTCCCCATCGCAGACAACGTTCCCGGCCGCAGCGAAGAGCGCGACGGTGTCGAGATCCTGTGGGGGCGCGGCTCGGTGGACATGCTCGGCGGGTGCGCGGCCTCCCTCGCCCTGGCCTGCGAGGCCGGGCGGAGCGCGCGCGGGGGAGCACGGCCGCCGCTCGCCTACGACGTGACGTGGATCTTCTACGACCACGAGGAGGTGGCCTCAGATCTCAACGGCCTGGGGCGCATCCACCGCCGCCACCCCGAGTGGCTCGACGGTGACCTCGCGCTTCTCGGCGAGCCCACGTGTGCGCAGGTGGAGGGAGGCTGCAACGGGACGCTGCGCATCATCGCCCGCTTCCCCGGGCTGGCCGCGCACTCGGCGCGCGCATGGATGGGAGACAACGCGATCCACGCGATGGCGCCCGTCATCGAGAGGATCGCCGCCTACGGCAACCCCGTCACCTCCGTTGACGGGCTGGACTTTCGCGAGTCCCTCTCGGTCGTGCGCGTCGAGGGAGGCACGGCGAACAACGTCATCCCCGAGTCCGCCTCCATGACGGTCAACTACCGTTTCGCGCCCTCAAGAAGCGCCGAGGATGCGCTCGCGTGGGTGAGGAGCCTCTTCGAGGCAACGGGAGCCACCGTCGAGGTCGACGACCTGTGCGAGGGGGCGCGTCCCGGAGCCGATTCCGCGCTCGCCCAGCGCTTCCTCGAGGTTGCGCGCTCTCACGCGGCGCGGGCGGGCGGTGAGCTGCGTGTGAGCGCCAAGGTCGGCTGGACGGACGTCGCCCGCTTCACGCAGGCGGGGGTTCCCGCCATGAACTTCGGCCCCGGGGACCCGCTGCTCGCGCACACGCGCGACGAACACGTGCCGACCTCGGATATCCTCAGGGTGCATGAGACGCTCCGGGAGTTCGTGCTCGCGCCGACGCGCGCGTGCGCGAGCCCAGAACCAACGAGGAAGACACGATCATGAACAAGCTCGACAAGACCTACCGTCGCGGATCCGTCGTCTTACGCGGCACGCAGATTCCGCGTCTGACGGCCGACGCGTCGCTGCTGCAACCCGAATCCAATGCCGACTGGAAGCACACCGACCCGTGGAGGGTCCTGCGCATCCAGTCCGAGTTCGTCGAGGGATTCGAGGCCCTGGCCAAGGTTGGCTCCGCGGTCTCCGTCTTCGGCTCCGCGCGCACGCTGCCCGACGACCCCCTATACCGCGGCGCCCAACGCATCGGTGAACTCCTGGTCGAGCGCGGCTACGCGGTGATCACCGGCGGAGGGCCTGGCATCATGGAAGCGGCGAACCGCGGCGCGTGGGAGGCGGGCGGCACCTCGGTGGGGCTGGGCATCGAGCTTCCGCACGAGGAGGGCATGAACCAGTGGGTGAACCTGGGGGTGAACTTCCGGTACTTCTTCGCCCGCAAGACGATGTTCGTGAAGTACTCTCAGGGGTTCATCGTCATGCCCGGCGGCTTTGGAACGATGGACGAGCTCTTTGAGTCCGCCACGTTGCTGCAGACGGGCAAGATCCGTTCCTTCCCGCTCGTCCTCGTGGGAACACAGTACTGGTCAGGATTGGTTGATTGGGTTCGCTCCTCGATGGTCGAGGCGGGGATGATCTCGGCCGACGAGGTGTACCTGCTGCACGTCGTTGATGACCCGGTTGAAGCGGTTCGCTTGGCGACGGGAGCGTAGGGTTTCGGCGCATTCTCGGGGACCGTGCCCGCGCCGAGGTCGCGTGCGCACGTGGGGCTCGGCCCGCCCCCGTTCCTCCCCTTGCGGCCGCGCTGACTAGCTGTTAATGAAAGAATGCGCTTATCCGGTAAGATAGGGGTGATGCCCCCGCCGTTGGTGGCTCGGGCGTAACTCTCAGAAGGAGTGCACACATGGCAGCAATGAAACCTCGCACGGGGGATGGTCCCCTGGAAGTCAGCGCGGAAGGCCGCGGCATCGTCGTGCGAATCCCCACCGAGGGGGGCGGTCGCCTCGTTATCGAGATGAGCGCGCAGGAGGCGGCCGAACTCGCCGATGCGCTCGGCAACGCCATCTGAATCTACCGACGAAGCGGTGGGAGAGGGAAGCGGCCCTGTCCCACCGCTGTGCTGTCTGTCGGCTCCGCGCGCGCTCGATCTCAGCGCTTGACGGCGACCGCGAGCCCGTCTCCGACGGGCAGGAGCGCGGAGGCGAACTCCTCGGAGTTGCGCAGGTAGTTCACGACCTCACGCGCGACGACGGTGCGCGCGTCTCGGCGCGCCGGGTCGGCCACCTGGTCATGCCACAGGGCGTGCACGAAGGCGATTGTTCCGCCGGGGCGGAGGATGCGAACGGCGTGGTCGAGGTACTGGGGTGTTTCCTCCAGGTCTGCGTCCAGGACCACCAGGTCATAGCCGCGTGCGGCCATGCGGGGAAGCACATCCAAGGCGCGCCCTGCGATGAGGCGCGTGCGGTGGGAGGAGACCCCCGCGGCGGCGAAGTTGCGGCGCGCATGCCCCAGTAGCTCCGACTCCATGTCGATGGTCGTCAGCACTCCGTCCGTGGCCATGCCGTCGAGGAGCCACAAGCCCGAGACCCCGGCCCCCGTTCCCACCTCGAGGACGGCTCGCGCGCCGGACACGGCGGCGAGCATGCGAAGCGCCGCACCGGTTCCGGAGGAGACGGGCGTGGCTCCGAGTTCCGCGGCGACGACGCGGGCGGCGGTCAGCGCATCGCTTTCCGCCACGTAGTCTTCGGTGTACACCCACGTCTGGGCCTTGTCCGCCATCACCTGTTCCTCACGTTGTTTCGTTCTCCTCGACGAGGAGCGCTCTCGCGTTCGCTCTTCCCCTCGCCTCAGGGTACAGGCGAGGAATGAACGGGGCGCGGTGGCGCTCCGGAAGATCGGGAAAAGTGGGCGGGGGCGCACGTATGTGCAGGTGCGGCCCCGCCCGTGGGGGACGCGGGCAGCGGCATCAATGCTGGATGGGGGAGACGCCGAGTTGGCGGCCCGCCAGGCCGCGGTCCGCCGACGCGAGCTGCTTGCCGAGGGCGGCGAGGACCTCGGCGGCGGGGCCGGAAGCCACGGACACGGGTTCGCCGCGGTCGCCTCCCTCACGCAGCGCGATGTCGAGGGGAACCTGGGCGAGGAGGGGGACCTCGTAGCCGAGCTGGGCGCTCAGGCGCTTGGAGACAGCCTGCCCGCCCCCGGATCCGAAGATCTCCAGGCGAGAGCCGTCGGGTTGGGGCAGGAACGACATGTTTTCGACGACCCCGATGACCTTCTGGTTCGTCTGAGACGCGATCGATCCGGCGCGCTCGGCGACCTCGGCGGCGGCGACCTGCGGGGTCGTCACGACCAGGATCTCGGAGGTGGGGAGCAGCTGCGCGATCGAGATCGCCACGTCGCCCGTGCCGGGGGGCATGTCGATGAGCAGGACATCAAGGTCTCCCCAGAACACGTCGGCGAGGAACTGCTGGAGGGCCCGGTGGAGCATGGGGCCGCGCCAGATGACCGCCTGCCCGTCGGGGACGAACATGCCGATAGAAATGACCTTGACGCCGCCAGCGCCGCCCGGTGGGATCATCATGCCGTCGATGACCTGCGGGTCGTGAGCCACCCCGAGCATGCGCGGGATCGAGAACCCGTAGATGTCGGCGTCCATGACGCCAACCTTGAGGCCATGGGCGGCCATCGCGGCGGCCAGGTTCGCGGTCATGGAGGACTTGCCGACACCGCCCTTTCCAGACGTGACGGCGATGACGCGGGTGAGGGAGTCGGGACGCGAGAAGGGGATCTCGCGCTCGGGTCGTCCGCCGTTGAGCTTTTCCCGCAGCGCCTTCTTCTGCGCGTCGTCCATGACACCCATCTCGACGGATACCTTCTCGACGCCCTCAAGGGCGCCGACGCGGTCGGTGACGTCCTTGGAGATGGTGGTGCGCAGGGGGCAACCGGCGGTCGTGAGCAGGACCTTGACAAAGACGGAGGAACCGTCGATTGTCACCAGGTCGGGGCCGACCATGTTGAGGTCGGTGATGGGGCGGTGGATCTCGGGGTCGATGACCTGGCCGAGAGCCTCCATGACGGAATCGAGCGTGACTGGCATGCCCTCCACTCTACTGGCCGGGGTGTCCATCTTCTAGGGGACAGCCCCCGGTTGCTCGGGGCTCTTCCTGCTCGCTGCCATCCGTTCGTTCCCGCTCTCCAATCGCCAAGGCGGCTGTGTCCGCCGCCAGCTCGGAGCGCAATTCGTCAAGCATGTCGCGCAGCTCCGAGCGCACGAAGTCGCGCGTGGCGACATCCTGGAGCGCGAGGCGCAGGCCGGCTATCTCCCGGGCGAGATACTCGGTGTCGGCCAGGTTGCGTTCCGCGCGCAGGCGGTCCTGCTCGGCTTGGACGCGATCGCGCGCGTCCTGACGGTTCTGCGCGAGCATGATGAGCGGGGCCGAGTACGAGGCCTGGGTCGAGAACGCGAGGTTCAACAGGATGAAGGGGTAGGGGTCCCACGCGGCTTCTTCGCTGATGCTAGCGAGCAGGAGGTTAGCGGAGATCCACGCGACGACGAAGATCGTCATGTACAGGACGAACTTCGGGGATCCCATGAAGCGCGCGGTGGCCTCGGCGAAGCGCCCGAAGCCGTCGCCGCCGCCGCCGGAGCGACGGAAGAACGACCGGCGCCTTTCGAGCGGGTTATCCAGGCGATCAGCCATCGATGCTCCTTGCCATCATGCGGTCGGTCACGTCGTCGTCGTAGTCGCGCCAGTCGGTGGGCAGGAGCTCGTCGAGGACGTCGTCGACCGAGACAGCGCCGTGGAGGTGCCCGTCCTCGTCGACGACCGGGAGGACCGTCAGGTTGTAGGTGGCGAGCAGTCGCGTGACCGTCGCGATGTGGGCGTTGGGTTCCACGGACTCGATGTCGCGGTCCAGGATCGTTCCCAGGAGGGTCTGCGGAGGCTCGCGCAGGGCGCGTTGGATATGCACCATGCCCAGGTATTGGCCCGTCGGCGTCTCCTGGGGAGGGCGGGCGATGAACGCCACGGTCGCGATGGACGCGGGAATGTCCTCGCGCCGCACGGCGGCGAGCATCTGTGCCACGGTCGCGTTGGGGCCGAAGACGACGGGTTCGGTGGTCATGAGCGAACCGGCGGTGGACTCGTCGTAGGTCATGAGGCGACGAACGTCCTCTGCTTCCTCGGGTTCCATGAGGGCGAGGAGGGACTGGGCTTGGGCATCGGGAAGCTCGGCGACCAGGTCGGCGGCGTCGTCGGGCTGCATGACGTCGAGGACGTCGGCGGCGCGGGCAGCCTCGAGGCCCGAGACGATAGCGACGCGGTCGTCGTCTCCCAGCTCCTCAAGCACGTCGGCGAGGCGGGCGTCGGTGAGCTGCGTGGCGACCGCCATCTTGCGGTCCTGGGGGAGGGTGTGCATGAAGTCGGCCAGGTCAGCCGGACGCATGTCCTCCGTGTACTGCAGCAGCGCGGTGGCCGCCTGGTTCGAGTCCGTCTTGAGCAGGCCCGACACGTCGGACACGTCCACCGTCAGGGTCTCGCCGCTGCGGGTGAAACCAAGGGAGGACGTGCGCACGCGCTGGACATGCAGGGTGGAGATGACCCAATCCTTGGGACGCCGTTGGCGCATCGCCACGTCGAGGATGCGCACCTTCCCGGAGCCGTCGTTCATGGTGACGACCCGGTCGAAGAGCTCGGAGAGCACGAGGGTCTCGATGGGGCGCTGGGTGAAGGAACGGATGTTGAGCAGGCCGGTCGTGATGACCGAGCCGGACTCGATCGCGGTGACGCGGGTGAGCGGCAGGAAGACGCGTTTGCGTGGCCCGACCTCGACGACGAAGCCGATGACGTTGGCGGCCGATTTCAGCCGAAAGATGACAACAACATCGTGAATCTTACCAACCTGGTCGCCCAAAGGGTCGAAAACACCGGTGCCGGCGAGCTTTCCGATGTAGACGCGGCGGCCCTTGGTGCCTAGTTCAATAGATGCGATGCTCACCTAATCATTTTAGGCTGTGGACTAAGGAAGCGTAACGGCGAGCCGGGCGCGGGGTGGACAATGCGTCCCATGCCACCGCCGCCGCGGTGTAAGGAGACACGATGCCCCAAGCGATAGAACCTCAGATGCCCACCGGCACGGAGGTCGCCTCCTACCAGACCTACGCGCAGGCGCGCGCCGGGGTGGATTACCTGTCCGACAACGGCTTTGATGTCTCGTCCATCACGATCGTGGGTACCGACCTGCACCTGGTGGAACGAGTGAGGGGACGCCTCACGATCGCCCGCGCATCGCTGTCCGGCGCCTCCAGCGGCGCCCTGTGGGGGGCGCTGATCGGCATGCTGATGTCTGCGGGACAGAGCGTCGGCGGAACCGGAGGATGGGTCGTGAGCGGCATCGTCGTCGGCGCGCTCGTCGGGATGGCCCTGGCCGCGCTGGCCTTCATCATCCGGGGGCGTAACCGCGACCTGGTGTCCTCCCAGCAGGTCGTTGCCGTGCGCTACGCGGTGCTGGCCTCGGCCGACATCGACCGCGCCTACGCGCTGCTGCAGCGAACGCCCGGCAACCGGGCGCGTGCCCAGCGCCCGCGGGCAGAGACTGAACTTCCGAAGAAGGACTCGGTGGGCTTCTTCCCGGATGGCCGCCCGCGTTTTGGCGCGGCCACCAAGGAAGGCGACGTGCCCGGGGCGCCGGCCGCGCCCGAACCGGGAGCGGCGCCCGAGGGTGGAAGCCCCGAGGCACCTGCCGCGCCCGACGCGCCGCCCTCCGGGCAAGAGGACGCCCCGGCCTCGTCCCCGTCGAAGGACTGCCCCGAGGCGTAACCTCGGGGCGGCGCGAGGAGCGCTCAGCGCGACTGGATCGACGCGATCCACTCCTCCACTTCTGCGATCGTTCGCGGGATGTCCTCGGAGATGCGGGTCACCGATCCGTCCGCGTTCACCACGACGTCGTCCTCGATGCGCACGCCGATGCCCCGATACTCCTCGGGAATCAACAGGTCGTCGGCGCGGAAGTACAGGCCAGGCTCGATCGTGAAGACCATGCCCGGCTCCAGGAGCGCGCCCTGGTAGAGCTCCGAGCGCGCCTTCGCGCAGTCGTGCACGTCCAGGCCCAGATGATGGCTGGTGCCGTGCGGCATCCAGCGGCGGTGCTGCTGGCCGCCGGGCGCAAGTGACTCCTCGGGGGTGACGGGCAGGATACCCCACTCGTGCAGGCGCGCGGCGATGACGCCCATGGCGGCGTCGTGCACGTCCTTGAATCGGCAGCCCGGCTGGTTCGCGCGCGCCAGGGCTGCCTCGCAGGCGTCAAGCACCGCCTGGTAGACGCGGGCCTGGACCGGCGTGAAGCGACCGTTGACGGGCAGCGTGCGGGTGATGTCGGCGGTGTAGAGGGAATCAACCTCGATGCCGGCGTCGACGAGCACCAGGTCGCCCTCGCGGACCTCGCCGTCGTTGTCGATCCAGTGCAGGGTATTCGCGTGGTTGCCCGACGCGGCGATCGTCTCGTAGCCCTCGCCGTTGCCCTCCTCGCGGGCGACCGCCCGGAAGGCCCCCTCAATGACGCGCTCGCCCCTGCGGTGGCCGACTGCGCGGGGCAGGACGCGGATGATGTCCTCGAAGCCGGCCTTGGTCGCCGCAACGGCACGCCTCATTTCCTCGAGCTCGAAGGCATCCTTGGTCAGGCGGATCTCGGAGAGGCGCTCCTCGAGTGCCTCGTCCTCCTCGCGGGCGTCCTCACCGGCAGGCAGACCCGCCTGAGCGCGCACCTCGTTGACCATGTCCTCGATGCGCGCGTCAACGCCGCGCACGATGCGCAGCGCGACGGTGCCCGCGTCCTTGGCGAGGGCGTCGCGCAGGGTGTCGATGTGGCGGGTCTCCAGGCCGGTCGCGGCGGAGAGCTCTTCCAGCGAGGGACGCGCCCCCACCCAGAACTCGCCGTATCGGGCGTCGGCGTAGAACTCCTTGGAGGAGCGCGAGGCGCGGGGCTTGAAGAACAGGAGGGGCGTGTGCGTGCCGTCCTCATTGGGCTCGAGGACGAGGACGGTGTCAGCCTCCTTCTCCGCGCCCAGGCCCGACAGGTGCGCGAAGGCGGAGTGGGCGCGGAAACGGTAGTCGCAGTCGTTGGAGCGGACCTTGTAGGGACCGGCGGGCACGACGAGGCGTTCACCCGGGAAAGGGGCGCCGGCCTTGAGGGCGCGGGCGGACAGGAAGTCGGCGACGGGGTCGCGCTCGGGCAACTCGCTGGGGCGCGGAGCCCACCCGGTGCCGATGAAGTCACGGAAAGCGGAGGACTGGGGTTGACGGGAGCGGCTCTCGCCGCGGTCGGCCATGGACTGGGAAGCTTCTTCACTCATGCCGCCCATTCTACGGCGGCGCGACATCGCCTGGCAGGCGTATGCGGCCCAGGGGGCTGCCACTGATGCGAGCGAGCGCCCCTAGTCCTGGAGCGTGAGTTCGCCCGCGATGGATGTGCCCATCCACCGAGCGAGGTCCTGGTCCCGCACCCCCTGGGACAGGAGGAAGACGGTCTTGGCATACAGCGCCTCCAGCGTCATGTCGTGAGCGCCGATCGCCCCCAGCTTGGCCAGCGCGTCCCCGGCTTCGTAGTGGCCGAGCATGACCTCTGCCTGGTAGCACTGGGAGGCGACGATGATCGGCACTCGCGCTTCCGTCAGCTCGGCCAGGACGCCGACGAAGCCGGGCTCGGACGCGGGAATATTCCCGACGCCGAAGGCCCGCAGGATCAGCGCGTCGGGGTGCGCCGTGGTCATTGCCCGTAGCCTGGCGGCGCTCATGCCCGGAACAACATCGACCACGGCAATGTCCTGGCGCGCGTAGGGCAGGGGAGAGGCCCAGCCGGTGCCCGCGTGGGGCGTCCCGTACCAGCGCCACGGCGCGCCCGTGCGGGCCACCGGGGAGACGGAGGGGGATTCGAAGCCCCGGAACGCCCAGGACGAGGTCTTGGTGGCCCGATTGCCCGCCAGCAGTTTGTGGCCGAAGAAGAGCATGACGCCCCTGGCGCGGCGCGACATCGCCGCGCGCAGGGCTCCCGTCACGTTCGCCGAGGCATCCGATCCGACGACGCCCAGCGGGTACTGGGATCCCGTGATGACGACCGGCTTGCCCAGGTCCGCCAGCGCGTAGGACAGGGCGGCCGCCGTGTAGGCCATGGTGTCCGTTCCGTGAAGGACGAGGAAGGCGTCGGCCTGCGTCGCGTGGGCGGTGATGTCGTCGATGATCGTCTGCCAGTCCTCGGGGGTTGCCTCCGAGGAATCGATGAGGGGGTCGAGGACGGACATCGAGATGTTGGAGGCCACCTCGATGCCGTCGAGCTGGGAGCTGAACCATCCCTGCAGGTCCGCGCCGGGACGCAGGCCCTCCGGGGAGTCGATCATGCCGATCGTGCCGCCGGCGTAGGTCACGTGAAGACGCACGATGCGTTCCTTTCTGAGGCGTCATCCTAGTTTCCTACAGACACCGATGGTGCGCCCTGCCTGGTCATTCATCGGACGCGTTGCGGTGGCGCCGAGAGAGGCGACGAATCGAGGAAGACGAGGGCGGGAGGGCAGAGCATCGCGGGAGCGCGGGCGGCGGGCGGAAGAGCCCGCTCCGAAACGGTTGTGTGATCGGGCTAATGGGGTAGTCTCAGATGGTGAAGCGAATCGATCCCCACACGCACAGCGCCTACTCCGATGGGACAGACACCCCCGCGCAGCTCCTCGCAGCCGCCGCGCGCGCGGGGCTGGACGCGATTGCTCTGACCGACCATGACACGACCGACGGGTGGGACGAGGCCTGCGCTGCCGTATCCGCAACGGGCGTGAGCCTCATCCGTGGCGCCGAGATCTCGTGCTCGGCATCGGGAATCTCCGCCCACCTTCTCGCCTACCTCTTCGATCCGGCCAACCCCGGCCTTCTCGACGTCTTTCGACGCACCCGCCAGGACCGCGAGACGCGCGCGCGGCGCATCGTGGACAACCTGTCGGCCGACTATCCTATCTCCTGGGAGGACGTGCTCGACTTCGCCCCCGAGGGCGGCCCGGTCGGGCGCCCCCACATCGCCGACGCGCTCGTGAGAGCCGGTTGCTTCCCCGATCGCGGTGCCGCGTTTGTTCACGCCCTGCACCCCTCCGGCCCCTATTACGTGCACCACTGGGCGCCCGACCCGGTCGAGGCAGTGCGCCTCGTGCTCAAGGCCGGCGGTGTGCCCGTTCTGGCCCACCCTCGCGCTCGCGGGCGTTCGCGTCTGCTGCCCGAGGCGGTGATCGGCGACATGGCGGATGCCGGGCTCTTCGGGATCGAACGAGACCATCGCGATCACGGCCCCCAGGACCGCGCGGACGTCGAACGCATCGGCGGCGAACTCGGGCTGGCGCTCTTCGGCTCCTCGGATTACCACGGCAGCGGCAAGCCGAATCGCATCGGCGAGAACACGACCGACCCCGCGACGATTGCCGAGGTCGTTAAGCGCGGGTACATCGGGGTGGTCGAGCCGTGAGCTTCTTTGACGTCACGCTGTTTGCGACGGCGTTCGCGACCCTGACGGTCATCATGGACCCCATCGGGACCGTCCCGGTCTTCTTGGGGCTCACGAGCCGGTACGCGCCGCTCAAGCAGCGTCGCGCGGCGATCCAGGCGACCTCGGTGTCCTTCGGCGTGATCGTGACGTTTGCCATTCTGGGTGGGCAGATTCTCCACCTCCTCCACATCTCCGTTGAGGCCCTCCAACTCTCCGGGGGAGTGCTCCTCTTCCTGGTCGCCATGGAGCTCCTCATGGGAACCGACTCCTCCTCTCCGGACACCGGTGACGAGGGGGTCAACGTCGCGCTCGTGCCCCTGGGTACGCCCCTGCTGGCCGGGCCCGGATCGATCGTTGCGGTCATGGTCGCGGTCGGCCAGGCGGGCAGCAACGTGGGGTCGTGGGTGGCCGTCCTGGTGGCGGTCGTCCTGGCGCACGTGGTGATGTGGCTGACCATGCGATTCTCGCTGATGCTCTCGCGTCTGCTGGGGCCGGGCGGAATCATGCTGCTCACCAAAATTTCGGGTCTGCTCCTGGCCGCGATTGCAACCCAGCTCATCATGGAGGGGATCTTCCGGTTCATCGCGGCAGCGAATGCCTCCTAGGCGATCGGGGCGGGTGGTCGGTATCACCCGCTGGCGCGGGGTGGCGGGGGAGTGCGGCGTGTCGCTTCGTGGAATCTGTTCTCTTTGGTCAGGAAGTGTTGTATGGTGGCAGTGAACGTCGTGACGCGACACTGTCCGTACCGGTCAGGGTCACGCATTCATCCCTCACCACATCCGTATCAGGAGAAATAATGAAGAAGACGAGCTCGTCTCTGCTCGCCGCGACCGCGGCCCTCGGCCTGATCGCCGGTGCCGCCGGCGCCGCCATTGCTGCCGAACCTACCCCCGGCAGCTCGCCCTCGCCCTCGTCCCCGGCGACCGCCACCCCGGCCCCCGGCAACGGCGCGGACAACAACACTCCGGCCCCGCAGCCGTCTCAGGACACGCCGAGCACCCCTGCGCCTCCGAGCGCCACTCCGGCCCCGCAGCCGTCCCAGGACGCGCCGAGCACCCCTGCGCCTTCCTCGCCCGCGGCCGATCAGGGCGGCGCGGGCGCCAACTCCGGCCCCGTGGGCAGCACCGGCGTGACGACCCGCGGCCAGATCTCCAACGGCAACGGCCCGGCCCCGGTCTCCGCTCGTGGCGGCATTCGCAACACGAACACCCCCGCTGAGAGCGCGGCTCCGACCGGCCCGACCCTGGCCAACACCGGCTCCGCCGCGACGCTCGCCGCGGGCGTCGGCGCGATCGCCCTGGCGGGCGGCGTGACCCTGGTGGTTGCCCGCAGGCGCCACTGAGGCCTATCAGCCTGACAGGCGGCGCGGATCTGCTCGCACAGAGCGGATCCGCGCCGCCTGCCGTTTACGCAGATCGCCCGTCGTTTGTGCACGAACGTTCATCTCAAAAACCCGAACTTGCACCGAAAATGGCCCTGTCGTCTTGATTTGATGTATGCGTCACAGGCACAATGGATGTACCGAATGTCACCATGAATAGAGCCCTCATGATGAACCGGTGATGGGAAGTGGCATCGCTCAATCGAGGGGTGCCACTTTCCTGCTATGCGTCCCTGCGGGCAGTGCCCCCGCAGGGACGCGCCGCGTCGGCGCGGGCAGTTGTGCCGGGCAGTGCTCGACCGGTAACTGCGCCGCCCCGTCGGTTCTGACGTGGGTATTTGGTCGCGCAACTGCCATGATCGGGTGCTCTTCGTCACGGTAGTGGAGGTGGGGAATATCCCACAGGGGCTCCATCGGATGGACAACTGGCCGCGCGTCGCTACGCTCTAGAATTGAGGCCCGACCCCGACCCGGGGTGCTCGCCCCTGGGCGAGAGCGGTGCAGTTACAAAAAAGGAAAAAGTATGACGCTGGATCTGACTCAGTCGCTGCCCTCTCATGTGCGCGCGACCTCTGGACGCCCCGTTGAAGACTCGACCCTGATGGAGGTGTGGCAGGGACTGTCCGCCGCCATCGTCGACCAGATCGCCGACAACTGGGCGGCCACCACCGAGCGCTACGCCAAGGGGCGTCAGGAGCACTACTTCTCCGCCGAGTTCCTCATGGGGCGTGCCCTGCTCAACAACCTGTCAAACCTCGGCCTCGTCGACGAGGCGCGCGAGGCCCTGGCTCGCTACGGCCTCGACCTCGGGCAGGTCCTCGAGGAGGAGCCCGACGCCGCCCTGGGCAACGGCGGCCTCGGACGTCTCGCCGCGTGCTTCCTGGACTCCTGCGCCACCCTCGACCTGCCGGTGCGCGGCTACGGCATCCTCTACCGTTACGGCCTGTTCAAGCAGCTCTTCGACAACGGGTTCCAGACCGAGCACCCCGACCCGTGGATGGAGGAAGGCTACCCCTTCGTCATCCGCCGCGAGGAGCGCGCCCGCATCGTCTCCTACGCCGACCTGACCGTGCGCGCCGTTCCCTACGACATTGCGATCACCGGCTACGGCACCAAGAACGTGGGCACCCTGCGCCTGTGGAAGGCCGAGCCCATTGAGGAATTCGACTACGACGCCTTCAACTCCCAGCGTTTCACCGACGCCATCGTCGACCGTGAGCGCACCATGGATATCTCGCGCGTCCTGTACCCCAACGACACGACCTTCGAAGGCAAGGTCCTGCGCGTGCGCCAGCAGTACTTCTTCTGCTCTGCCTCCCTGCAGGAGATCGTCGAGAACTACGTGCGCCACCACGGGTCGGACCTGACCGGCTTCGCCGAGTACAACGCCGTCCAGCTCAACGACACTCACCCCGTCCTGGCCATCCCCGAGCTCATGCGCATCCTCATGGACGAGCACGGCCTGGGGTGGGAGGATGCCTGGGCGGTCGTCTCCAAGACCTTTGCCTACACGAACCACACGGTCCTGGCCGAGGCCCTCGAGACCTGGGACATTCACATCTTCGATCGACTCTTCCCGCGCATCTCCGAGATCGTGCGCGAGATCGACCGTCGCTTCCGCATCGACATGGCCGACCGCGGCCTCGACCGGGGGACCATCGACTACATGGCGCCCGTCGCGGGCAACTCCGTGCGCATGGCGTGGATCGCCTGCTACGCCTCGTATTCCATCAACGGCGTCGCCGCCCTCCACACCGAGATCATCAAGCGTGACACCCTCAAGGAGTGGTACGCGATCTGGCCGGAGCGCTTCAACAACAAGACCAACGGCGTCACCCCGCGTCGCTGGCTCAAGCAGTGCAACCCGCGCCTGGCGGCCCTCCTCGACGAGGTGACCGGCTCCGACACGTGGGTTCGTGACCTCACGGAGCTGTCCAAGTTCACGTCCGCCGGATCCGATGCGGTTCTCGAGCGTCTGGATCGGATCAAGTATGAGAACAAGGTTGAGTTCGCGGCCTGGGTGAAGGAGCGCGAGGGCGTCGACATCGATCCCACCGCGATCTTCGACGTTCAGATCAAGCGCCTGCACGAGTACAAGCGTCAGCTGCTCAACGCGTTCTACGTCCTGGACCTGTACTTCAGGATCAAGGATGACCCGACGCTGGACACGCCCAACCGCGTCTTCATCTTCGGCGCGAAGGCCGCCCCCGGCTACATCCGCGCCAAGGCGATCATCAAGCTCATCAACGCTATCGCTGAGCTGGTGAACAACGATGCGGACATCAACGGGCGCATCAAGGTTGTCTTCGTTCACAACTACAACGTCTCGCCCGCCGAGCACATCATCCCCGCCGCGGATGTGTCCGAGCAGATCTCGATGGCTGGCAAGGAGGCCTCGGGCACGTCGAACATGAAGTTCATGATGAACGGCGCACTCACCCTGGGCACCCTGGACGGGGCGAACGTTGAGATTCTTGAGGCCGTGGGCGAGGAGAACGCCTACATCTTCGGCGCGACGGACGATGAGCTGCCTGAGCTGCGTCGTCACTACGATCCGCGTTGGCACTACGAGAACGTCCCCGGCCTCAAGCGCGTCATCGACGCCCTGACCGACGGTACGCTGGACGATGCCCACTCGGGCTGGTTCCACGACATTCGCCACTCGATCCTCGAGGGCGGATTCGATCCGGCCGACGTCTACTACGTGCTGGGTGACTTCGCTTCCTACCGCGAGACCAAGGACCGGATGGCCGCCGATTACCGCGACCGCGCGGCCTGGAACGCTCGCGTGTGGGTGAATATCACCCGCTCGGGGCGCTTCTCCTCCGACCGTACGATCTCCGACTACGCTCGCGAGGTGTGGCGTATTGAGGGTGAGCCGATCGCCTGACGCGTGCGCGTGAGGGAGGCCCGGGACCGAGAGGTCCCGGGCCTCCCTCCCTTATGTGCATGTGATCTGTGACTCATCGGCGAGGGTATCTGTATTAGCTCGTTGACACAGATAAGAAATCGTGTCATTGTATTACTGTATTAATACAGCAAGACAGGAGGGATACATCGATGCGCATCGATGACACCCGCCCCATCTGGATCCAACTCGCCGATTCCTTCCGATCCCGCATCACCAACGGGACGTGGAAGCCGGGAGAGAAGATCCCCTCCGTCCGCGACCTCGCCATCGAGGCCGGGACGAACCCCAATACCGTCCAACGAGCCCTCGCCGCCCTCGACGAGGAAGGGCTCACGATCCCCAAGCGAACCGCCGGACGTTTCGTCGCCACCGACGACGCCGCCCTGCGCACCCTGCGCCGAGACGACGCGCGGGCAGCGGCGAGCGCCTTTATTCGCGCCTGCCGCGCCCTCGGCGTCGAGAAGGAGGATGCGCATCGTCTCCTCGACGAGCGGTGGGACGCGGACTCAGAGCACACAGGAGGCATCCCCTCATGACCACCCAACCCCCGGGCGCCGCGCAGGCGTCCCCCGGCCTCGTTCACATCGAAGGCCTCACCAAGCGTTATCGCAGCGTCGCCGCCCTCCAGGACTTCACCCTCACCCTGGGCGCGGGCCACATCGTTGGCCTCATGGGACCCAACGGATGCGGCAAGACCACGCTGTTAAAGATCCTCGCAGGAGTCCTGTCCGACTACGAGGGAAGCGTCACTATCGACGGGCACCACCCCGGCCCGGTATCCAAGTCCATCGTCTCCTACCTGCCCGACGTGGACTTCCTCAACCCGGACTGGACCGCGCGCACGGCCATCAAGGAGTACGACCGGTTCTTCGCCGACTTCGACGCCGACAAGGCGGCCGCCATGGTTGACTTCTATGGCCTGCCCGAGACGCGACCCCTGAGCGAAATGAGCAAGGGCATGGGGGAGAAGCTCCAGATCGCCCTCATCATGGCGCGGCGAGCCCGCGTCTACCTCCTCGACGAGCCCATCAGCGGCGTCGATCCGGCAACCCGCGACGTCATGCTCGAGGGGATCCTGCGCGAGTTCGATCCCTCGTCGCTGCTCATCATGTCCACCCACCTCATCTCCGACATCGAACACTTCGTCGACTACGCGCTCTTCATGAAAGAGGGCAGAGTCTTCCTGGCGGGTGACGCCGACGACCTGCGAGCCACGCGGGGAGACTCCCTCGACGCAATCTTCCGGAAGGAGTACCGCTGATGTTTTGGACACTACTCTCATACGAGATTCGCTCCAGGGCACGCTCCGTCGCACGCGTCCTCGAGATCATCGTCGCGGCCATCGTCCTGACCCTCGTCGTCCTCGCTTTGGACATCCCCGTGCTAAGCGACTCAGCCTTGCGGATTGCCTACATCCTGTGCTGCGGGATTCCCGCCGGCTTCGTCATCGCCGGAATGATCGACTACTGGAAGACCCTGTACGGCCAGCGCGGGTACTTCATGATGAGTCTGCCGGCCTCGGGATCCTCGATTTTCTGGGCGAAGGTCACCCGGATCTGCCTCGAGTCCATGGTCGGCCTGGCCTTCGCCGTTGGAGGCATCGTCGCCACCGCCGCCGAAGACGCCTCCCGCAAGGGGATGAGCCTCGCGCAGTACACGGCGGACATCCGTGGCGTCCTCGCGGTCTTCCCCACCCCTCTCCTCGTGGCCCTCGCGGTCGCGCAGGTGATCTCGACGCTGGCAGTGGTCGTTCAGGCCTGCGCCGTCATGACGATCGGGGCCGAGGGCCGCTTCAACCACATGGGCTTCGGGGCGCCGATGATCAGCTTCATCATCCTCTACTTCGTCAACCAGGTGACCGGTGTTGTCGGTACGCTCTTCTTCCCGCTGTCCATCAACCTGCGGACCGGGCGGTTCGGCGCCGACATCATGTGGACCTCCTTCATCTCGATGACGGACGACACGCCACCCGAAGTCGTTGGACTGGGCTCCTTCATCCTTGGTCCCCTCTGCGCCGTCGTCATGGCGATCTGGGCCTCTCGCTCCATCGAGAAGCACACGTCCCTGCGCTAGCTACCCGTCCTCGCGGGGCGAGCAGGCCTTGCTCTTCGGCGCACTCACGCTCCCGGAGCTCCCCGTCCTCGCGCGTGCGCGAGCCAGGCATAGGAGGTTTCAATGTTCCTGTTATCGTCAGCGATCAGCGCCTTCGCCCAGCTCGGCCTGATCCTTGTGCTCCCGCTCGCGTGGTGGGCGCTCACCGCCAGACGCAGCGTTGGCTTTGCCTCCTGGATCGGCCTGCGTCGGCCGACATGGGACGGGAGAAGGGGGCGGCTCGGCGTAGCCGTCCTCGCGTGGGTGGCGATCGGTGCAGCTTCGACAGCGTTGCTCCAATCCCTCTCGGGCCAGGTTCCCGCCGCACGTTTCGCCGGGCAAGGCTTCGGTGGCATCGTGCCGGTCCTGCTCTTCGCGATCATCCAGACCTCCCTCGCCGAAGAGATATTCTTCCGGGGCTTCCTCGGCAAGCGGATCATCGCCAGGTGGGGTTTCGCCCCCGGCAACGCCGCTCAGGCCATCGTCTTTGGCGTCCTGCACGTCGCGTTGTTCGCATCCTTCGCGGACCCCGTCCGTCTGCTCCTCGTCGGCATCCTGACGGGGTCCAGCGGGTGGATCGCCGGGTGGATCAACGAGAAGAGCGCCGGGGGATCGATCCTGCCCGGCTGGGCCCTCCACGCGAGCGCGAACCTGCTCGTCGGAACTGCGGCGGCGTTCAACCTCATGGGGTGAGCATGGTCCCGGCCGGCGGTTGACTCCGCTGGCCGGGGCTTCGCTGTGTCTGTGCGGGCCAGCCAAGGGTACCCATCCGTCCCGCTCGATCTCGACGGGCTTCGCTGTGTCTGTGCGGGCAGCTTCGAGGGAACGTTCGCCCGGTTTGGAGGAATCATCCAGTCTCCTATGATGTTGTAGGAGCGAGAGACGCCCCCGAAAGGAGACCCGTGGAACCAGCGACCGGCTCATTCGTCCCGGCGAGCCCGGACCTGATCTGGATGGTGTTCATCCAGCAGGTCCTCATCCTCATCGCGTGGCTGATCGGTGTCGCGGTGCGCCGCATGCTGAAGAACCGCATGACGATGTCCACCGCGTCGGCGACCCTGACCGGACTGGCCGGCCTGTGGGGTGGCCTGGTGATCGCCGGGTGGATCTTCGACTCCGGTGACCTGTGGAAACCCGGCATGATCGCCGTCGCCGCGCTGGTCGCCCTCGTCGTCGTCATCGTGGTCGCGCTGGTCGCCGCCTACCTGCATCCGCGCCCGGGCCTCGTCCCCATCCGGGAGGTCGTTCAGCGTGGAGAATCCGACTCCCTCGAATTCAAGTCGAGCGCTCGCTGGAACATGCGCACGGGCAAGCGTGACGACGCGATGGAGACCGTGATCGCCAAGACCGTCGCCGCCTTCATGAACTCCGGTGGCGGCACCCTGCTGATCGGTGTCGACGACGATGGTCGGCTCATCGGCATGGGACCCGACTACTCGACCCTCAAGACGCCCGACTCCGACCGTTTCGAGCTGTGGATCCGAGACATGTGGGGGCAGCGGATGGGGACCAACGCCGCCGCGCTGCCCAGGCTCGACTTCGCCGAGGCCTCGGACCCGCAGGAGGGGTACGAGCGCCAGGAGGTGTGCCGAGTGACCATCCCGCCCTCGCCCCACCCCGTGTACCTGAGGGGGCCGAAGGGCAAGGGGGAGGCCGAGTTGTGGGTGCGCGTGGGCAACTCGACGCGGCGCCTGGAGGTCGCGGACGCGGTCCAGTACGTGTCGATCCGCTGGCCCGAGAGCGTGCGGGTTTCCCCGTGGACGCGCGTGCGCCTCCTGGCGATGCGCCGCCGTGAGATGCCGACGCGCCTGCCGGGCGTCGTGGAGCGGGTTCTCACCGAGCGCGCGATGAGCGGATTGTCTGCGGTGGAGGAGCAGTGAGCGACGCGGGGCGTCGGTAGGCTCCGCATTGCTGAGAGACGAAAGCGGCAGTGCGGCGACGTCAGACCCGCCGTCGGACGTCCGTCATCCGTCGTCTGTCGTCTGTCGTCTGTCGGTGGGCGGACCATCGCCCCAGGGGGATGTCGGTGGGCGGACCATCGCCCCAGGGGGATGTTGGTGTCGTCGCGTTGGCGGTGGCGCGCGGCGAGGCCTGCGCGTGGTTGCGCGGTGACGCCCGAGGCAGCGGCAACGGGGGAGGGGCTGGGGTGCGTTTCGTGGCGCTGTTCAAGCGGCGAGCGCGCTGCGTGGCGGTCAGCGCGTTGTGCGGCACAGTGGCTAGCCGCGACACGCCGATGTTGATCGGCTTTTCCGGGGCGGGTTCGGCTTCTTGGCGCGTCCGTGGCGATGTGAGGATTTGCAACGAAAACCCTGCTATTCTGGCCGTGTGCTTGCGGGTCGGGCGGGTGCTTTCTCGGCCCCTGGCGATCCGGGGTGGCGTTTCTGCTGGTCACAGGGGGTGCGACACACCGGGCAGTCAGAAAGCACCTAGCGCCATAAGGTGCATTAAGACCAAGTAATTCTCAATGTGATCGAGCACGGATACGCCCACGTCAGAAAGCACCTAGCGCCATAAGGTGCATTAAGACAACAACACATCACCATTGTAGGAAAGCAGCGAGCCAGTCAGAAAGCACCTAGCGCCATAAGGTGCATTAAGACGTGGGTGCAGATGCGTATTCGCTGTATTCGACGATGCACTCGTCAGAAAGCACCTAGCGCCATAAGGTGCATTAAGACAAGGCGACGCGGGGGTCGCGTGGTACCGCCGCGCGGTGGTCAGAAAGCACCTAGCGCCATAAGGTGCATTAAGACCGTATCCAATACCCTTAGGAGGCTCCGTAGCCCCGTCAGAAAGCACCTAGCGCCATAAGGTGCATTAAGACCGAAGACCTTCTTCGGGAGAAGACCCTCGATGAACTTGTCAGAAAGCACCTAGCGCCATAAGGTGCATTAAGACCGTCGATGTTGTAGACCTTACGCCTTACCATCTTTACCCCGTCAGAAAGCACCTAGCGCCATAAGGTGCATTAAGACTGAGGGTTGGTTCTCATTATAGGACGTGTTTTTATCGAAGTCAGAAAGCACCTAGCGCCATAAGGTGCATTAAGACTCAAGAATGGCGAGCTTGACCGGAATGAGCGAGTGGCCGGTCAGAAAGCACCTAGCGCCATAAGGTGCATTAAGACGCTGCCAGAACAGCGAATCAGTTATAGCATTGCGCACCACCGTCAGAAAGCACCTAGCGCCATAAGGTGCATTAAGACCCGATGGCTGTCGCGTTCCATAAGCCGTCTGTGGCTTAGTCAGAAAGCACCTAGCGCCATAAGGTGCATTAAGACCAGCAGCCTTCGCTCCCTCAACGTCAGGAACAACCTGGTCAGAAAGCACCTAGCGCCATAAGGTGCATTAAGACCAGAATTGGACGCTGTGCCGTCTATAATCTGCTGTGCAGCGTCAGAAAGCACCTAGCGCCATAAGGTGCATTAAGACGACACCAAGCCGAGAAGTTAGCTTCGTGAACAAAAGCGGTCAGAAAGCACCTAGCGCCATAAGGTGCATTAAGACCGGATACCAGCGCACGCGATCGCCGACGCGGATAATGACATCAGAAAGCACCTAGCGCCATAAGGTGCATTAAGACCCGTCGGTGGAGCGCATACGAGTGGTGGCCTGTCGCGTATCAGAAAGCACCTAGCGCCATAAGGGGCTCATCCCAAACGAGGGTGGGTGGCGGGGGTGGCGCGTCGGTCTCGGGGTAGGCGTCGAGGTCTTCACATGATGGGAGTTCTCACGCTCCCCATCAGGAAGACCACGACATGCCCGACGGTACCTTCACCACGCCCGATCTGACGACGTTCTGCCGCCTGGACGGTCTCGGGTTGGAGGTGACCGGGCAGCGCCTCGAGCCGGATCGTGCAGTGCTGGCTTGCCGGGTTGTCGATGATGACCGGTGGTGCCGGGGGTGCGGCTGTGAGGGCAGCGTGCACGACGTGGTCACGCGCCGGCTGGCGCACGAGCCGTTCGGGTGGCGACCCACGACGCTGCTGATCGCCGTGCGCCGCTACCGGTGCACCGGCTGCGGGCGGGTGTGGCGGCAGGACACCACAGCCGCGGCCGAGCCGCGCGCGAAGATCTCCCGGGCTGGACTGCGGTGGGCCCTGCTCGCACTGGTCGTGCAGCATCTGAGCGTGGCCCGGATCGCCGAAGGGCTCGCGGTCGCGTGGGATACCGCGAATGAGGCCGTTCTGGCCGAGGGCGCGCGGGTCCTGATCGGCGACCCGGCACGGTTCGACGGGGTCGCGATCATCGGGGTCGACGAGCACGTCTGGCGGCACACGAGGAAGGGCGACAAGTACGTCACCGTCGTCATTGATCTCACCCCGATCCGCGACGGGACCGGCCCGGCACGGCTGTTGGATATGCTCGAGGGCCGCTCCAAGGCCGCGTTCAAGACCTGGCTCGCCGACCGGCCCCAGGCGTGGCGTGACGCGGTGGAGGTGGTCGCGATGGACGGGTTCACCGGGTTCAAGACCGCCGCCGCTGAGGAACTCCCGCGCGCGGTGGCGGTCATGGACCCCTTCCACGTCATCCGGCTCGCCGGGGATGCCCTGGACCAGTGCCGGCGCCGGGTCCAGCAGGACCTGCACGGCCACCGAGGCCGCAGCAACGACCCGCTGTACCGGGCCCGGCGGACCCTGCACACCGGAGAGGACCTGCTCACTGACCGGCAACGCGAACGACTCATGGTCCTGTTCACCAATCCCGAGCACGTCGAGGTCAAAGCCACCTGGGGCATCCTCCAACGGATGATCGCCGCCTACCGCCACCCCGACAGGGCCACCGGCCGGGCGGCGATGAGCGCCGTCATCGCCGCCCTGCGCGACGGCGTGCCCGCGGTCTTGGCCGAGCTCCGTCGCCTGGGTCGAACCCTGAACCAGCGCGCAGCTGACGTGCTGGCCTACTTCGAGCGCCCGGGGACCTCCAACGGCCCCACCGAAGCCCTGAACGGGCGGCTCGAACACCTCCGCGGATCCGCTCTCGGCTTCCGCAACCTCAACAACTACATCGCCCGCTGCCTACTCGAGACCGGCGGCTTCAGAACCCACCCTGCATTGGGATGAGCCCCATAAGGTGCATTAAGACGCTTCTTCAAGCACCGCCACACGCGGCCCACGTGCTTGCGTCAGAAAGCACCTAGCGCCATAAGGTGCATTAAGACCGCGTAGCTCGCCTCGCGTGGGATCCAGCAACCGGAGCGTATCAGAAAGCACCTAGCGCCATAAGGTGCATTAAGACTACCAATTCGACAGCTGGAGGCCGGAGACCTTCGTGATCAGAAAGCACCTAGCGCCATAAGGTGCATTAGGACTTAGACAGTCCCCCCGACGCAATATTGGCGGCATCTGAAAAATCAGAAAGCACCTAGCGCCATAAGGTGCATTAAGACAATCGGGACGCGGCGCATCATCGGCTCGATGTCCCGCAAATCAGAAAGCACCTAGCGCCATAAGGTGCATTAAGACAGCACACAAACAATCCGGCGAAGATGAGCAGGAGGAGTCAGAAAGCACCTAGCGCTATAAGGTGCATTAAGACGGGACAGTCGGCGCCGGAGCAGGACGGCCGAGCACGCCAGAAAGCACCTAGCACCATAAGGTGCATTAGGACGCTCGGTGTCGGTGCAGATGATCTCCACAGGGTCGGAGTCAGAAAGCACCTAGCGCTATAAGGTGCATTACGACTTGATGGATTCAGCGCTGTAGTAGTCAGTTTCGGTCAGAAAGCACCTAGCGCCATAAGGCGCATTAAGACAGAACCCCCACGCGGGGACGGTGGCGGGGTCAAGTGTCGTCAGAAAGCACCTAGCGCCATAAGGTGCATTAAGACATGATCGGTTCGTTCACGCAGTCGGCGTAGTCGGGTCAGAAAGCACTTTGCGCCATAAGGTGTATTAGGACGGGTGGTTGTTGGTTTGGGTCCAGCCGCAGGAGCGCGAACTCTTCGGCGAAGACGCGCCCCGCAGAAACAAACCGCCAACAACTTGCGCACAGGCCAGTAGTGAAACCCGGGCCGCCCCTGTCTGTGGTGTTGGGCGGGCTAGTGAAACCGCGACCGCCCCTGCTTCGCGTGAATCGCCGGATAGTGGTGTTTTTCTTCAGGCGGGGGTGGTCTGGGTTTCATGCGGCGCCCGGCAAGGGGTGGCGGGGGTGGTCTGGGTTTCACGCGGCGCCCGAGAAGGGGGTGGCTGTGTGGCCCTGGGGTCCTACTGGTCTGGGGTGTGGTGCCTGTTGGGTGTTTAGTGGCCTTGTTTTTCTTCTGCGGTGTCGGTGTTGTTGATGATGAGGTGGTCGAGGCGGAAGGGGTCGGTTGTTTCGGTGGTGGTGACCAGGCCGTTGATGGTTTGTGTGTCTCCGGTGAAGGGGTTGGTGGCGGTGCCTGCCCATGTGGTGGTCAGGGTGATGGTGCGTGTGGCCTTGGGGTAGGGGCCGTCGAGGAAGGATTTCCACCCGCCTGGTGCGGTGTAGTAGTGGCGTATGAGGGTCGGGTCGGTGTTGGGGTCCATCCCCGTCACCCACGGCGCTCCTGGTGAGGAGGTCACCGTGTTTGGTGTGTCGTCTCCCCAGTTCCACGTGTATTCCTGGGCTGTGAGGGTCACGGTGACATCCCTCCCCAGGAGCCGCACGGTGTGGGTTTGGGTGGGGTGAGTGACGTTGACCAGGGTGGGGATGCGCCGGTTCGTGTAGGACACCCCTTCGGGGCGTTTGCGTAGGCCTGCGCCGTCGGGGTGGATGAGGGTGGCTGCTGCTAGGAGGAGTTCGCGCGTGGTGGGTGGCCTGTTCTGGGGTGCGTCCTGGCCGGGTTCGGGTGGCGGGTAGGCGCACACCCAGCTCCCGTGCGTAAAAGGGTCATCCCCATACGGATTCGTCTCCACCGCGCAATGAGCGAAATCAAAATACGCACCAGCCTCACTCGCAGGAGTCGCCTCATTCGACTGACGCGTCGTATCATCACCCGCAGTCGTGATCGGACCCGACGTTGGCTGACCTGCTTGCCGGACTTGTTGTTGCTCCCATAGGGCAGCCGCAAGATCGCCTCCCTCACGCGTCACCTCGAGACCTTGACGATTGTCATCAATATCGTCAGCGATGGCCGCGGGAGGAATACTCACAAACAAGAGACTAACGACAGGCACCAGTGTCGACACTACAATGGTCTTACTATTCTTCATGAGTCGTCGCACTTCCCTGCGTCTCTACCCATCGTCCATCTTTCCAGGTCATAAACAGGGACATGGTGGACGTATACTCCTTTTCCTTTACAGTGATCTTCTGACCTCTGCAGGTGACACCATCATTGGACTTGAGCTCGAACCTCACACCAATAGTGTTTGGTTGAACGTTTCCCCCATCAGCGGGGACAGGCTCAAGCCGAAGTACATGTACGACCGTCGACTGATTTCCGTAGGTCCAGCCATCCTTATAGACCTCGTTTATCCGCCGGATATACTCAGAAGCGAACTCCGATGAAGGGTCTGACATGTTGGCGAGTGGTGTGGTGTCTCCGGTGTTCCACGCGTAGACGCCAAGTGCGAGGTAGTGTTCGGCTGCGGCTTCTGCTCCTCGCTCACTGTTTTCTGTGGCGGCTTGGGGGAGTTCGGGCAGGGTGTAGGTGGAGGCGGCGTGTTCGGCGGGCCGCACCAGGACGCCGTCTGGGCCGACCTGGTAGCCGCCGGACATGGGGGCCTGACTCGAACCGGTCGCTGTGGGTGTGGGGGCCCGGCCCGACATGGCGGACCGCGTGGGAATAGTGGTGGGGTTTTCGCCCCAGGCGCGCCACCAGCCCTCGGCGACACCGTTGATGTAGACGGCGTAGCAGCCCGCGACGATCAACACGACGACGGCGATGCGGATACCCCAATCCACCGGATCAGCACGCAACCAAGCCACGCCCCCACTCTGACTGCCGCTGTCGACGGCGGCGCCACCCTCACCAGGCCCACCCTCCCCACCACCGCCGCGCACGCTACCGCGTGCGCGCGGAGCCCGCACCCAGCCCGGCCGCCATCTCCTCGGCCCGATGAAACGCCGACCGAAGAGGCCTCGCCGGGGTTGAATAGAGCGCAGGAAGGCCTCTTCCTCCTCCTGGCTCACGGGTCGCTCGGACAGGGGTGGTATCTCCATGGCGTGTGCCCTCCACACTGAGGTCTCCTCCAACGCGCCCCCACCACCGGGACCGCGCCCTTACACACCACCATACGCCAAGAACCGACACGAAACAATAAGAATACACTGTAATCATCATCTGGGCGTTTCAGCTACCGCCCGGCTCGCCAGTGAGCCGTCGCATGTTTTTGCACGTTAACCGCCGAGTGTCACCGTGAGCTACAGTCGTCCTCAAGGGGAGCGCTTCTCGTCCATGAAGCGGCGGGCAAATTCGGTGGGGCTCGACGAGTGAGCCATGCGGCCGCGCGTGCCCGCAAGCCCCTTGACGAGAAATAGCCCGGGATTGCGGGTTGACACACTCGACGGCCGACTGCGAACTCGCTTATCGCCCATCCGCGCGGCGTACCTGTTGCCCGGTGATCCGCAGACACGCACGGGCAGTGAAGAGACCAGGCCGTGCCGGGCAACACGTGCCGCCAAGTGGCGCGCTTACCCACTAGAGGGCAGTCCTAACCCACCGATGTACGCGTTGACCCACCTAGTGGCGCATGGGCACCGCCGCCCACGTTCCACTAGGTGGGTTAACTTGCGCAGCAGGGGCGGGGCAGGGGACTAACGCGTCGCCCCGCAGCCCGCCCCGTAGCCAGCCCCGCAGAGCGAGCGCCTCACTCGCCGCCCTTGCGGCGGCGAATGCGCTTGCGGGCGCGGGGTGTGCGCTCAGAAGTAGAACCAGCCGCAGTGGAATCGGCCGAGCCCGGGCGCGGCGAGTGCTCGCCGCGCCCGCGGCCCCTCGTCCCGCGATCCGAGCGGCCACCCTTACCGGCGTTGAGCGTGCGATCCCCATCCTGGGATCCGCGCGCCCGCGAGCCGCGCGAAGAACGACCGGAATCGCCGCTGCGAGCGGAACGACCGCGGCCACCACGCGAGCCCGAACGGCCGCCGCGGCCTCGACCCTCGCGGCGAGGAGACGAACCGCCCAGGTCCTCCAAGACCTCCGCATCCAGGCCGGCGCGCGTGCGCTTGGCGCGCGGGAGACGCCCCGTCGTGCCCTCCGGAATATCCAGGTCGGTGAACAGGTGAGGGGAGGTGTGGTACGTCTCGAGCGGATCCGGCACGCCCAGGCCCAGGGCCTTGGAGATGAGCGACCAGCGCGGTGTGTCGTCCCAATCCACGAACGTCACCGCCGTCCCCGAATTCCCGGCGCGACCCGTGCGCCCGATGCGGTGAATGTAGATCTTCTCGTCCTCGGGGCACTGGTAGTTGATGACGTGGGTGACGTCGTCGACGTCGATGCCTCGTGCGGCCACGTCCGTGGCAACCAGGACATCCACCTTGCCCTTGCGGAACGCGCGCAGCGCCTGCTCGCGTGCGCCCTGCCCCAGGTCCCCGTGCAGCGCGCCCACCGCGAAGCCGCGGGCCGTCAGATCCTCGCCCAGGCGGGCCGCCGTGCGCTTGGTGCGGCAGAAGATCACGGTGCGGCCACGCCCCTCGGCCTGCAGGATGCGGGCCACGACCTCCACCTTGTTCATGGCGTGAACCCGGTAGATGACCTGCTTGACCGTGTTCACGGTCTGATTCTGATCGTCCGGATCCTGCGCGCGAATGTGCGTGGGGTGAACCATGAAGCGGCGCGCCAGGGCGACCACCGGTCCGGGCATCGTCGCGGAAAACAGCATGGTGTGGCGGTTCTCGGGCACCCGGCCGAGCAGCGTCTCCACGTCGGGCAGGAAGCCCAGGTCCAGCATCTCGTCGGCCTCGTCGAGGACGACCGTCTCGACGCCGGACAGGTGCAGGTGCCCCTTGCGCAGCAGGTCGATGAGGCGCCCGGGAGTACCCACGACGATGTCGGCCCCGCGCGTGAGAGCCTCGATCTGGGGTTCGAAGGCGACGCCGCCGTAGATCTCCACGATGCGGGTGGACAGGTACTTCGCGGCGTCGCGCAGGTCCTGAGCGACCTGCTTGGTGAGCTCGCGTGTCGGCAGGATGATGAGGGCCTGGGGCTTGTTCGGGTTGAGCAGGTCCTCGTAGCCCTCCTCGTCGGGAGCGATGACATCCTCCAGGACCGGGATGCCGAAGCCGAGAGTCTTGCCGGTGCCCGTCTTGGCCTGGCCGATGATGTCGTGGCGATCCAGCGCGGGCCCCAGGGTCAGCGCCTGAATCGGGAAGGGGTGCGTGATTCCCTTATCCTCGAGCGCGTCAACGATGGGGTCGGTGACGCCAAAGTCGGCGAAAGACTTCTTGTCCAGGTCCTCGTCACCCTTGTCGGTAATGTCGGGGGTGGCTTCCTCCTGCGCCGGGGCCTCGGGGTGGATGTTGCCCAGGCGCACGACCCCCGCCGAGTACTCGACGGGCGAGGCGTCGGCGGGCACCTGGGGGCCGGTGGCCTGGTCGGTTGCGTCGTTGCTGGGGGTGGGCGCGGTGGCCTCGTTGCTCGTGTTGGTCACGATCTACCTTGTCTCCCGGGCTCTTCCGGGGTTGGGGTCGGTGCCGATCGCGCATTGCCTGGCGCGGGGATGCACGTCCGCGCCTCCGTGTGAAGAGTCAAGAATGCGACCGGTCTTTGATTGGTCGCTGTTCAGTGTAACCGTGCCGACCGCAATAGCGGGGGAGGGGATGATCACAGAGCGGCCGTGTCGGGGGTGCTTGCGGGGGCGGAATGAGGCTCACGCGGCGCCGTCAGGCACTATGCTGGAGTCATGGCACACGACTACGTTCCCGTTCCCGCCGAAGACGCCGACGTCGTCGGTATTCTCGCCTATTCCTCGCTGGCGTTCATGACTCGCCTGGCCAAGGACGGCGAGCAGGCACCGTCCTTCGAGGCCCACGTCGAACACGCCCGCATGTCCGCCCAGTGCTACGCCCTGTATCGCCAGCTTGAGGTGTGGAGCCAGCACCGCGGATTCGACCTGATGGCCGCCGCCGAGGTCTTCTCTCGAACCTACGATGACCTGGACGCGCGCACGCGCCCCACGACCTTCGCCGAGCGCAGCGTCAAGACCTTCATTACGCGCGGCATGCTCGGAGACATGATGCTGCGCGTCGCCCAGACACACAAGCTCTTCGAGGGCATGGAGGACGTGTGGCCCTTCGAGCAGGGACACTGGGTGCGCGCGCACCTCGGGCCGCGAATCGAGGAGGACCCGCAGCTCGCGGCTCGCCTGTCCCTGTGGGGTCGGCGCGTCGCCGGCGAGGCCCTCGGTCTGGTGCGGGCAACGCTGTTCACCTACCCGACGCTGGCAGCCACCCCGGAGAACGCGGACGCGATCACGGAGTACGTGATCGCGCGCCACGGGGAGCGCATGCGCGACATCCACCTCAAGGCCTAGCTTCGGCCCCGCGTGGCGGCGGCCTCGCGCGTACGAGCGTCAGGCCGGTGCCGGGCGGCTGCGAGGACTTTCTCCCGGCCTCGTCGCCCCTCGGGGTCAGCCGATCGCGAAACCGACGCGGCGCTCGTTCTTGCTGGCGATCTGTACGTAGCCCAGGGCGCGGGTGGGAACGAGGAGACGCTGCCCCTTGGAGCCGGTGAGGTCGAGGAGGCCGTTGGCTGAGGCGAGCGCCTCGTTGACCTTCGACACGAGTTCGCTCTCGCTCATGTCAACGTCGAGGGCGAGCTGGCGGGTGTTGTCACGAATCCCGATGAAAATCTCCATGAATGCTCCTTGCTGGAAAAAGCCGTCACCACCATCATATGTGTCACAGATGCCAGCGGTGTCTGCCAGTATTGCGTCATGAGCGAAATCAAGGTCAGGTTGCGTGCGCGCCCCGCCTCGTGGTGGCGGCTGCCCGAGCTGAACCCCCAGCAGGCGGAGGTCCTTCGCGCCTCGCGGGTCGGCGACGTCGTCGCCCGGGGCGCCCCCTCCTCGGGGCGCAGCACGTGCGCGCTCGCGGCATTCGAGGCGGAGAACGCCGCGGGACGCTCGGCCGTGATCCTCACCCCCGACCGCGCTCGCGCCGACCTGCTCACCCCCCGCGCGCAGGCCCTCGCGCCCGACGCGGTGCGCCCCTGCCGCACCCCCGCCTCCTTCGCCTACCAGGTGGTGGCCACCTGGCGCACCCAGCGCGCCGTTCCCCTTGACGGGGTCGAGCTGGTGACGGGATCCTCCCAGGACCAGATGCTCGCCCAGCTTCTCGAGACCGTGGACGCTCCCTGGCCGAGTGAGATCGGCCCCCAGATGCGCGCCATGCCCGCCTTCCGCGCGGAGCTGCGAAACCTGGTCGCCCGCGCGGGGGAGGCCGGGATGAACGCGGCCTCGCTGGCCGAGGCGGGGGGCAGGTTCTGCAGGCCCGAATGGGAGGCCGCGGGCGCCATCGTTGCCGCCCTCGAAGAGGGCCCCCAGCGCAGCCCGGAATACTCGGGGACCCTGCGCGTGGACCTGTCGCGCATCCAGTCCCTCGCCGCCGACCTGATCCGCTTCTGGCAGAGCGAGGCCCCCACGCGCGGGGTGCAGGCGCCCTGTCCGGTGCCCGACCTCGTCGTCGTCGACGATCTCCAGGACTGTACGCCCTCGACGCTGACCCTTCTCGCGGCGTGCCGCGAGAAGGGGGCTCGGATCGTTGCCTTCTCCGACGCGGACGTCGCGGTCGCCGGGTACCGGGGCGGCGAGCCGCACCTTGACCGCCGCCTCGCCTCCCTCCTTCGCGTGGACATCCGTGAACTCGGCCAGGTGTACGCGATGTCCGCGCCTGTGCGCGAGCTCGCCCGGCAGGCATGCTCGCGCATCACCCAATCCGGCTCGCCTGCCCGCCGCAACGCCCGGGTCGGCGACGACGCGCCCCGGGGAGGCCTGGTGACGCACCTGGGGGCAACGCCCTCGCAGATGGGCGCCCTCATCGCTCGCGCGCTGCGGTCCCACCACCTGCACGACGGCATCGACTTCGCGGACCAGGCCGTCATCGTGCGCAGCGCATCCATGGTCGCCGAGACGCGCCGCTACCTGGCGCGCGGCGGCGTTCCCCTGGCCGGCGGCGGGCGGGCCTTCGACTTCGCCAGTCAGCCCACGACGCGCCTCCTCCTCGACCTCATCACGGTGCCGACGGGCTCCACGGGCACGGACGAGGCCGCCCGCCGCGAGCTGGCCGAGCGCCTCCTGCCTTCGCCCCTCGTTCGCGCCGACCCCCTGGCCACGCGCCGCCTGCTGCGCCGCCTGAACGCCGCGCGCACCCAGGCGGCCGAGGAGGACGGCGACCCGGTGGCGCCGATCCCGCTGACGTCGGCCGACCTCGTGGCCGACCCGCGCACCTGGCGCCCCACCATCGAGGAGGCCGAGCGTGCCGGAGGCAAGCGCGCCCGCGCCGCAAGCGCGCTCGCGCGGCCACTCGAGGTCGCCTCGCGCCTGTGGGACCTGGGAATGAACGGCAGCGACCGCCCGCAGGAACGCCTGTGGGAGCTGTGGGAGGCCGCCGGCGTCGCGGACGAGTGGCGCTCCCGAGCGATCGCGTCGGACGAGTCCTCGGGGTGGTACGACGACCAGCTGGACGCCGTCGTCGCTCTCCTGCGCGTCGCCGACGTGTGGCAGCAGCGCAACCCCGCCACAAGTGCGGCGCAATTCGCCGCCGAATTGGCCTCGGGCACGGTCCCCATCGACACGATCTCACGCGTGGGCGTGCGGCCCGCGGGCGTCGAGGTCCTCACCCCCGCCCAGGCGATGGGCCGCCACTGGGAGGTCGTCGTCCTCGCCGGCCTGCAGGACGGGGCGTGGCCAAACCTGCGGCTGCGCGACCGGATCCTGCGCGCAGACCTGCTGGCGGACGCGGGCGCGGGACGAACCAGTGTGGGGGAGGACGGCCGCGAAGAACTCATCGATTCCGTGCGGGCCGCTCGCGCCGCGGTGCTTGATGACGAGTACCGGCTCTTCGTCGCGGCCGTGACGAGGGCTCGGCGCGTCGTCCACGCCGGTGCCGTGCGCGCGGAGGACGCCGCACCCTCCGTCTTCTTCGACCTGGTGGCTCGCCTGGCGGACACTCCCCGCGTCGGTGACCTGGTACCCGTGGATCCGGTGGACGCGCCCCTGTCACTGTCCGGACACATCGCCGACCTGCGTGCGCGCGCGGCAGCCCCCGACGACCCGGCGGACGCCGACCTGGCGGCCACCCTCCTGGCCCTGCTGGCGCGCGAGGGCATCGCCTCGGCTCAGCCGCACCGCTGGCTGGGCGCGGGCGGAACTCCCACCTGCGCCCGGGACTACCGGGGCGACATCGTGCTGTCCCCCTCGCAATTCGAACGCGCGCTGGTGTGCCCCCTCAGGTGGTTCCTCACGACGGTGGGGGCCGAAGGCACGGCCAACGCGGCGGCAAGCCTGGGAACCCTCGTGCACGCGGTCGCCGAGGAGAACCCGCACGGCACCGCGGAGGAACTGACCGAGGCCCTCGAGGCTCGCATCGACGAGCTGGGCTACAACCTGGACACGTGGGCGGGCCGCGTCGCCGACAGGCGCGCACACGCGATCGTCGACAACCTGGCCAGCTACGTCGTGGGTGTCCCCGGAGACGTCGACGTCGAAGAGACGGTGGAGGCCACGGTCGAGGGCGTGACCATCCGCGGCCGAATGGACCGCCTCGAGCACGTCGACGAGGGCGTGCGCGTCACGGACCTGAAGACCGGCAAGGGCGGCTACACGAAGGCGAGCGTGCGAGACAACCCCCAGCTCGCCGCGTACCAGATGGCCCTCATCGCCTCGGGACGATCGGTCGCGGGCGCGCGCATCGCCCTGCTCGGCGGCGCGAAGCCGCAGATCCTGGATCAGCCACCGCTGCGCGGGCAAGAACTGGAGAAGTGGCTCGATTGCGTGCGCGAGGTGGCTCTCGGCGCCCGCGGCCCCTACTTCCAGGCACGGCCCTCGCAGGAGGCCTGCCGATACTGCTCCTTCGACCGGCTGTGCCCGGCACGCGAGCGAGGCCGCAAGGTGGTGGAATGACGTGGAACAGGAGAGCGCGATGAGCGTGAGCGCCACCCAGATCCAGGCGATCGTTGACCGCTCGAAGACCCCGACGCCCGAGCAGGTGCGCGTGGTGGAATCCCCGCGCCGTCCCCTCCTGGTGGTCGCGGGCGCCGGGTCGGGCAAGACGGAGACCATGTCGATGAGGGTCCTGTGGCTCCTGGCCAATCACCCGGACCTCACGCCGGCCTCGATCCTGGGCCTGACCTTCACGCGCAAGGCGGCGGGGGAACTGGGGGACCGACTGCGGGCGCGCATCCGCCTCCTCGCGGAGGCGATGCCTCACCTGCGCGAGCGCCTGGACGCGGACCCGGTGTCCCTGACCTACAACTCCTTCGCCGAACGCATCGTCTCCGAGCACGGGATGCGCATCGGCATCGACCCCGACTTCTCGATGCTCTCCGAGGCCGGAGCGCTGGACATGATGCTTCAGATCGTCGAGGCGTGGCCAAGCGACCTCGATGAGGAACTCACGCCCCTGGGCGCCGTCTCCCAGATCCTTCACCTGGCCGGGGAGATCGCCGAGCACGGTTACACGGTCTCCAGCGCCCGGGAGGCACTCGAAGAGTTTGGCCGCGAGCTGGAACAGGTGGGCGACACGAACGAGGACGCGAGGCGGCTCCTGCGCGCCAACCGTCGTCGCATCGCCTTCCTCGGCCCCATCGAGGCCTACCAGCAGCGCAAACGGGACCTGGGATTCCTGGACTTTTCCGACCAGCTGGTCCTGGCCACGCGCATCGTCCGCGAGGCGCCGGTGGTCCGCGAGGCGCTGCGCGAGGAGTTCCGCGCCGTCCTGCTCGACGAGTTCCAGGACACGTCCGTCATCCAGATGGACCTGCTCTCCATGCTCTTTGGCGACCACGCGGTCACCGCGGTCGGCGACCCGAATCAGGCGATCTACGGGTGGCGGGGGGCCTCGGCCTCGTCCCTTGAGTCCTTCCTCGAACGCTTCTGCTCCGCCCCGGCCACGCCGGAGCAGACCCTCACCCTGTCCACCGCGTGGCGCAACGACCGGGCGATCCTGGACGCCGCGAACCGCGTGGCCGCGCCCCTACGCGAGGTCGCCGCCTATCAGGAGGGCAAGCGTGCGCTCAACGCCCAGTCGCCCATCCTGGTGGCACGCGGAGGAGCGGGAGACGGACGCGTCGAGGTCGCCTACGCCCCCGCCTACGAGGACGCGCTGGGGGTGGTCGTCGACTTCGTGCAGCGCATGCGCTCGCGGGCCGGCGAGGGCGGCAAGCGGCGCACGGTCGCCGTGCTGTGCAGGCGACGCAAGGACTTTGCCTACGTGGACGCGGCGCTGCGGGACGGGGGAATCCCCACGGAGATCGTGGGCCTGGGGGGTCTGCTCGACCAGGGGGCGGTCCAAGACGTGCGCGCCGCGCTGGAGCTGGCCCACGACGTGGGTGCGTCCCCGTGGCTGGCGCGCCTCCTGGCGGGCATCGACCTGGGGGCCGCGGACCTGATGGCGCTGGGCGATTGGGCGCGCGTCCTTGCTCGGGCGGAGGGCGCGAGCGCCCACCAGGCGGTCCTCCTCGACGCGGTGGATGCTCCCCCGCAGCCGGGCTGGTCGGCCGAGGGACGTCCGGCGATCAGCGAGGAGGCGGTGCGCCGTGTTCGCCTGCTGGGCGAGCGGCTGCGGGCCGTGCGCGAGGGGGTGGGGCGCACCGTCGTGGAACAGGTGGAACGCGCGATCCGCATCATGGGAACCCTCGACGACGTCATCGCCGATCCTCTGTCGATGGGTGGGCGCGCCGCATTGGATGAGTTCATCTCGGTGGCCGCCGCCTACGAGAGGGACACGCCGGGAGCGTCGCTGGGATCATTCCTCGCCTACCTGCGCATGGCGGACGAGCGCGAGGACGGGCTCGAGGCACCCCTGGGGGAACCCGATCCGCGCGCCGTGCAGATCATGACGGTCCACGCCTCCAAGGGACTCGAGTGGGATTGCGTCGTCGTCTTCGGTTTGAGCGACGGCGTCTTCCCGTCGCACGACAAGCGCAAGACGGTGTCGTGGCTGGACGAGCCGCCGATCGACTCCGCGTGGCTGACGGATGCGAGCGCGTTGCCTCACCCGCTGCGCGGGGACCGCGCCGACCTGCCGCCCTTCGCGTTGGATGTGGAGGGCGAGGCCAAGCCTTCCGCCGCGTACTCCAAGTGGATGAAGGGACACTACGGTCGCGCCCTGGGCGTGCACGCAGAGCGCGAGGAGCGACGCCTGGCGTACGTGGCGATGACTCGGGCGCGTAGCGCCCAGCTCCTGGTGGGTTCCTGGATCTATCGGATGGGTTCGGCGATGAGGCAGCCGTCGCGCTACCTGATGGAGGCACGCGACGAGCTTTTCGGTCAGGAACCGGACCTGGTCGATGATTCGCTGACGCGCGTCGATGACCGCGGCGTGTGGGCCAGGGGGGACTGGCGAGGCCTGGGGGTCGAGTCGGTGTCCGGGGCGGGGGCGTGCCTGATCGCCCCGCAGCCCGACGACGAGGAGATCGCTCAGAGTTGCGCCGCGGCGGCCTCGGCGACCTTCCCGGAGGAACCGGGTCCCTCGCGTCGACTGGTGGCTGGTGCGGCCGCGGCCGTGGAGGCGCAGATCCGAGCCCTGGCCGGGGACCACGACGTGTACGAGGCCCTGGCCGAGCTGGGCGACGACCCCGCGGTGAGGGACACGGTTGCCCTGATCGAGGAATATCACCTGGGGCTCGAGACCCCGGTCGTGGACCTGTGGGCCGAGAGGGTCCCCGCAACCTCCGTCTCGGCGCTCCTCCACGATGGCGAGGAGTTTGCGCGCGACATGCGTCGCCCCATGCCGTCCAGGCCCAGCTCCTTGTCCGCGCTCGGCACCGTGTTCCATGCGTGGGTGGAGCGAGAACTTCACCTGGCCTCCGCGGATCCCGCCTCCGAGGCCTTCGAGCTTGCCACCGGCGAGGACGCCGCGTTGGCGGGCGGGGACGGCGCGGACGAGGCCCTGCTGACGGAGGGGGAACGCGGCCGCCTCGACCGACTCCGCGCGAACTTCCGCGCGTTTGTCGCCACGCGCCTCGCGGGCTATCGGGCGGTCGCGATCGAGGAGGCCTTCTCCGTGGAGGTGGGCGGCGTCTCCGTCCAGGGGCGCATCGACGCCGTCTTTGAGCGAGTGGGCGAGCAGGGGCCGCGTTTCCTGGTGGTCGATTGGAAGAGCGGGGCGCCGATCACCGCGGCGACGAAGCCCGACAAGATCGCCTACTTCGTCACCCAGCTGCGCCTGTACCGGCGCGCATGGGCGGCCCGCACGGGGGTGGGCCCAGAGGAGGTGGGGGCGATGGTCGCTTTCCTGGCGGGTCCCTCCCACTTCTCGCTTGACGAGCTGGAAGACGCCCTCGGTGGTGCCGCGCCGCTGGACGAGGCGCTGCGAGGCGCGCTGGGGAGGGCAGAGACGTCCCCCGGGGGAGGAGATGCCCCCGAGTGAGTCTTGCGGGTCATGGACGATTGACAGGCCTTTTGTGGATCGGCCATCACGGCTCTCACCTGCGCGAATGGGCCGCCTGACACGGGCGAGGGCGCGCGTTGGGCCTCCTTCAGTGCGTGACCTTCCGCTTGTTGGTCCCGGGGATACGCTGGTACAGTTGTCCTGTCAATTTCAATGACGAGAGACGGCACATATTGGACTGCCCCACGGGTGCGCTACTCGCAGGCGCCTGCGGTTCGGGCGGATCCTCGGCGGGTGGCTCCGGCGGCGACCGGGTCCACCAGATGTACACGTGGGTGTCCACGGAGAACGACCGCGCCCAGTGGCAGTCCTTCGTGGACGCCGCCAAGGAGAAGGACCCGAACTTCACCCTGACCTTCGACGGTCCGTCCTTCAACGACTACTGGACCAAGGTCAAGACGCGCATGGTGGGATCCGACGCGCCCTGTATCCTCACCACGCAGGCCGCTCGCGCACAGGAACTTTCCGGACTTCTCGAGCCTCTCGACTCCTACATGGAAGCCGCTGGAATCCACGCCTCCGACTATAACGCTGCGATGATGCAGGGGATGACGGTGGACGGCAAGGTCCTGGCACTGCCCTACGACGCCGAGCCGGACGTCCTGTACTACAACCGCGAGATGTTCGAAAAGGCCGGGCTGAGCGAGCCCACGACCTCCTACACGACGGAGCAGTTCCTCAAGGACGCGAAGGCTCTGACGCCCGGCGCGGCGTGCTCGTGGGACGGCTGACCCTGCGGGCGGGGGAGCGGCCGCCGTGCGACGCGCGTGGGGATTCCTTCCCCGTCGTCGTTGACGCCCCTCGGTCCTAACGCGAGGGTGTGGGTGCGGGCAATGCTCGCACCCACACCCTGTCCACACCAGCAGCGGCACCGTCGCCACGATCGTCGTCGCGACGGCTAGCGCATAGTCGGAGACTCTTGTTCCGATGGGGTGATATCGCATGGGAAGTGCCCCAAGGAGATGGAAACGACAGGAGCTCACTGTACGATGAGGTCATCGATACGTGCCCGGGAGGAGGGACGCTATGAGCGCGCGCGTGGCTGTCAGTCAGTCAGTGCTGTCGTGGGCCCTCCAGCGTTCTGAGCGTACCTACGAGGAAGCACTGACGAAGTTCCCGCACCTTGGGGACTGGATGGATGGAAGTCTCCAGCCTACCCTCCGCGACCTTGAGAAGTTCGCGGTCTTCACCCACACGTCCCTCGGTGCGCTCATCATGCCTGAACCTCCTGATGAGACGCTGCCCATCGCCGACATGCGCACCCGTGAGAGTGCCGTCATCGAGCGTCCCTCCGGGAACCTTCTCGACACCATCGACCGTTATCAGCAGTTCCAGGATTGGTATCATGATTACGCTCTTGAACAGGGGGCCGAGAAGCTTCCATTCTTGGGCAGCGTGAATGGGGACGCTGATCCCCGCCGTGTTGCTCGGGATGTGCGTAGTCTCCTGCAGCTTGAACTATTGGAAGCGAAGGCACCGGATCAGTGGCGTCGTCGTCTTGTGAGTGTGCTCGAAGATGCAGGCGTGTTGGTTATGATGAGCGGAATCGTTGGAGCGAATACTCAACGGCCTCTATCTACGGACGAGTTTCGTGGCTTTAGCCTTTACGATGACATTGCCCCGCTGATTTTCGTCAATCTCGCCCGAGAACCATACAGTGCTCAAAACTTCACGCTTGTTCACGAGTTTGCGCACTTGCTGCTAGGGCATAGTGCGCTTTCAGGAGGAGATAATACGCTGGGGGGCAGTGGCGAGGAAGCATGGTGCAACAAGGTTGCCGCTCTTACGCTTCTGCCTGATGAAGCGCTTGATGCTTTCAACGGTGCAGAATCTGTCCAGGATTATCGTCAGGCCGCGCGAAGGTTCGGCGTTTCCGCCGAGGTCGCACTTCACCGGATGCGTAGCGCCGGGCAAATTGGGGAGCAGAAGTACCGCCGGGTATTGGATGCCGTGCACGCTGACTATGGCACGGATAAATCTCATGCCAGTAGTGGTGGCGGTAACTACTACAACACCCTCACCGCGCGTCTTGGGCGTTCATTTGCGACCGCGGTCATCACATCCACCTTGGAGGGGCGTACGGGATTCACGGAGAGTTTCCGTATGATCGGCACCCACAAGAGGGACGTGTTCGACAAGCTGGCGAAACACCTCCAGGTGGTGTGACCGATGTATGTCCTGGACACGAACATCTTCATTGATGCGGCGAACGCATACTATACGTTCGATCTGGCACCCGGGTACTGGGATTTCCTGGTTCAGCTCTTCGACTCGTGCCACGCCGTGAGTATCAAGTCGGTGTACGACGAACTAGACGGCGCGAGCGAGGATGATCCTCTCAAGGCATGGGCGAAGCTGAATAAGCAACACTTCGTTGCTCCCGACTCGCGCGTCGTCTCCTGCTATCAAAAGGTCTCCACGTGGGCAATGAGCAGCCATGAGTAGCGAGCCGTCAATGAGTTTCTCCGGGTCGCGGACTCCTGGATCGTCGCGCACGCAATGGCTTGCGGATGGGTGGTCGTCACGCACGAAAAGTCGGCGCCGGCATCCAAGAGGCGGATCAAGATACCCGACGCGTGCAGCGAATTTGGAGTGGAGTGTCTCAATCCCTTTAAGATGCTTGAGCATGAAGGAATGAGACTCACGCTCTAGCTCTGCTTGCGCAGCATCAGTGAATCAGCTGACACGGGCGAAAGCCTACGTTGGTAGCTTCTATGACGCCAGCAGCGGCACCGTCGCCGCGATGGCGAGGGGGCGAAGACGCGTTGGGGAATGCGGGCAGCCAGGCGGCGCCCCGCCCACGCGCATGCCAGCACCACGGGAGCAAGCGCTCCGATGAGCGGCAGATGCTCGAGGTGCAGCAGTCCCATGCCGATGGTGACGGGGGCCTTGATGACGTTCACCGTGAAGAAGAACCACGCCGTGGTCCCTAGGAACCCGCTCTCCGAAAAACGCGAGGCCAGGCCGGGGATTGCGGTTTTGGCCAGTCCCGTCAGCGCACCGAGAATGTCGCTTCCGCACCTTTCCTGTTTCGCGCGGGAATCCGAGGAATCGCGCGACGGGGCTCACTGACCCAGCAGGGTTCCCTTGACGTAGTCGCGCGCGATGCGCGCGTACTCGAGCGGGGGAGCGATCGTCGGATCCTGCTCGGCCTCGACCAGGATCCAGCCCCGGTAGCCGTGCTCGACGAGGAAGGCGTAGGGCTCCGTGAAGTCGATCGTTCCGTCGCCGGGAACCGTGAACATGTCGGCGAGGAAGGAGTCGAGGAAGGATCGCTTGGCCTCGTGGGACTCCTCCATCTTCGCGGGGCGCACGTCCTTGAAGTGCACGTGCTTGATGCGGTCGATCGCCCCGTGCAGCAGGCCCATGACATCGCCGTCGCCCACGAATGCGTGGCCCGTGTCGAAGAGCAGCGAGACCTTGTCCGAATCGGTCAGCTCGAGCAGGCGAAGGGTCTCGTCCTTGGTCTGGATGTCGGTACCCAGGTGGTGGTAGACCAGATCGAGGCCGTACTCGTGGGCGATCTCGCCGAGCTTGTTGAGGCCCTGCGCCAGGACCGGCCACTCCTCGTCCTTCAGGACGGGCTTGTTGTCGAAGATGCAGATGTCGCGCACGCCCTGCACCGAGCCGGTCTGCTCGGAGACGACGACGCGGGTCGCCCCCAGAAACTGCAGGTACTCACAGGTGGTGCGGAAATCGGGGATGACCGCGTCGACGCCGTCGCGGACGATGAAGCTGGAGAACCACTGGGCAACGATCTTCAGGCCCGCGGCGTCGGCCTTCTCCTTCGTCTCCTCCTTCGAGGGATACCAGCCGGCAACCTCGGTGCCGGCGAAGCCGGCCTCGGCCAGGTCATCGAACATGACGTCGATCGTGTTCCATTCGCCGACCTCGGGAATGTCATCATTGCGCCACGCGATAGGTGCATGCCCCAGGCGATACCGTTCGGGTCGACGATTGCGGTTGCGGGAGCGTAGACGTGAGTCATTGCAGCTCTCCTATGAGTCGCGGTGCTAGTCCTCGGCAAGATGCGCCGGTGCATCTATTCTATCGAAAGGTGTCTCATTGTCTAGACAAAGGTGTGTCACTGGTTGTGTTGCCAGTCCTTCGCACGGATGGTGAGCGAGTGAGCGGAAACGTGTCACGGAGCGGGGCAGGGGCCTGGCCCGGCCAGGGCGCAGAGAAGGGAGTGATAGGCGCTCGTGCGCGTCTCCTCCTCAGCGAGGGAGACGCGCGCCGATATCGGTGGGAAGCTCTGCCCCCTGCCGGAATCGGCGCACAGGCGGCTAGGTGAGCGAGACGGGCTCGCCTGCGCGGGCCGACTCCGTGGCGGCCTCGGCCAGGCGCAGCGCCTCGATCGCGTCCTCGATCGAGGTCGGAGGAGTGGTCCCGTTGGCCACCGCGTCAATGAACTCCGTCAGCTCGATGCGATAGGCATCCGCGTTGCGCTGCAGGAAGAAGTCCAGGTAGGGCTCCATCGAGTCGGTGGCCTCGGCGTTGGACAGGCGCACGGTCGTGGCTCGGATGCTGTCCGCGTTGAGGGTGCCCGTCGACCCCTGGGCCTCGAGTCGCTGATCGTAGCCTGCTGAGCACTGGCGGTTGTTGATGATGGTGGCGACGACGCCCGCGGAGTTCTTCAGGGTGACCACGGCGGCGTCGAAGTCGCCGACTGCCTTGATCTCCTCGTTGAAGTTCTGTCCATAGGCGTGCACCTCAACGATGTCGCCCAGGAAGAAGCGCGCCATGTCGAAGTCGTGAATCGTCATGTCGGGGAAGATGCCGCCGGAGACCTTCACGTACTCCGCCGGAGGGGCGCAGGGATCCCGCGAGATGATGAGAAGGTTCTCCAGGTCTCCGATCCGGCCGGCCTCAAGCTGGCTGTGCAGGGCCGCAAACGAGGGGTCGAAACGACGATTGAAGCCGAACATGACGGGAACGGAGACTGCGTCGAGCTGCGCGCGTTGGGCCTCCACGTCCTTCATGTCGAGCGCGATCGGCTTCTCGCACAGCACAGCCTTGCCCGCCTTCGCGGCGGCCAGCAGATGGGGGATGTGCAGGGGCGTGGGCGAGCCGATGACGACGGCGTCAACCCCTTCGTCGGCAAAGACCGAGTCGACATCGGTCGTGAAGCGCACTCCGTGCAGGGAGGCAAGTTTCTCGGCGGCGTCGCCGAAGGGATCTGCGACGAGGGTGAGCGCTGCCCCCGGGTGGGAGGCGATGGTCTTGGCGTGAACGTGGCCGATCCGGCCGGCGCCGATGACGGCGATATTGAGCATCATTGCTTCTTTCTGACAATTGCAAGGGGTGATGTGAATGGGGGCGTCGGCGGCCCCGGAGGAGCGCGGGGTCACCGACGAGGTCACGGAGCGGGCATGATGACGTCGCGCACCAGCGCGTCCAGGTCAGCGTCAGCCTGCAGGAAGCCGCGCAGCGTCTTGACCGTGGCGCCGAAGGTGTCGAACTCGTCTCGAGCCATGCCATCGGGCTCGTAGGCGCGGACGAACTCGGGAATGGAGAGCAGGGTGTCCATGATGTCGTCGCGCACGGGGATATCCATGCGCTCCTCCATCTTGTAGCCCGAGTCGTTGATGAGCTTGGCCCACTTGAAGGGCGGGGAGACCACGACGTCGCCGCCGACGAACTCCGACCAGTGCATGACGTTGCGGAATGCCGCGGAGAGCATGCGGGCACGCAGGCCTCGCCTGTTGAATTCCTGATAGGCGCGCTTGAAGGCGGCCACGCCCGCCCACTCCAGGTGGCCGGGGTCGATGAACAGACGGTCGCGCTTGGCGACGTCCTTCATCCAGTCGTCGAGGCGACCCACCATGAGGGCGACGATCGGTCCCATCGTCGACACGTCCTTGCCCTCGGCCTCGCGGCGTTTGAGGCCACGCTCGATGGCCTCACCGGTCACGACGGCCTGGGGGACCGAGAATGACACCGTGACGTTGACGGAGACTCCCCGGTAGGTCGCCTCCTCGATGGCCTCCACGCCAACCGAGGTGGCGGGGATCTTCACGATGATGTTCGGGGCCGGGCTGGAGAACTCCTCGGCCTGGTCGGCCAGTGCCGTGGCGCTGCGGGCCAGGCGCGGGTCGGTCTGCATGGACAGGCGGCCGTTACGTCCGTTCTCTCGCTCGAAGATCGGCTCGAGGAGCTTGGCGGCCTCCAGGGAGAGCTAGCGAACGGCCTGCCAGCCGATCTCGGACTCGCTGGCCTGGGGCATCTCCTCGGCGAGCTGCGCGATTCGGGGCAGCCAGACGTCGCGACGCTGGTTGATGCAGGTGAAGGCGATGGTTGGGGTGCAGGTAGCGCCGACGCCGCCATAGGAGATGGATTGAGCCAGCTCGGTGGGGTCCGAGGAGTCGTTCCACAGGGCTGTGGGCGTGTTGCGGGCGGCGTCCAGGAGGGGGCCAGGGGTGTATTCGATGGACATGGCAGGAAGCACTCCTTTGTGATTGCTTGCGGCGTATCTTCGTCGCCCCCAAGTCTACGAAGTGTCCTTCACCCTGCCAACAGTTTGTTAGGGCAAAGTGTCAATATGGCGCACGGCTACTGGGCGAAGAGATTGGCCTCGAAGGAGTAGCGTGAAGCCCGGTAGATGTGGTCGCCGTATTCAACGATGCGACCCGAGGGATCGTAGGTCGTGCGCTGGGTGGTGAGCAGGGCGGCGCCGCGGTGTTCGGACAGGAGCTTGGCCTCCTTGGTTGTGGCGCTGCGGGCGCCAATCACCTGGCGCGCCGAGGCGAGCGTGACGCCACGCTCGCGCATCAGGTCGTAGAGCGAACCCGACTCGAGTTCCTGCATCGATGGTGCGATGTCGGAGGGGATGGAGTTGGTGAGAACGGCGATGGGTTCGTCGTTGGCAAAGCGCGTGCGCTCAATGTGAACGATGAGCGTTCCCTCGTCGATGCCCAGCGTGTCGGCCTCCTGGGCGCTAGCCGGGCGCGCCTCGTAGCGCTGGATTGTCGTGTGTACCTTGTGTCCGGCCTCCACGAGGTCTCGCATGAGGGAGGAGAGCTCCATGGGGCGATGGACGTGGCGCGGGGAGACGATCGTTCCGACCCCGCGCCGACGCGTCAGGAAGCCGCGATCCACGAGTCGCTGCAATGCCTGGCGGGCGGTCGGCCGCGAGACGTGCAGGCGGGCGACCATGGAGAGTTCGTCCTCGAGGCGAGTGTTGGCCGGGAGAGTCCCGGAGTTGATGAGCTGCGCAATGGGCTCGGAGATCTGGAAGTACAGGGGGATCGGGGAGGAGCGGTCGAGCGTGATGTCGGGGACGTAGGGGGTGTGTGCTGTGGTAGTTGACGATCGGGGCATGATGAGACCTTCGTATCCTGACACAGGGGTTTCGGTAAATTTAATAGGGTTACATAGTATCAGCGTTGGCATCGTTCGCGGGTGCGACGCGCTGAGCCTATTGTATGGACAAAGATTGACGATTGTCCGCCGATAGTGCATCCTTGGAACGTCGGGCTCGACATACCCCAACGAAGAGGAAGGAGCTGGCATGTCCCTGGATCAGCACTACGCAGACATCCTGACAATGGGGCGCTCCGGCGTCGACATCTTTCCACTCCAGGTCGGCGCCCACCTCGAGGATGTCGAAACCTTTGGAAAGTTTCTCGGAGGAAGCCCGACGAACGTCGCCGTCGGGGCCGCTCGCCTCGTTCCCCGCGCCCACTGCCTTCTCGGCGTCGGAGGGGGAGTCGGAATCGTCCTCGGGCTTGTGCTCACCCCGGCCCCCTCCTACCCGCCCTCGCCCTCGTTGCGTGCTCCCTCACCCTCCTGGTTGTCGCGTCCCTCCTTGCCCGAGTCGCCCTCCTGGCTGGCCTCACGGGGGGGGCGCGACGTCGAGGCGTTCCTCGCGCTCAGGGACCTGCACGGACCGAGGATGGCGGCCGCGAAGACGACGGTCATCGCGCACGCGAAAACTGGCGATGGGGGCGGCGGAAGAGGCCTGCTCGGTGCGAACGGGCCGGATGGTGATCGTCAACGTGTGCGGGAGACGCAGACCAAGGCCGTGCGGACCCACACGGCCTTGTGAAGGGAAGGGGGGCGAGCCTGTCCGGCACGTTCCTTCCGACGCAACAATCCTATTCAGCCGACGGGTTAATTGTTCAGATAAAAACAAGTGGCGTGAGGAATGGACAAATGCCCAGATATGTCAGTAAGTCTTGGGCTGTGCTATCGCGCTCGCCGCGCGGCGATGATCCGCGGCTCAGCCTCGCGGGGAGGCGTCACTACCGGCGTTGCGAGCAGCGTTCTTCTCGGACAGTAGCGTCGAGGCGATGCACGCATACTCGCGCGCCCGCACGGGCCACGTCCACGCGTCGATAAGGTCCGGCTGCGCCAGAGGCGCCGGCTCGCGCAGGTAGGAACGCAGGGAGTCGACCAGCGACTCCAGGTTCCTCTCCTCGGTGATCACCACCGGGTGCCCCTGCTCCGCCAAGAGCCTCGCCCCCGGTACCGTGAAGGTGACGACCCGGCCTCGCTCGGCGAGCGCCTCGAGCAGCGTCGTCTGGAATCCCTCGGACAGAACCGTCGGATTGACGAGGGTCGCCCCGGCGAGACGCGAACGCACCTCCTGCGCGCTCACCCGCCCCGGAGCGCAGAGTCGATCGGCCAGGTTGCGATCAACGATGAGAGCACGGGCCGCCTCAAGGTCTGCGCCCGCGCCCAACAGCTCCCCGGTGACCTCGACTCCCTCCGCGCTCAGGCGCGCCACGGCCTCGATAAACGTGTCCCAGCCCTTGCCGGGCACCATGCGCCCGACGAACACCAGGTGGCGGTGGCGATCCGCGATGGGCTCGGGATGGGGCGACGGAGGCGTGATCGCGTTGTAGAAGACATCGGCGCGCACCCCGCCCAGCCGCGAGGCAAAGTCCGCGGCCTGCTCGGAGACCCCGAGGACGCGGTCGGCGTGTCGCAGCACGTAGCGTCCCATCGTCACGTCAACGACGCGCGAGGCCGCAGCGATCACGGGGGACGAGGCCGCGACGAAACCCGAGCCGTGCTCGGTATGAATGACCGGAAGCCCCGCCTTACGGGCCGCACGGACCCCGACGAAGCTCATCGGGAAGAAACGCGTGTGAACACTGACGATATCGATGTGCTCACGCGCCAGGAAACGCGCGATTCGACGGGTCGCCCCGGCGGAGGGGAAGCTAATGACGTCGGCGATGGGAAGGTGAGCGCGGTCCGTGCGAACATCGACCGTCTCCTCTGTGCGATGGCCGGGCTCATCGGAGATGGTCAGGACGAACACCCGATGCCCCAGCTGAGCCAGGGACACCGACAGGTGGTAGATGTGGGACTCTAACCCACCCAGGCGCGGGGGGTAGCTGTTCACGACGAACGCGATGCGCATAGGGAATCCTTCAGTCGGTAGTGGGCTGGGCGCCGGTGGGCGCGTTGCGGGCGGGGATCAGCATGACAAGAGCGAAGAGGAGGGCGAGCAAACCCATGGTGGCGGCATACGCCAGTGACGCGCCCATCATGGCCAGGGAGCGTGTGAGCGCTGGAGCGAGCAGGTATGCGGTGGCGCCAGCCGCCACGAAGACCGCTAGGACCGCCCGCAGGCGGCGCATCGTCGCCAGGGCGTAGTAGAGGATGACGCTGGCCGCGTTGAGTGCGCCTGCCAGGACGAGCACCATTAGCTCGCCTACGTATCCCGACACGTCCGTGCCGAACACGAGGGTCAGGAGGGGAGGGCCGATCATATAGGTGACCGCGGCGACGATGGCGAAGGCGCCGGCCGTCGTCAGGAGGCCCCTGCGCACGATCGAGAAGAACTCGCCTCGCTTCCCCTCGGTCCAGCGCAGCGCCATGCGCGTGAGCAGCGGGCGGAACACGAAGAGCGAGAGCATGTTGATCGCCACCGCGGGCATGTAGATGATCGCGAAGACACCCAGCTCCTCGTCGCCGAGCGCCGCATGAATCGCGAAGCGTGGCGCGTTCGCCAGGTACTGGTTGAGGAACGCGGCGACGAAGAGAGGCAGGCACTCCCACAGGATTCCCGCGACGCCCCGCACGTTCAGGGAGGGAAGGAGTGGGAAGACGCCCCGAGCGGGTAGCCCGTAGGCCACGATGAGGACCACGCAGGTGACTGCGAAGGTGATGAGCGTCGAGGTCAGCAAATCCTGGGTGAACCAGTACAGGCCCGACCATAGGAACGTGGTTGTAAATATGCGCGCGAAACAGGCCTTTCCCGCGATGTCAAGGCGGCCCGAGCGCTGGAACTCGGAGTAGTACACGTCTTCGAAGGCGTCGAAGATCCGCAGGAGCGCCATCGCGGCGATCACCGTAAAAGCGGGGTAGGGCTCCTTCGTCGAGGCGGTCCACGAGTGGTAAGCGATGAGGCCGACCATGACCAGACAGGTCAGCAGGCGCGTCGACAGGTAGGTGCCGAAGTCGAAGCGGCGCCGCACGTCGGTCACGTGGAAGGTGCGCACCTCGTACAGGCCCACCGTCTGATACTGCTGGCCGATCGCCAGAGCCAGCGTGAACAGCCCGTACTGGGCGCGGGCGAAGGAATCCGTGGCGCCCGAGCGCACGATCGCCACGCCCATGATGACCACGGCGAGACTCGACATCAGGGAGGCCGCCGTGTTCCACAGGTAGTCCCGGCCCAGCTGACCGCGCGACTCAAGGGCCTCCCCGGTGGCCTCGACCTGCGCGTCGCCGCTATCCGAGGGAATAGACGAGGCCGTGGTGTCCTTCTCGCTCACAGGTCGCCGCCCTCGGTCGCAGCGTCGAGGCCGGGATCGTTGGGGCCAAAAACGATGCGATACGGCTCGTGGGTCACGCGATCGCGCGGGTCGGGGACGCGCATGTAGTCGCCGTATCCCCGCGTCAAGACGACGTCGTAGGCGGCCGGAATGCGAAGAGTGATGTCGTCAAAGGGAACGACGCGCGCGGGGAAAAGCTCGGCCTCCGAAGCGCTCCAGCGGCGCGGATCGCGCGTTGAGAAGTCGCCGTACAGCGTCGTCCCATCCGCAGCCTTGACGGGGTTGTCGCGGCCCTTGAGAGCGGCACGCAGCCAGCGGCGATACAGGGACGCCTCGTTCACGCGCAGCGCGCGCATCCCCCAGTGGGCGCAGGCCATCGCAATCGCCGCGAGCTGACGAGCAGGCGTCGGTAGACCCGTCGGCGGGCACGGAATCGAACGAAGGAACATGAGCCTGGCCCACAGCCACGTGCCACGCAACTGTGCGCGGAAACGAGCCGGATCCTCGGCGATCTCGTCCAGGACGAACAAATCGACACTGATCGGCATGCGGAAGGGCCGATCCTTGGCCACCTTGGAGATGAACTCCGACCCCTTCAAGCCCAGCACCCCGAAGCTAATCGGGAAGTCCGAGTGAGAGGCGGGGGACGCGATGAAGAACTCATCTCGCAGGACGGCGGGGGCCTCGGCAATGAAACGCTCGTAGTCCGGGCGGGGCATACACACGTCCCCGTCGTCGTCCCACGGGATAAAGCCCTGATGGCGTACCGCTCCGATCGCCGTTCCGCCGTAGGCGACGTAGCGAATGTCCAGGAGAGTACAGACGCGGTCGATCTCGGCCAAGCACCGCTTGGTAACGCGCTGAATGGCTGCCAGGGTTGCGGGATCAGCTTCGCTCATGTGTGTCCGATCAACAGTGGGTGGATGGCTTAGAGGATGGACTCGTAGGGGCCGAAATCAACGACGGCCGGAGCGTGGTTGTAGCGCTTGTCCGGCGGCGGCAACTGCATGTAGTCGCCGTAGCCCCGGCGCAGCAGGGCATCGTAGTCGTGCTGGATCATCACGGTGATGTCCTCGAAGGGGACCCGCCGAGTGGGGAAAAACTCCTCCTCGCGCACGATCCAATTCTGGGGGTCGCGCATCGTGAAGTCCGCGTACACCCCCGTTCCCGCGCCCTCGTAGCGGCGGACGGCACGCTCCCAGCGGGCCTGCAGGCTACGCGGGGTTGCGCGCAGTGCCTTGAGTCCCAGGTGCGCAACGGTCGTCGCCGAGTAGATGAGTGCCTTCTTCCACGTCGGCGGATTGATGAGGTAGGGGCGAGCGGTGCCCTGCAGGAACAGCAGGCGTCCCCACCACCAGGACGCGCGAGACATTGCGCGGAAGGCCTTCTCGTCGGCGGGGATCTCGTCGAGGGGAAGAATGTCGACGAAGAAGGGCATCCGATAGGCCGACTCGCGGGCCGCTTCCGGGACGAGGAGGGTCCCGGGGATCACCATCTTCGTGAACATGAACGGAAAGTCCTCGCACGTGCGAGTGTTATCCAGACGGAAACGCTCATCCATGTGCTTGGGCGCCTCGGCGAGAAAACGCTCGTAGTCGGCGCGCGTCATCATCACGTCAATGTCGTCGTCCCAGGGAATGAAACCCCCGTGGCGAATCGCCCCGATGGCGGTTCCCCCGTAGACCGCGTATGACACCCCGATGAGCCCGCAGACACGGTCCAGTTCCGCCAGGATCAACGTCAGAAGCTTGTGCACCTTGGCCAGGTCACTCCGGGGTGTCGCCATAAGTCCTCCACTTGTGGAAAGCTGGTGGGCGCATGCGCGCCCACCAGCCATTGTCTCACGCCTGATTACGGCTTTCCGTCCCAGTGCGCCTGGGAAGGAGATCACCCCACGAGGGGGTTGCCGCCAGAACCGTGCCGACGAGAATCACCGCGCAGCACAGGATCTGGAATGCGGTGGGCACCGTCCCCTGCAGCACGAGAGCGAAGATGACCGCCCACGCCGAATACGAGATGTTGAGCGCCATGCCGCGCGACGCCCCGATCGCGGACAGCGCCTTGTAGTAGAACAGGTACGAGGCAGTACCCGCCAGGCCCGCGAGGACCGCGACACCGGCCGAGAGATGGGCGAGGGAGTGCAGCGTGAAGCCAAAGACTCCCGCGATGGGTGCGACGATGAAGAGATAGACCGCCGCCGAGGTCGTCTCGCGGATCTGCAACGCCACCTCGTTGTCCACGGTGTCGTCGCGCATCCCCCAGGTCAGGATCACGGCCTCCGATCCCCATCCGACCACGCACGCCAACGCTCCCGCGACTCCGAGAACGGCGTTGCCGCCCTCGACGGCGTCGGTGGTGGCCGTCCACCCGGTTGCCACGATCGCCGCCAACGCGACCAGCAGGGCCACGATCTGGCGGGCCGCCATGGACTCCTTGAGGAGGACGAACGCCAGCAGCGTGCCCAGGGCCGGGTAGAACGTGGAGATGATGGCCGTCGGCCCGGGGCCGATGTTGTCGATCGCGATCAGGTAGCCGCTCATGCCGATCGGTCCGCCCAGCAGCGCCGCGGCGACCACGGCCCGTCCCGCGCGGCTGCGCAGCGCCTTCGCGCTGTCCCGCAGGCGTCCGCGAATTGCCATGTAGACCAGCAGGATGACGGCACACGCCACATCGTGCAGGACCGCTCCGGCCAGGGCCGACTGCTCGAAGGACGCGAAAGGTGTCATCGCCAGAGCGATCGCCAACACCACCGTGTCCAGACCCCACAGGGCACCCGAGAAGATTCCGTAGCGCTTGCCTCCACTCTCCTTCCTCATGCCAGCTCACCGCCCTGCGTGTTCTCCTGAGCGTGCTGCGCACACGCCTCGTAGGAGGCGAGCAGCGAATCGAGGGTGCGCGTCGCGTGCGAATAGTAGGTATAGAGCCATTCGCCCACGTCGTCGCCCTCGGCCTCCTTGACGAGCGCCCACACGTACCAGCACCAGCCCGCGAAGACCTCGTAGGAGAAGAAGTGCCTCTCCTCGCGCTCGCTCGGTGCGTGCCCGAGGTAGAACTCCAGGGCGGCGCGTGCGCGCTCGCCGTTCATCTCCGGCGTGCACACGACCATCGTTCCAAAGTCTGCGGCCACGTCGGACATGCCGGCGTACTCCCAGTCGATGAGGCTGATCGCTCCGTCCGTGGACACGAGGAAGTTGGGCGGGAAGAAGTCATTGTGGGAGGGGACCACCTCGAAGCCGTCGGCGTCGGCAAACGCCTTCAGGCGCGCGACCTTCTCGCGCAGCTCGCGGTATCCGGGTACGTCGATCGGCCCGAACTGGCGCAGAATGTTCTCGTAACGGTTGGCCTCGGTGATGAAATCGAAGGACCTCTTGAGGATGCGCCCCGAGCAGTGGAGCGCCCGATCCATCTCCATCGCCGCGCGAAGCTCCTTCTCGCTCGTCACATCCAAGTTGCGAACGTCGGTGATGAAGCGAGAGATCTTCCAGCCCGCCTGCGGGTCTCCGGCGACGAAGGTGTCGTCAATGCCCAGCTCGGCGGCCAGTCGCAGGGCGGCGAACTCGGCGCTGCGGTCCACGATCTTCTCGGTCCCAATGCCCGGATGACGGTACACGTACTGCGCGTCGCCCACCGCGAAGTGGCACGACAGGTTCGTGATGCCCTGTTTGAGCGGATAGAAGTCGCGGATATCGGACTTCGCGCAGCCGAGCGTTTGCACGATGTGATCGAAGACCTCCGAGTCCACGTTCTCCATGAACAGCGGGTCGAAGCTGCGAAGCTCGTCGACGGAGTCAAACTCGTGGATGACTCCGTCCGGGTAGCGGCGAATCACCATGTCGAAGGACTTGATGTGGTCGAGGTAGATGGCCTCCCAGAGCTTGGCCGCGGTCTCCGGCCGGTCGTAGACGCTCTCCAACACGGTGCGGAACTGAGCGGAGAACGCGCGGTCGAAGTAGACGTGGCCGAGCATGACCCACGCGTCCGCGCCGCCGATGCTCGCGCCCGTAATCCGGTCGGAGGGACCGACCTTGAGGCACCACTCGGGCGTGGGACCCTCCACGTAGTTGGCCGAGTAATAGGCCTTGTACACGTAGGGTTCGAACGGGTTCGTTGTGAAGTAGTCGTCGGAGGAACACACGTAGGTGTTGTCCAGGATGTCTCGCACCAGCCACAGGGAGCCGTTGTTGTTGCGGGTGGCGTACTCGCGATTGACGACGATGTTCACCCCGTACTTCTTTCCGAGGTAGAAGAAGTACTCCTTCTTGTAGCCCACAACCATCGTGACGTTGGTGATTCCGGCCTCGTGAAGCTGGCGGATCTGGCGCTCCACCAGGATCTCCCCGCGCACCTTGAGCGTACCCTTGGGGCGCTCGTAGCTGATGGGCGCGAAACGCGAGGATATGCCGGCGGCCATGATGACGGCGCCGGTGACCCGGTAGGGTTCGAGGGCCTCGCGGCCAGCGGGGGTCAGGGCGCGGTCGTCAATGTAGCCCAGGGCCTCGCACTCGCGGGTCGCCGTGTTGACGCGGCCCAGGCTCATCCCGGTGACCTCGGAGAGGGCGCGCTGGGTGAGGGGGCGCTCCTCCTTCAGGAGCGTGGACAGGATGTTGAACTGAGGTTCGGTGAGGGAACCGATGGTGCAGGATGCCATGGCCTCCCTTTCGTTCACTAGGTGAAATGCTGACTGCGCGTTCGAGCTTAGCACTCAATCCTCAAACTGTGAACATGAGGGGTTTATCCCACTCCACCGCTTCCCAGGCCTTGCCTCTAGTCGCGCGGCGAGGCCGAATCGCTCACTTCCTCGCGTGTGAGAAGCAGCGCAATCGTCAGGGCCACGATGAAGGCGAAGGAGGCTATCAGGCACACCGCGCTGGGCCCGATGGGGGCGCTTTCCCACCACCACGATGCCTCTTTGCTGAGGTTCAGGGTGTTGGACGAGGCGCTGCCGTGCGTGTAGCGCAGCAGGAGCGTAAAGATGGCGTAGAAGTTGAGCGTTCCCAGGAACACTGCGAGCATGCCGACCTGGGGGCGCGTGATCGTGCGCTCGCGCCGATCCATCGTGAGCATGAAGAAGAAGAGGACCGCCAGCAGGGGCATCATGTAGCGCGGCTGGTAGGAGATGACGTTGTTGAAGCGCTGGAGGACACCCAGGAGGATCGGAACCCCCGCCATCGCTCCAGCCAGCATCAGGGATGTCATTGCCTTACGCCACGACCACGAACGAACCCCCGCAATGATGATGGCGCCGGCAATCAGGAGGCCGATCGTCGACACGAAGCCGTCGTAGGGCACGTCCATCCATCCCGGCCCCCAGCGGTAGCCGTAGAAGCCTGCGAAGAACTGGGGGAGCGCGTGCAGGTTCGCCGCAAGCGCCTGAATGGCAGACATGTTCGGCGTGTCCGTCGACACGAGGGTGTTGGACGCGACGCTCGTCGATCTCATGATGAGGATTCCAATGATCGAGGCGAGCAGGGCGAGCACACCCTCGGGCCAGCGATCGCGGCGCCAGCGCACCGCGAAGATCAGGGCAGCCGAGACGACGAAGAGGAAGAAGGCCGCGTCCGCGCGCGACGTGCACGCCAGGAGGGCGCCGATTGCGGCCCCTCCCATGAGACTCCAGCGGCGCCAGCCCTCGGAGTTGGCGGCCGACCACAGTCCCGCGGCGAAGGCGAGGACCCCGGAAAATGCCCACGATGAGGGGTTGTTCGACGCGATGAAGTAGATGCCCATCGGCGTCCACGCCGCCGCCATCGCCACAACGTAGCCTCGACGCAGGAACGAGGGCATGAGCGCTGCGATACCCCCCAGCAGCAGGACGGCAATGCCCCAGTTGATGATGCGCATCGTCAGGGCTGCGCGATGAGTGTCGTGGGCGATGAAGTGGTGGTGGAACTGGTAGTAGCCCCACGGGTAGTTTCCGTCGTCCCACCGGTCGGTGACGGCCGTGCGCTCGTCCGACAGGTTGTAGACGCAGGCGGCCGAACTCTCCCCGTGGAACGCGTAGCACGCGACGCGGTTCGACGCGATCGTCTCGGGAACCACCGGACCATAGGTGTCTTCCTCCGTGTAGCCCGTCTCGCATCCCGATTCGGAGAGTGGGGGAGTACACCAGATGGAGGCCAGGTGGTAGTCGTCATCGGGGGAGCCGCCCACCGGCGAGGAAACGGCCCACGCGACGCCCAGGGCGAATACGGAGGCGAGAAGGGCGATGACGCCCAGGATGTTCCAGTGACGGCGAGTCAGCGGGAGGCGTGTGGCGGGGGCGCGGCGTCCCTCGGTGTCGTTGCTGGAGTTTTGGGCGGTGGCCATGGGGTTGCTTCCTCGTGCTATCGGTGCGGGGATCAGGAGACGGCGGCGCGGTAGGCCTGCACGTGGACGCGGGCGGCGCGCTCCCACGTGAACTCGCCCGAGCGCTCGATGGCGGCCCGGCTCAGCTCGTCGCGCCGAGAGGGTGCGTCCAGCAGCGCGCTGAGCGCCAGCGCGATCGACTGGGGGTCCGTGTCGCAGTACTCAACGGCGTCTCCGCCGACCTCCGGCAGGGAGGTGAGGCGGGTGGTGAGCGTTGCGGCCCCACAGCTCATCGCCTCGAGAACGGGCAGGCCGAAGCCCTCCGCGATCGAGGGGTAGGCCAGGACGAGGCAGCCCGAGAGGAATCCTGGCAGGTCCGTCAGGGGCAGGTAGCCGGGCCGCAGGACCGTCAGGTGGGAGGGAACCGAGGCCAGCGCCGGCTCGATGTCCTCATCCCAGCCCTTTCCTCCGGCCAACACGAGGGCGGGGGGTTGTGGCCGATCCCACACGGCCTGCACCCAGCCGCGCACCAGGTTCGGCACGTTCTTGCGGGGCTCGAGAGTGCCCAGGAAGCCGATGTAGTCGCGGCCATCGAGCCCGAGGCTGGCCTTGACGCGCTCGCGCTCCGCGTCGTCCACCGGGTGGAAGATGTCGCGGTCCACACCGTGGTAGGCGACGTAGAACTGGGAGGCGTCCCCTCCCGCGTACTTGATCGTCTCGTCGCGTGTCGCCTCCGAGGGGACCACGAGCGCGGACGCGCGACGAATGGCGCGGCGGATCGCAGACGTGAAGAAACGCTGCTTGAGGCGAGAATGGGCCTGCGGGTGGGAGAAGAACGTCGCGTCGTGCAAGGTGATGACGACCGGAACGCCCGGGAACTGCGGGGAGGTGTAGTGGGGGGAATGAAGGACGTCGGGGCGCACCTTGCGGATGAGGGAGGCGAGCCCCGTCTGTTCCCACGCCATGCGTGCCGGGCGTGACTGGAAGCGCGGGGAGATGGGAATGATGCGGGCGGAGGGCAGGCGCGTTGCGAAGTGCTCCGCGTCGCGTTCCTGAACCGCCATCGTGAGATCGACGCCCTGCCGCTCCAGTTCGGGCACGAGGTCATCGACGTAGCGGCCGACACCCCCAAGGTTTGCGGGAATCGCGGTGGCGTCCATCAGGACACGGATTGGGGAGGAGAGGAAGGTGGGCATGAGGGTCCCCCGGGTCGCGGCAACGAATCCTCCCTATTGTAGGACATGATGCGTGCGCGATATCCATCGAGGCTGCCGCGTCCACTATTGTGAGGGCATGAGCCTGCGCGTCGGAATGGTAGTGGAACAAATGTGGCAGAGCGTGCCCGGAGGGTCGGGGCGCTACATCGTTGAGCTCGCCTCGCGCCTGGCCGCCGAGGGGATCAATCCCGTGGGTGTTGCCGCTCGCCACGGGGGGCGAGCACCTTCCGCCGAGCAGGTTGGCCTCACGATTCCCGTGCGTACCTCTTTCCTGCCGCGCCGCGCCCTGTACGCCGCGTGGGACCGGCTGACCTGGCCGAGCGTGGACCGGATGCTGGGGGTGGGCTCGCCGGGCGGAGCCCGCGTTGTCCACGCGACAACCTGGGCGATTCCTCCCACTTCTCTTCCGCTCGTCGTCACCGTCCACGACGTTGCCTTCCTGCGCGAGGCGAGCCACTTCACCGCCCACGGCGCCGCCTACTTCCGCCGCGCCCTCGCGACAACCAGGTGCTGCGCCGACGCCGTCGTCGTCCCCTCGCGCGCCACGGCCGAGGATTGCATCGAGGCCGGGATCGAGGAGGACATCATCACGGTGATTCCCCACGGCCTGACACACACGCCGGTCACGGGCGAGCAGGTCGATGCCTTCCGCTCGCGCAACGGCCTGACGCGCCCGTACATCCTGTGGGTGGGCACCCGCGAACCGCGCAAGAACCTGCCCACCCTTCTACAGGCCTACCGCGCCCTGGCCCCGACCTCGGAGCTGGACCTCGTTCTCGTTGGACCCGCCGGATGGGGGCAGGACCCCACCGAGGTTGACCTGCCCTCCACCCGCGTCCACGTCCTCGGGCGTTTGGACGATACCGATCTGGCGTGCGCCTACGCCGGGGCCCGAGTCTTCACCTTCCCCTCCATCTGGGAGGGCTTCGGCCTGCCGGTCCTCGAAGCCATGGCCCACGGAACCCCCGTCGTCACGAGCGCCGATACGTGCATGGCGGAGATCACCGGGGATGACGCCGGCCTGCTGGTGCCCGCAACCAGCGCTTCCGCGCTCGCCGTTGCCCTCGAGGCGGCCGCGGGACCCGAGCATCAACGCCTGGCCGCAGCCGGACTCAGGCGCGCCAGGGACTTCACGTGGGAAGCGTCCGCCGCGGCCCACGCCCTGCTCTACGAATCGCTGGCGGGTACCCGATGAGTCACGCGCGCGGAGATGAGACCCCCGTCAAGGCGGCCGCGTGTGTGCCCCCCGCTCTCGCCAGGCCGAGCGCACGCGTCGTTCTCGTCAACTGGAAGAACGCGCCCCTGACCCTGAGAGCTGCGCGCTCCGTCGCCGTCCAGCTCGCGCCGGGAGATCGGCTCGTCCTCGTCGACAACGGCTCGGCAGACGGCTCCCTCGCCGCCATGCGCGCCGAGGTGCCTGGCCTCCTGGCGCTCGTGGGAACACGCAGCCCCCGGGGTGGCGCCGCCCAGCACGGGCAGATCGAGGTCGTGGACGCGCGAGAGAACGGCGGATTCGGGGCCGGGGTCATGGCGGGAGCGCAGGCGATGACCGAGGATGCCCTCGTCCTGCTCAACAACGACGCCACCGCCCGCGACGGGTTCCTCGACGCCCTCCTCGCGCCGCTGTGCGACCCCGACGTGGGCGCCACGACCGCGCTCCTTCTCCTGGCGGGGCGCTATCGGCCCGCGCTCGCGGGGGACGGCGAGGCCCTTGTCGGGCCCGACGGACAGCGCTGGGTTCGCCTCAGCGAGGCCGAGGCCGATACCGGGGAAGGGATCGTCCTGGTGAACTCGACGGGGAACGTGGTGGACGCCTCGGGCAACGGCCAGGACCGCGACTGGCTCACGCCGGCCTCGCGCCTGAGCGCATCCCCCGACGTGTTTGGCGTGTGCGGGGGTGCGTGTGCGATCCGGCGCGACGCGTGGGAAGCAGTCGGAGGAATCCGCACGGATCTGTTCATGTACTACGAGGACACGGACCTGTCCTACAAGCTCCGCGAGGCCGGCTACCGGGTGCGATTCGCCTCTCGCGCCATCGCCGATCACGAGCACGCCGCCTCCTCGGACGCGCACTCGCCGATGTTCATGCGGGTGAATGCCCGCAATCGCCTGATCGTCGCCGCCGAGCACGCGCCGTGGGGTGTGCTCGCCCGGGCGCTCGTCAGGTCCCTCGGGCGAGCGGCGAGCGCGGGCTTTTCCGGCCCGGCGGCGCGCGGCATCGCCCAGGGCCTGGCGGCGCTCCCGGGAGCGCTGCGCAGAAGGAGCGCCGCACGCACCAGCTGCGCCAGTGAGAACGCCCACTCGTCTAAGGCTCGGCGAGGGCGGGAACGTGAGTAAAGAGACAGCGGTGCCGGGCACCTCGGAGGGCACCCCCATCCGAGTATGGTTCCGTTAGCCGCTAGACTTGCGTCCATGACACAGACGAATCCTCTGGTGCGTAAGGTCGCGAAGGGCACCTCCTACCTCAGGCGCAACGGGGTGCGGATGACCACCGCCCGACTCCTGCAGGGAATGGGCAACCAGATCGCAAACTCCGGCAAGGGCAAAGGCAAGGGCAAGATTCCCCTCGGAATGCTCGTGAAGTTCTCCGACGCCGCAGCGCTGGACTGGGCAAGCGAACCCCACTGGAGGACCAACCCCCGCACCGTCGGCGAGGGGCCCTACACGACGGCCTGGATCATGTCCCCTCCGGGAGAATCCTCCGGCGGGCATCAGAACATCTTCCGTTTCCTGTCCTACCTGGAGGCCGCCGGACACCGGGTCAAGATCTTCCTGTACTGGTCCCAGAAGATTCCCGTGGACGCCGATCGCGTGCGCGAGATGATCGAGCGTTCCAGCGCATACCCGACCCTGAAGGCGAGCTACGCCCTCTACGACCCCGCCGTCGGGGTGGGTGAGGACGTGGACGCCATCTTCGCCACGGGGTGGGAAACCGCCTACCCCGCATACCTGGACCGCTCCCGCGCGCGGCGCTACTACTTCGTCCAGGACTTTGAGCCCTCCTTCTACCCCGTGGGGTCGGAGAATCAGCTCGCCGAGAACACCTACCGCTTCGGCTTCGAAGCATTCACCGCCGGCAGGTGGCTGGCCAAGAAGCTCCACGACGAGTACGGGATGACGACCCATCCCTTCGACTTCGCCTCGGACCTGTCGCTGTATCAGCGCACGAACGACCAGCGCCGCAAGGACATCTTCTTCTACGCTCGGCCGGTCACGATGCGCCGCGGCTTCGAGCTGGGGTGCATGGTCCTAGCCGACGTGAAGAAGCGTCGCCCCGACATCCGCATCCACATGGCCGGATGGGACGTGTCGGACTGGAAGGTGCCCTTCGACTACGTCAATCACGGGGCGATGAAACTCGAGGAGCTGTCGCCGCTGTACAACAGGTGCGCCGCGGCCCTCGTCATGTCGCTCACCAACCTGTCTCTCCTGCCGCTGGAACTGCTGTCCTGCGGGACGATACCGGTCGTCAACGACGGGCCCAACAACCGCCTCGTGGCCGACAACCCCAACATTGACTACGTGCCGCTGTCCCCCGGGGCGCTCGCGGCTGAGCTCATCCGCATCGTCGACGCCGACGACCAAGTCGAGGCGTCGCGCAGGGCTGCGGCCTCGGTCGAATCGCTCAGCTGGGCGGATTCGGGCAGGCGCTTCGTTGCCGACTTCGAGGAGGCCATGCATGCCTAAGATCCTGGTCGTCGGAGGAAACGGATTCCTCGGCTCGCATCTCGTCGACGCGCTCGCCCGCAACGAGGGAACGTCGATCCGCGCCTTCGACATGTTCGGCAGCGGGACTCACTGGAGCGCTACCGGCGTCGAAGCCTTCGACGGGAACTTCCTCAATCACGACGACGTGTCGCGCGCGGTGACGGGCGTCGACATCGTCGTGCACATGCTCTCCACGACCGACCCGGCCACCGCGGAGAACGACCCCACGCTGGACGTTCGCACGAACATCCAGGGAAGCATCGACCTCTTCCAGGCATGCGTGGATGCCGGGGTCAAGCACGTGTACTTCGCCTCCAGCGGGGGCACGATCTACGGTGATCAGGACAAGGTGAGCTACCACGAGGGCGACCCCACGCTGCCGGTGTCCCCCTACGGGATCGGAAAGCTCACCATCGAGAACTACATGCGTTTCTTCGCCCGCAAGTTCGCGCTCAAATCCACCTCGCTGCGCATCTCCAATCCCTATGGAACCAGGCAAAACCCGCACAAGAGGCAGGGCATCATTCCGATCTTCCTGCGCCACGTGCTGGGGGGAGAAGCCCTGACGGTCATGGGCGATGGCAGCATGTTCCGCGACTATATTTACGTGGGCGACTTCGCCTCCATCGTCTCCACCATGATCGAGCGCGGGGCGACCCGCTCGATCTACAACATTGGATCGGGACGAGGAACCAGCGTGAACGACATCGTCGCCTCCATCCGCCGAGTCACCGGGACCGACCCGGAGATCCAGTACGTTCCCACCCCCTCGACCTACGTGCACGGTTCCGTCTTGAACACCGATCGCGTCAATAGGGAGTTTGGTCCCTTCGAGATGACAACCCTGGATCAGGGAATCGCGAAAACCTGGCAGGAGATTCAAGCACATGGCTACTGAGAACGCGCCCATCGAGGCCAAGGATGCGACCCTGGACGTCAGCGTCGTCATCCTGACGTACAACGGCGAGCAGCACATTGACGAGATCCTCTCTTCGCTGACCAATCAGCGATACGAGGGGACCTACGAGATCCTCGTCATTGACTCCGGCTCCACCGACTCCACCCTCGACATCGTCGCCACGTACCCGTCGGTGCGCCTCCATCAGATCCCGAACAGCGAGTTCGGGCACGGCAAGACCCGCAACCTCGGCGCTCACCTGGCCAGGGGTCGCATCGTCGCCTACCTGACGCACGACGCGACCCCCGCCTCGGACCGTTGGCTGCACGAGATCACCGCGCCCTTCGCGATCTCCGAGCGCATCGTGGCCGTCATGGGCTCGCAGATCCCTCGCCCCGATGCCTTCCCCCTGCTGCGCTACGAAATTAAGGGCGTCTTTGGTGGTTTCGGCCCGGGTTTTGGCACCACGCTGTTCTACGACGATGACTTTATCCAGGACGAGGGCGTGCGCAACGCCGTCACCTTCTACTCCGACGTGAACTCCGCCGCCCGCAAGGACGTGCTCACCGGCGAGGTGCCGTACCGCGACGTGTCCTACGCGGAGGACCAGCTGCTGGGCAGGGATGTCATCGCGGCCGGATACATCAAGGCCTACGCCCCGCGAGCCGCCGTCCTGCACTCGAACGAGATGACCGTCAGCGAGTACGACGATCGCATGTTCGAGGAGACGCAGGGGCTGCGCGAGGTGGGCATCGACGTGGCCATGCCCTCGATCCCCACCGTGATCCGCATGGTGACCACGGGCATTCTCAAGGACGCGCTGCGCCTGGCGCGGGACCGCGAGGTCGGTAGGCGCCGCAAGATCAGCGGCTTCTTCCTCAACCCCGCCTACCACGTCCAGAAGTGGAGGGGCGTGCGCAGGGGCGTTCGTTCCCCGCTGAAACGATATGGCCAGTGAGTCCCTGACTAAGCGGTCGGATATAGTGAGTTGTTATGACTGAAAGCACGCCACGTTCTCCTTCGACGTCGCTCGCCCAGCGGGTTGCGCGCATCGAAGGCGAACCCCTGCGCGAGCTGGGGGACAAGAGCGGCCTGTGGAACGGGACGAAGCGAGCGTTCGCCGACGTGTGGAATCGTCGCGAGCTGCTGCGCCTGCTCGTCAACCGTGAGCTCAAGGCTCGCTACAAGGACTCCAACCTCGGGTTCGTGTGGTCGTTGTTCAAGCCGCTCTCACAGCTCCTCATCTACTTCATTGTGATCGGCCAGTTCCTGGGTGCCGCCCGGGGAATCCCCTCCTTCGCGATCTTCGTCTTCACCGGCCTGACGGCCTGGGGCTTCTTCCTCGAAGCGGTCACCGGCGGAACAGGGTCGATCGTGGCGAACTCCGGACTCATCAAGAAGGTCTACCTCCCTCGCGAGATATTCCCGCTGTCGACCCTGGGTACCGCCGCGGTCAACTCCGCGATTCAGCTGGTCATCCTGCTCGGCGCGATCGTCGTCACCGGCGCGATACCATCGCTGCCCCAGCTGGCCTACCTGCCGCTGAGCCTGGTCGTGCTGGTCATCTACGCCACGCTCTTCGCCCTGCTGCTCTCGGCGCTCAACGTCTACATGCGCGACATCCAGCACCTGATCGAGGTCATTACCTTCCTGGCCTTTTGGGCATCGCCCATCGTCTACTCCTACAGCTACGTGGAGCGGGCGCTGGCGCAGAGCTACCCCGTCATTCACGAGATATACCTCAGTAATCCCGTGACGCTGGCGATCCTCGGCTTCCAGAAGTCGCTGTGGGCAGCGGGGGCGGATCAGCCCTATCCCTCGCACCTGATGATTCGCCTCGCTGTGGCGGCCATCGTCGGTCTTCTCCTTATCTTTGGGGCGCACCGCATCTTTGCGCGCCTCGAGGGCAACTTCGCTCAGGAGCTGTAATGTCAATGCCCGAAGTCGTCCGCGTGGACAACGTCTCCAAGGTCTTTCAGCTGCACAGGGACACCTCCGTCAAGGATCGTATCCTGCGTTCCTCGGGCAGCCGGGTCAAGGAGTTTCGGGCCCTCGACTCCGTGAGCGTTGATGTGCGACTGAATGAGTCGGTGGGCCTCATGGGGCACAACGGATCGGGCAAGTCGACGCTGCTCAAGATCATGGGATCCATCATTCGGCCCACCTCCGGTCGCGTGACGACCCGCGGGCGCATGGCCGCCCTCCTCGAGCTGGGTGCAGGCTTCCACCAGGATCTGACGGGGCGAGAGAACGTCTTCCTCAACGCCTCGATCCTGGGCATGACGCGGGCGGAAACCGAGGCATGCTTCGACGAGATCGTCGCGTTTTCGGGTATCGAGCAGTTTATCGACACTCAGGTGAAGTTCTATTCCTCGGGCATGTATGTGCGCCTGGCCTTCGCCGTCGCCGTCCACTCCGACCCGGACGTGCTCCTCGTCGACGAGGTCCTGGCGGTCGGCGACGAGCCGTTCCAACGCAAGTGCATGGACAAGATCCACGAGTTCCAGACCGAGGGACGAGCCATCGTCCTGGTCTCCCACTCGGCGGAACAAGTGGAGTCCGTGTGTACGCGGGGAGTGGTTCTCGATCACGGCAAGCTCGTTTTCGAGGGATCGACGTCGGACGCGGTGCGCATTCTGCGCGAAGGATTCCAACGCGACGCCCTCGCCGCCCCCGTCCACACGGAGGAGAGCGGCACGATCTCGATCCGCGACATCGCGATGGTGGACGAGGATGGGGCGCCGCTTCGCGTCGCCCGCACGGGGGACACCATTCGCATTCGCATGGATCTGCACGCCTCCAAACGCGTCGAGGGCTGGGTGACGGCCTTCTCCTTGGACACGAACCTGGGCCAAAAGCTCCACTACTACAACTCACGTAACTCCGGTGTGACGCTGCCGCCCATCGACGGAGACGCGACGGTGATGATCACCGTGCCCACCCTGACCCTGGGAGAGGGCATGTACCGGATGAACGTCTCCATCGACGACGCGGGCGGGCAGCCCTACGCTCAGCGCGACGGGGCGTGGGACCTCGTCGTGCAGGGCAATGGCATCGGCTCGGGGCCCGTCGCTCTTGATTCCGCGATCGAAGTCGAGGGCTGAGGGGCGCCCGGACTGCCGACGCGAGGCTTCCGATGCCAGATGGCGCGTGAGCGAATGCCTGCGCGCCGATCTGCGGCATAATGGGGGCAGCATCGGGCGCGGGTGCGCCCGACGAGACACGACCACGACAGGCCTGCGGGCACACGAAGGAGAAAGACCCATGAAGATCGTCGTCACCGGCGGCGCCGGCTTTATCGGAGCGAACTTTGTTCACACGCTCCTCGAGGACCATCCGGACGTCGACGTCGTCGTTCTGGACAAGTTCACCTACGCGGGCAACCGCGCCTCCCTCACCGACATCCCCGCCGATCAGGCGGCCCGCCTCAGCGTCGTTGAAGGCGACGTCGCCGACGCGGACCTGGTCGACGGCGTGGTTGGCGGCGCGGACGCGGTCGTTCACTTCGCCGCCGAATCCCACAACGACAACTCGCTCCTGGATCCCTCGCCGTTCATTCAGACGAACCTGGTGGGAACCTTCACCCTGCTTGAGGCCGTGCGTCGCTACAAGGTTCGCTTCCACCACATCTCCACGGACGAGGTCTACGGTGACCTCGAGCTGGACGATCCGGCGAAGTTCACGCCCACGACCCCCTACAACCCCTCCTCGCCCTACTCCTCCTCCAAGGCCGGGTCGGATCTCCTGGTGCGCGCGTGGGTGCGTTCCTTCGGAGTCGAGGCGACGATCTCCAACTGCTCCAACAACTACGGTCCCTACCAGCACATCGAGAAGTTCATTCCTCGCATGATCACCAACCGCCTGCGCGGAGTGCGTCCGCGCCTGTACGGCGACGGCCTGAATGTGCGCGACTGGATCCACGTGCGCGATCACAACACGGCCGTGTGGGAGATCCTCATGCGCGGACGGATCGGCGAGACCTACCTGATCGGCGCCAACGGCGAGACCAACAACCGCGACGTTGTCGCGATCCTGAACGAGCTCATGGGCTACCCGGCGGACGACTTCGACCACGTCACCGATCGCCCCGGGCACGACCTGCGCTACGCGATCGATAATTCCAAGCTCGTGACCGAGCTCGGCTGGGAGCCCCGCTTCACCAACTTCCGTGACGGCCTGGCCGACACGATCGCCTGGTACACGGACAACGAGGCCTGGTGGGCGCCCCTGAAGGAGGCCGTCGAAGCCAAGTACGCCGCCGAGGGGCACTGAGTCGTTGGCTGAGGTGAGCCGAGACGGGGGTGGACCTCGTCCCCGCGTCACCGTCCTCATGGCCACCTACAACGGGATGGCCGAGGGCGGGGCGTGGCTCGACGAGCAGATCGACTCTGTCCTCGATCAGGTCGGTGTGGAGGTGTCCCTGGTCGTATCCGACGATGCTTCCACGGACTCGACGCGCTCCCACCTGGACGCGCGCTCCGCCGCCGACCCGCGCATCACCGTTGTGCCCCAGCGCGAAGGCAGGCCGGGGGTCACGGGTAACTTCCTGCACCTGTTTACCACCCACGTTCCCGACGGCTCCTACGTGGCCTTCACGGACCAGGACGACGTGTGGCACCGGGACAAACTCTCCGGACAGCTGGCTCTCATGCGCGCCGAAGGGGCCTGCGTGGTTTCCTCCAATGTCACCTCCTTCGAGAGCCTACCGGGCGGGGCGGTGGGTGAGCGTCGCCTCATTCGCAAATCTCAGCCGCAGCGCGCGTGGGACTTCCTGTTTGAGGCCGCGGGACCGGGGTCGACCTACCTCTTCTCTCCCGACGCTCACGCGGCTCTCGTCGAGGCGGTCTCACGCCTGGACTACAGCGAGATCGGCGTTCACGACTGGTACCTGTACGCGCTCGCGCGCGCGCGTGGCCTGCCGTGGGTGATCGGCGAGGAACCGACGCTGGAGTACCGCCAGCACGGCGGCAACGTGCAGGGAGCAAACTCTGGTGCGGGGGCGCGCGATGCTCGCATGGCCAAGCTGCGTAACGGCTTCTATCGCAGGCAGTTCATTCTGACGGCGCGTGCCGCCCTCGCGGTGGGCACTTTTGAACCCCGTCGACGCCGCGAGTTGGAGGCAATCCTCGGCGAGCTTGAGGATCAGGGTCTGGCGGCGAGGCTGCGCTTTAGCATGCGCTGGCCACACATCAGGCGCGACCGCGTGGAGGGCATCAAGCTCGCCGCCGCGCGCGTCCTGGGAGTCTGGTAGCTAGCGCCGATACGCCACCAGGCCTGTGTCAACCGCCTCGGAGCGGAGGATCTGGGCCAGAGACTCGGGCGGGGTCGTGCGCGGGTCGATGATGATGACGGAGCGGCCGGCCATCCACTGGTCCAGGACCCGCCCCACGCCCGTGCGCTGGTCCCATAGGAGCGCGACGCGATTGCCCACGATGGGTCCCTGCTGGCGAAGCCCGGCCAGCGCCTCGTCCCTGACGGCGTCCAGGATGGGGGGAGTGTCCACGACGAGAACGTCGGGTTGCATCGCGATCTCCGCGAGAGCGTCCAAGGCCCCGCCGAGCGGACCCTCCCACGAGAACGACAGGTAGGCGGCCGGTTGAGCTAAGACGTGCGCGCCGGCCTCGAGGGCATGCGCGGCCTCGGACCCGAGATCATTCGAGACGAAGACGTCCCCGGGGAGGGGGCGACGCGTCTCGAGCATCTCCCACGATAAGGACCGGGCGGCGACCTGCCACAGGACGTCCTGCCACGGTTGCAGGGAGGTGTAGAGCCGCGCGGGCGTGATCTCATCCGAGCCGAAAAGGTCGGTGGCAAGCTCGTTTGTCAGGTAGTTTGCTATCTTCGCGAGCCATCGGGCGACCACGGGGCCACCCAGTTCGACGCGTTCGTTCCCGTACTGCGTGAGAGTCGGGCCTGACCAGCCGTTAACGACCTCCACGCAGTCGGTGAGGCTCGTCATAGTTTTTGCCGGATTCTCTTTCATGCTTTCAAGTATATCGAAGGTCCTAGACCAACCAAGTACCTAGTAACTGTGAAGTATGTGGGGGACTGCATTGTTTTACCGCTGGGTCAAGTGGAACGGCAAAGGTCTCAATATCGCGAAAGCGCTTGACTTCCGACAACGACACGCGTGTAATTCTCGTATTGATCGATTCGTTATAAGGAGGCTTCGCGATGTGGAGCATCTTCGGTGACGGACCCCTCGAGTGGTCCGAGGACGCCGACGCGGCGCTGTATGCGCGCATTGACGGACCTCTTGCCTGGCAGCAGCACGCGCTGTGCGCCCAAACGGATCCCGAGGCCTTCTTCCCCGAAAAGGGCGGCTCGACACGCGAGGCGAAGGCCGTGTGTCAGGCCTGCCAGGTTCGCGAGGAGTGCCTCGAGTATGCCCTCGCCAACGATGAGCGCTTCGGCATCTGGGGTGGCATGTCCGAACGCGAGAGGCGGCGCCTGCGCCGTATGGCCGGTTGAGCTCCCTTCAGCGCACGGTCGGAGCGATCCTCGTCACTCGGGGAGACTCACCGCTCATCCAATCCGTCCTGAGGGCCATCGACGAGCAGACGGTGGCGCCTCACTCCGTGACCGTCGTCGATGTCGCAGGACGGCACGTGACGCCATTTCCCGCGGAACGCCTTCCCGAGGGTGCTGACATCGTTCGCGTGGGGCGCGCACGCAACCTCGGCGACGCCATTCGCCGGGCGCAGTCCCAGGGCGGCGCCTTCGCCTCCCACCAGTGGTGGTGGATCCTCCACGACGACTGCGCGCCCGAGCCCGAGTGCCTCGGCGAACTCACCCGCGCGGCATCCGTCGGAAAGACCGTCGCGGCCGTCGGTGTCAAGCAGCTCAGCTGGGATGGGCGCCGACTCCTCGAGCTGGGAATCTTCGCCACCGCCAGCGCGCGCAGACTCGAACGCGTCGGCGAAGGCGACATCGACCAGGGCCAGCACGACGGCACCTGCGACGTTCTCGGGGTCGGCACTGCCGGGCTCCTCCTGCGCGCCGACGCTTACGAGGCCGTCGGTGGATTCGATCCCGCCCTCGGTCCCTTCGGAGACGGCCTCGACATGGGGCGCCGCCTCCACCTCGCGGGATACCGCGTGATCGTGGCCCCTCGGGCGCGCGTGCGCCACGCCCGCGCCTCGCTGCACGCGGCGGCCGACCCCGCGGGCGCCTCCCCGCTCACCGCGTCGGGATCCCCCGAGGGGTCGCGCGAATCGAGCGGCGATGCCTGCGATGAAGACGCCTCTTTCCGCAGGCGGCGCTACGCCCAGCTCTACAACTGGTGCAAGGCGGTGCCGCTCCTCGCGCTTCCGTTCCTCGCCCTGTGGCTCCTCGTGTGGACCCCCGCCCGCGCAATCGGACGGATCACGACCGGGCGAGCGGCCCTGGCTCTGCCGGAACTCGGAGCGCTCGCCTCCCTCATCGGCGCCACCCCGCGTCTCCTGCTCGGACGGGCGCGCGCCGCCAAGTCCCGCGTCGTTCCGCGTTCCTCCCTCCGCGCGCTCGAAGAGGCTCCCTCGGCGCTGCGCACCGAGCCCGCGCGAGCAGAGGAAGACGACAGCGGGGAGCGCATCGATCCCCTCGTCCTCGCTTCGATGTGGCGCTACAGGATCCGGTCGGCCTCCACTCTCGCCGCCGTGCTGATCGGCACGTCCCTCGTCGCGATCCTGCAGTGGTGGGGGGCGCACGCCGGACTCGTTGGGGGAGCGTGGGTCTCCCTGCCAACGTCCTGGACACAGCTGTGGAGTGCCGCCTGGTCCGGCTGGATCCCCGGCGGCGACGGCCACGCGGGTGGGGCCGATCCCATGACCATCCTCCTGGCCATCCTCAGCGCACCACTGGCACCGCTGGGCGTGACCCCCGGAGCGACGGCAACGTTCCTGCTCGTCGCCTCCTCGCCCATCGCCGCCCTGGCCGCATGGGTACCGACACGCTCTCTCACCGCCTCCCTGCGCATGCGCGCCCTGCTCACCCTCGCCTGGTCGTTCGCGCCCCCGCTCATGCTGAGCGGGACCCACGGCGTTCTCGCGGGAGGGCTCGCCCACGCCGCGATGCCGATCGCCGCAGCCTACTGCCTGCGTGCCCCCGCCCCGCTCCTCGTCGACGGTGCCGCGGGAGTGGTGGCGGCCCCGACTCGGCCCAGGGGAATCTCCGCGGGCTGCGCCTCGCTGGCCGTTCTTGTTCTCGCGTGCTGCGCCCCGTGGACCCTGGCCCTCGCGGCCACCGTGTTGGCACTGCGCTCCTGGCGCCGCCTCTTAGTCGCTCTCCCCGCGGCCGTCGTCCTCGCTCCCACGCTCGTCTCGATCCTCGCCCACCCCATCTCCTGGCCCGCTCTGACCTCCACCGCCGGGGGAGTGCACGCCTACACCCGCGCGCCCTCCTGGCTCGCACTGCTCGCGCTTCCCGCCGCCCCGGCATCCGCCCTCGAAGGCATCGCGCTCGCCCTCATCGGCGGGGCGGTACTCGTCGCCGCGATCGCGTCCCTTGCGATAACTCGCTCCCGCCCTGCCCTCACAGCCTCCTGCGGGGCCGCGCTCGCCGCCGCTATCGGCTGGTGCTTCTCCCACGTGGGTGTCGGCCTGCACGGTTCCCTCGTCGCTTCGGCGTGGACGTCGCCCTTCTTCTCCCTCTCCTTCCTCGCCCTCCTCGGCGTGGCGGCCCGTCTCGCCATCCCGTCCGGCACCCGCGGAGGGATGGAACGCGCGTGGGATGCGGGCCGTCCCCTGATTCTTCGAGCCGGCGCTGCCGTGGCGCTGCTCGCTCTCCTCGGCTCCGGCGGCGTCGCTGCGGCATCCGCGCTCCGCATGCGCGTCGACGCCTCGTCCCTCCCGACCTACGCCCTGTCCCAGCGCGAAACCGTCTCGGTCATGTCCTCGCCCATCGTCTCCGCCGTTGCATCGCAGGCGCAGCGTCACCAGCGCGCCGGACGCATCCTCGTCCTCGACGGCGACCCGAATAGCGGCACCGTCAACGCGATGCTGTGGCGCGGAGCGGGCGTGAGCCTCACCGACTCTTCTCCCGCGTCCCGGGCCCGGAGCCTCGGGCAGGCGCGAGCGGGGGCCACCAGCGGGGTGCTCAGTGACCCTGCCACGGCCTCCCTCGCCCAGGCCGCCTACACGCTGGTCGTCTATCCCGACGACGCCACCGTGGAGCAGCTGGCCGCCCACGACGTGGACACCATCCTCGTCCCGCTCGGCGCGTCCGGAGCGACAGCCCTGGCGGACGGCCTCGACCGTGCCTCCGGACTGGAGAAGGTGGGGCAGACGACCTCCGGGACAGTCTGGCGCGTCCGCCCCGACGGTATCCCTCCCTCGCGGGTCAGGATCGACTCGGCGGGTGGCGGACACACCGTCGTGGGGTCCTCACAGCTCGCGGTCGACGGCGAGGTGAACGCGGCGGGCACGCTCATCCTGGCGGAACGGGCGGACCTCGGATGGCATGCCTCGGTCGACGGCGTTGAACTCGCGCCAACCGAGGCACCCGGAGGGTGGGCGCAGGCATTTGACATGCCCACTGCGGGAAGCCTGAGTGTCGCCTACCGCGCGTGGTGGATTCTCCCGTGGCGCATCGGAGTGGGTATCTGTCTCATCGTGGCCGCCGCCAGCGCCCTATCCGTGAGGAGGTCGCAATGATGGCATCCAGGATCCGTACCCTAACGTGCGGCGTCGGTGCCGGATGCGCCCTCGCACTCCTCGCATCGGCATCCCTGTGGGTCAGCCCCACCCCATCGGACGTGGCGGGCACGGCGCTCAGCGCCCATCCCTCCCAGATACGGCTCGCCTGCCCGGCCGGAATCGTGGACCCCTTCGACACGAGCAACGTGGCCGCCGCCACCGCCTGGACCTCCACATCGGCGGCGCCCGTGAGCCCCGCGCCGACACTGGTGACCGGAGAAGCTGGCGTCATCCCGTCCGCCCTGAGCATCGCCGGACAAGGAGGCGGTGAGCTGGCCGGACTCAGCGCGGTCGGCTGCGCCGCCCCCCGAACCTCCCAATGGATCGCCACCGGCGCAACCACCTCTGGGGCCGACATCGTCCTCCTCCTGTCCAATCCCGGCCCCACCGCCTCCGTTGTCAGCGTCGACGGCTTCGGCGCATCCGGACGCCTCAACACCGCGCCGCGGCAGGTCACCGTCCCGGCAGGCTCCACGGCCTCCGTCCTCCTCGCGGGCTGGTTCCCGGACGAGAGCGCCCTCGCCGTGCACGTGCAAGCCGATGGGGGAGGAGTCGCCGCGTGGGCGCAGGCGTCCCTCATGAACGGAGAGATCCCCCAGGGAATGACCCTCGCCTCGGCGAGCGTACCCGCCCCCAGCCACACCATCCTCGGGATCGACCCTCGCGGGACATCACTGCTGCGCCTCGTCTCTCCATCCGGCGACGCTCGTGTGCGCGTGTGGGTCGCCGATTCCTCAGGCGTACACCCGCTGCCCGGAGGAGAGGCCACGGTCGCCGAGGGGACCACCCTCGACATGCCGCTCGACGGCGCCTCGAACGACTCCACTCCCATTGCTCTTCTCGTCACCGCCGATCAGGATGTGGTTGCCCACGCGACCACGATCACGCTCGGAGCGCCCTGGGCCGAGCGCGCGAGCGCCTGGATCATGCGGGCCAACGCCACGCCGACGACGTCACTGACGGAGGCTGCCATCCCCGGCCGCAAGCAGCTGCAGGACGCGGCAACGAGCGTCCTGTCCTCCGCCCCGATCCGCGACACCTCGCTCGCCACCGAGTCGGGAGTCACCGCCGTGCGCGCCCACCTGCTCCTCTACGTGCCCGCGCAGGCCACGGGAAGCGCGCCCCAACCGCAGAGCCCCGCCCCTCAGTCGGGTACTCCGACAACGACCCCCACCCCCGACATTTGGTCATCCCCCTCCCCGACGCAACCGCAGTCCGACCCCGCGCAGGACCCGCAGTCCTCCGGCACCTCGTCCTCCACCCCCGGGGCAGTCGCCGTGCGAGTGGGGGAGCGCACCGTCTACGTCGCGCCGGGGATCCCCACCCTCGTGGAGGCTCCCGACGCGGCGGGACGCATCCTCGCGCAGTCGCCCATCCACGCCGCCATCGTTGTGTCGGCGGACACGGCAGTCGGCACCATGAGCACCACGTGGAATGTCGGAACCGAGGGAATCAGCGCCGTCACGGGCGACATTCGGCTCACGAACTGAGGGGATGCCTCACGCCAGCGCGTCGTCGATCTCATCCGGCGGCAGCGCCAGGATGTGGCTGATTCTCTCGACGAGAACCCGCCGGGTCGTGGCGGCGACCTCCTCGGCGGGACAACGCTGCACGATCGGCAGCCGATAGACCACGATCCGGTCCCGCAACGCGCGGCGCCGATCCGCGGGGAAGACCCGGGCGACGACCACGCTGTGTGACTCCCACGGCGCGGGATCCGACGGGGGTACATCCTCGACCGCAAACTCGATCGTCGCGACCTGGGGCCAGCGACGAATCAGGTCGGAAACCAGCTCCTTGACGAGCAGATCGAAGTCCTCGCGCCGCGTCCGCCACGCAGGCGTCCCCGGGAAAAAGAGGGGACCGCGCGGCCCGCGACCGTGACGGTTGCGACTCGAGAGGTGACGGCGCGTAGACAACACCCCCTCAGAGTATGCCGAGCATGCGCCGGAGCGCGCGATGCGGGCACAGAGTGTCGTACTCTTAGGGGCGTGATTGCCCAACGACACTGCTCCAAACCCGGCTGCTCAACGGCGGCCGTCGCAACTCTGACCTACGACTACAAGGACTCCACGGTCGTCGTCGGCCCGCTGTCCACCGTGGCCGACCCGAACTCCTACGACCTGTGCGACGAACACGCCCAGCACCTCACGGCGCCCCTCGGCTGGCAGGTCGTGCGCCTGGCCACCAACTTCGAGCCGGCTCCCCCTTCGGGCGACGACCTTGCCGCCCTCGTCGATGCCGTGCGTCGGGTCGCGCAGGAAGCCCAAGAAGCCCCCGACCCGAGCGCGCACACGCGCAGGGCAGAAGCCGGACCTTTCGGCGCTGCTCACTCCGTGGGCGCACCCGACACCTCCAGTCCCCTGGACCCGTCGAGCCCATACGCGCGTCGGCGTGCCCAGTTCACGGTTGTCAGCGGCACAGACGAGGCTGACGAGTAGGGCCTACAGGCCGAAACGAGGCTGCGTCGCCTCGTGGAAACGGGCCTTGCCCTTGGCTCGGCGCCGCGCCTCCCTCTCCCACTCCCGGTCGCGGCGCGCGACCATCACAGCGGCAATCACAATCTCGGGGTGCAGGCCCGAAGGCAGAGGAGTCTGGACGCGACGCGAGAGACGGTCGGCCAGCTGGAGCGCCACCTGAGAGCGCACCTCGGCGGTGAGGTGACGATTCGTGGTGAGGAACGCGCGAGCCTCGGCTGCGAGAGCTTCATCGAGCGGAAGGATCGTGGCCGTGCGCCCCCACTCCTCCAGCCCCGGCGGCATGACGAGCGGAGGATAGAACACGGACGGCCCCTGCGAGAGCACCATTGTTCCCGCCGCCATGTCCCCGAGGCGCTTGCCTTTCTTGCTCATCAAGACGGCAAAGAACGCGATGCCACCCATGGTGAGCCAGCACTCCAAGATGCCTGCAGACACGCGCACCGCGCTGTGACGCGCGGTGATTCGGCCGCCGTCGTCGCGGACAACCCTCAGGTTGAACGCCCACTTGCCCAGGGACTGCCCGCGGGTAGCCATCTCGACGGCCAGGGGGATGAAGAACATGCACGAGGCGAGAACACCGATCATGAAGACGCGGGCGAGGGACGACGAGCCGTGCCAGGTCCGCGCCGCGATCATGATGATGATAATGGCACCCCAGAAGTAGACGGTGCCATCGATGACGGCCGCAGCCAGACGTTCGGCAGGAGAGGCCGGAGTCACGTCCAGGACCACCGCCTCGCCGGTGCGAACGTAATCGTCTTGAATGAGGCTCGTTTGACTGCGTGGTGCGCTCATGTATGACACGCTAGTCCAATGGACATCGACGTGCTGCGGGTAAGCGGAAAAACAGAGTGGAAGAGACTCGACGAGCTCACGCGCACGAGAAACCTGAGCGGCGAGGACATCGACGAGCTGGACCGACTCTACAGGTCGGCAACCACCGACCTGGCGCGCGTGCGCACATCCAGCCCCGACCCCGACCTGATCGCGGACCTGTCCCGTACCCTGTCCGCGGCGCGTGGGCGCCTCGCCGGAACGGGCGGCCTGACCGGCGCTGCGATCGCTCGGTTCTTCCGTGTTTCCCTGCCTCTGACCCTGTATCAGATTCGGTGGGGGACCCTGGCGGTCGCGGCCGTTTTCGTCGTGCTTGGCGCCATCCAAGCCCACTACCTCATGACCACCCCCGACGCAATGAATGAGCTGGGAACACCCGAGCAGCTGCGCAACTACGCTCACACCTCCTTCGTGGAGTACTACCGCCAGGACACGCACGCCGAGTTTGGGCTCTCCGTGTGGGCCAATAACGCCTGGATTGCGTTGCAGGCCGTGGCCACGGGAATCACGGGCGTGTATCCCCTCATGATCCTGTGGCGCAACGCGACGGGGGTCGGCGACGCGGCGGGCATCGTCATCACCTACGGTGGGCCCTGGCACTTCTTCCGCTTCATCCTGCCCCACGGTCTGCCCGAACTCACGGCGGTGTTCATCTCGGTTGCCGCCGGCCTTCGGGTCTTCTGGGCTCTCCTCGTTCCCGGCGTGGCGACGCGCTTCCAGGCCGTCGGAGTTGCCGCTCGCTCGTCAATGACCGCAGCGGTTGGCTGCGCGATTCTCCTCGCAGGATCGGGCGTCCTGGAGGGCTTTGTGACGCCCTCGCAGCTTCCCGACGCAGTCAAGATCTCCCTGGGGGTCACCATGACGGCAGCCGTGTGGGCCTACACGCTGATCCTCGGCCGACGGGCACACGCCGCGGGGGAGAACGCGGACGTCGGAGTCGACTCCGGCTACTATCAGCCGGTCGCCGGCTGATCGAGCCGCGCGGGTGGCGGCTACAGGCGTCCGCTCTTCTTCAGCTCAATGTAACGGTCGGCGGTGCGCGCGGGCAACAGTCCGGCCGATGCGCGCACAGTGAGAGCACCAGTCATTCGCACATCGGACGCGCCCGCGTCATCGGAGCGCTCCGCGAGAGCCGCCGACGCGGCCAGGAAGACCTCCTCGGCGTTGTCACGGCCCTGCCGCGCGCGCAGCTCGTCGGGGTCGCTGGCCGAGGCCACCAGAACCGTGTGGCGCTCGCACAGGCGGGCCAAGGAATCGGTGAAGTCCGTGTCCATGCCCGCGGGTGGAATCTTCGTGATGACCACGACGAAAGCCGAGTGGTGAACCGTTTGCTCGATGGCGCCAACCGCCTGCGACCAGTCGGTAACGTCCAGGCGCGGGGAGATGTCCATGAAAGCGCGGGCGAGCGTCTCGATGACCTTCGCGCCGCGCACGCCCGAGACGCGCGCCCGCACCTGCGAGTCGAGCGCGAGCACGTGCACCTTGTCGCCCGCACGGTCGGCCAGAGCGGCCAGGAGGAGGGCGGTTTCGATGGAGGAATCCAAACGAGGGGCACGTCCCAGGGCGATGGAGTCAACCTCCTCGTGCTCGGGGGCGCCCAGGAGCGCTGAGGAGGCGCGTCCGCAATCGACGACGATGAGGACGTGACGGTCGCGTTCGGGGCGCCACTGGCGCACCATGAGCTCGGTTGAGCGAGCGGAGGCCCGCCAGTCGATGTCGCGGGGGTCGTCACCGATGACGTAGGCGCGCAGCGAGTCGAACTCGGTTCCCGCGCCTCGCAACGTGGTGGGAGTGGTCCCCTCGAGCTCGTGTAGGCGCGCGAGGCGCGAGGGCAGGAGGACCCTGGCCTTGAACTCCGGGAGCGCTGAGAGGCTCACCGGGGCCTCGAAGGATACCTGACGGGCTCCCAGGTGCAGTGGCCCCCATGAGCGGATGGTGATCATGTCGGCGTGGCGGGTTCCTCGCCTCGTGGGGGACAACGTCGTCGAGACCCGCTCGGAGTGCCCGGGGCGCAGCCGGATCCTGTGGCGGGAAGGGGCCGGGCGCAGCGACGGCGGCCAAGCGTCACGCACATCAAGGAGCATGTGGCGCTTGGTCGTGTTGGTCAGGCGCACGGTGGCCTCGGTGCTCTGGTCGGCGCGGATCGGCCCCGACACTTCGCGGCTGAGGCGCAGGGACCGCGGGGAGGGCGCTCCGAGTACGTCGAGGAGGCACACGGCGACGACGACGCCAAACCACGCCCACGCGAAGGCGCGCGAGGGGGCGAAGGCCAGGGGGACAAGCCCGAGCAAGACGAGGAGCGCGCTGCGCGCCGAGATAGCCACGGGTGCCTCAGCGAGGAACGGGGGTTGCGGCGAGCACCCCTGTGATGACGTCGACCGCCGTGACCCCTTCGAGGTTGGCCTCCGCGCGCAGGCCCAGGCGGTGCGCGAGCGTGACGGGAGCCATCGTCTTGACGTCGTCGGGGGTGACGAAGCCTCGTCCCTGGAGGAATGCCCATACGCGCGACGTGCGCAGCAGCGCGGTCGCGCCTCGGGGAGAAACGCCCAGGCGGACCGCGGGCGACATGCGAGTTGCTCGGCACAGGTCAACGAGGTACCCCACGACCGCGGGGGACACCTCGACGCGGGAGGCGGCCCGGTGGGCGGCGTGAATGTCGGCGGCCCCCGCCACGGGCAAGATTCCGGCCTCGGACAGCGACATGGGATTGAAACCGGCCTGGTGCCGGGCGATGATGTTGATCTCGGCGTCGCGATCGGGAAGGGGCAGCTCAAGCTTGACCAGGAAGCGGTCGAGCTGTGCCTCGGGCAGGGGATAGGTGCCCTCGTACTCAATGGGGTTCTGCGTGGCGATGACCATGAACGGATCGGGCAGCGGGCGCGTCAGGCCGTCGATGGATACCGTGTGTTCCTCCATGGACTCAAGCAGGGCGGACTGGGTTTTGGGGGGCGTGCGGTTGATTTCGTCGGCGAGCAGCAGGTTGGTGAACACGGGGCCCTCGCGGAAGACGAACTCCGAGCGTCCCGCGTCCCACACCATCGAGCCGGTGATGTCGGCGGGCATGAGGTCCGGAGTGAACTGGATGCGCGCCATGTCGACGTCGAGGGCGCGGGCCAGGGTGCGCACCAGCAGGGTCTTGGCGACGCCGGGAACACCCTCAAGGAGGGCGTGCCCCTGGGCGACGAGCGCGACGATCAATCCCGAGATCGCCGCCTCCTGGCCGACCACAGCCTTGCCGATCTCAGCCTTCAGTGCGAGGAGCGCCTCCTGCGTGCGCATCTCGTCCTGGTCCAGTGAACGCCCTGTCCATCCTTCGCCCGTGGGGGCCGCGAACGAGGCGGGGGAGGCCTGGGGGGCGCCCCCGGCCTGGAGGGGAGCGGCCTGGGGCGCGTAGGAGTTGGGAGGCGCCATCGGCGCCGGGCCGGGCTGGGGGAGGCCTTCGGGCGCCGGGCCGGGCTGGGGGAGGCCTTCGGGCGCCGGGCCGGGCTGGGGGAGGCCTTCGGGCGCCGGGCCGGGAATCGGGTTAGTCATGACGGATCTCCTTCTCGAGAGAGTCGAGGTCGTTGGCGAGGCGGACGAGTTCAGCTTCGGAGGTGGGGGGCGGCCCCCACAGGAGCGCGGTCGAGCGGGAGGCGGGCAAGCCTTGCCGCTCGATTGCGCCGATGAGAGTCTCACGATCACTCGTGTGCGCAACCCCCAGCGAGGTGGCGATTCGCGAGGCCGCGGCGCTGCGCAACGCTCTGGCGGCATGATCGTAGGCGCGCCGGGAACGCATCAGGCGAGCCTTGCCGATGAGGGTCTCGGATGCGGGAACCTCCACGGGAAGGCGCTCCGGAGTCAACGGTCCCAAGCGCCTGCCGCGTGCCGCGGCTGCCAGGAGGCCTGCGCCAATCACCATGAGGAAGGCGGGCGCGATGTAGGGGGACTGGGCGATGTTCTGATCCACGTCGGTCAGCTTGTCGGACTCCGTGGGCGAGTACCACGCAACCTTTGGGGTCCGTCCGATCGCGTTGATGGCCAGGGCCGCGTTTCCCTCGTCCGTGATGCCACGGTTGCGCAGGCGTACGGAGTCGGGAATGAGCGCGCGGAAGCGTCCCGGCTCAAAGCGTTCGGCGTAGGCGTAGGAGCTGTCGTCGACGGGGAAACAGAGCTCCCACTGCGAGGACGTTCCGGAGACCACATAGTCCGAGGTTGTCAGGGAGTGCGCCTTCTGGGCAGCCTGTGAGGAACAATTGGCGCCGGTGGTGCGGGAGCTCTTCCACGTCCTGGTCGCTCGCAGACCGTCCATGTACGGGGCGAAGGAACCGTACGCCTCCTCCAAGCCGACATAGACGACGTTGGCGCGTGTTTCGAGCGCGGTGGCCACCTCGTTGCTCATGCGGGACGGAAAGATGACGACCAGCGTCGTGTTGTCGTCCACCGATGCGGCCTGGGAAACCGACACCTCGCGAACGGACACCCCGTGGTCGCGCAGGACCTGGGCCAGTGCTCGGGCACCGTCCGCGCCCTTGTTGCGGATCCCCACGGGCGCATCGTCGTATCCCCCTCGGGGAAACAGGGCGATGGCGACGAGGATGATCATCGTAAACGCGACGAGGAGAAGGCCGGGGCGTGCTGCCGACAAGCGCTCCCTGCTCGTCGGAGTGACGACGGCGACCTGTGTGGCTTTCATGACCGCTCCTTCGCCCGGGCGCAGGCTGGCAGTAGCTGGCGCGTGAAGGAACGCAATGCCTCGACCTGGTCCCGCGTCATCGAGGAGTGGCCGTAACGCACGGCGTCGAACTCTCGCGCGTGCTGTGCGAGCTCGGCCCCCATATCGGGGACGACTCGGGTCGCCGCGCTGGCAGCCTCATGGGCGGTCAGGCCGGGCGTGGATGAGACCACTTCGTGTTCGTCCAGGCCCAGGACCATGAGGCGATACGCCCACACGTACGCAAGGCTCCAATCCTGTGAGGCAACGGCTTGGTCGAATGCCTCCGTGGCCTCCGGAAGGCTTGCCTCCTCCTCAAACACCGTGCGCGAGGCCTTCCTCGCGAGGCGAATCGGGTTGAGAATGAGAGCGATGATGACTCCCGCGATTGCGATGATTGCGATGATCATCAGAATCAGCGAGATAGGCGGGGCGCCCTGCCCCTTCCAGCTCAAAGCCTCCGTGAACCAGCGAATGATCGCTTCGACGAAGCGCACGACGGGGCTGGGAGCCTCCGAGTACTCGACGCGGGAGAGCTCTTTGAGCAGCCAGTCGCGCGCCTCTTCCTCGTCCGGGGTGAGCGGGGCTTCGCAGGTAAGCACGGCGATCACTGTCGGTTACTTGCCTGGGCCAATACGCTCGCGAAGTTCTCCTTGCGGATCCGCAGGTCGGCGTAGATGAGCGTCTCGTAGGTGGAGGTGATGGGGGTGGCCATGCCGGCGGCGAGGATCGTCAGCGCCGAGGAGATCGCGAGGACGAGCGGCGAGGATCCCACGCCTCCGCCCGTGGTGGTAAAGGCCAGGACCACGGTGATAGCACCAATGACCAGGCCGATGAGGCCGCCTATCGCGCCCGTCACCATCGAGATGAGAAGCATTCGTCCGAGCGTGGACCAGAAGGCTCCGTCGGTCAGAGCCCACGAACGCTTCAGAGACGTCACGGGACCCGCCTCCTCGAGAACGGCGCAGATCGGCGCGAACTGGAGTTTGATGTTCAGGAACACGATGAGGGCGAACACCGGCAGGAACAGGAGGGCCATTCCGCCCAACGCGGGGGCGAGGGAATCGGAGGCCGACAGCGAGTAGATGATCCCGATTGTCGCAATCAACCACAGCAGGATCGGCGCGGTCACGATCAAGCCGGTCAGGAAGAGCGTCCCGATCAGGGAGCCGAGCCGGGGCATCGTCATCGACCACGCCTGTCCGACCGTGAGCTTGTTTCCGATCATCAGCTGCGAGACGGCCGCGGCCAGGACCCCCACGAGGATCGTCGTGCCCACGAACGTGGCCAGCGTGCGCACGCCGCTGCCCCCGAGCATCGTCAGGAGCTGCAGGGCTTCGGCTCCGCTCCTGCTGGTTGCTGCCTGGGGATCGGAGAAGCCGGTCGTTGACTGAAGACCGAGGAAGGGCAGGTACGTCGTGACGGCACTAATCAGCGAGACGATGCTCATCACCGCGAAGGTAAAGCCGAAGAGCACGGTCGGGTTTGTGCGCAGCGCCTGGAAGGAGCCGCTCAAGAGGTCGGCGAGGCCGAGAGGACGCAGCGGGATAATGCCGGGTTTGGCAGCCCAACCCCACTGGTTGGTAGCGCTATAGCCCGAGGCGCCGGGCTGAGCTCCGTAACCGGGCTGAGCTCCGTAACCCGGTTGAGCGCCGTAACCCGGTTGAGCTCCGTAACCAGGTTGGGCGCCGTAGCCGGGTTGAGCTCCGTAACCGGGCTGGGCGCCCCCGGGAGCCCCCTGTGGTCCGGGTCCGCTCGCTCCGCCCGCCTGAGGAGTCCACCCCTGGTAGGGGTTGGATGGGTCGGGAGAAGTCCACGGGGAACTCATTGATGCCTCCGATAGGTGATATTGCTACTGCGTTAATCCTGCCATACGAGGCCAGCGCGCGAAACTTCGTTCCGGTGAGGAAAATCGCCGCGACCGCGCGAGTCGCCTGCGTCCGTGACGAATTCGTGACACTATCGTGACATGAGTTCGCGCATTCTCGTCGTCGACGATGACCTCGCCCTGGCTGAGATGATCGGCATCGTTCTCCAGAACGAGGGGTTCCGAGTCGTCTTCTGCGGCGACGGATCCCAGGCGTTGGCTCAGTTTCAGGAGCACCATCCCGACCTGGTCCTGTTGGACGTCATGCTTCCCGGAATGGACGGCTTCGACGTGTGCCGGGCCATCCGGCACGTCTCGGATGTGCCGATCGTTATGTTGACCGCTCGTTCCGATACCTCCGACGTCGTCACCGGCCTTGAGGCGGGAGCCGATGACTACGTCCCCAAGCCCTTCAAACCCAAGGAACTGGTGGCCCGCGTCCGTGCGCGGCTGCGCGGCAGAGACGACAACCAGGCCGACGAGGGCATCACCCTGCAGGACCTGTCGATCGACGTCGCAGGGCACGTCGTCCAGCGTGACGGCCACGTCATCGCGCTCACCCCCCTGGAGTTCGATCTCCTCGCCACCCTCGCGCGCGCGCCGTGGAAGGTCTTTTCCCGCGAGGAGCTTCTCGAGCAGGTGTGGGGCTACCGGCACGCCGCCGACACGAGGCTCGTCAACGTTCACGTCCAGCGCCTGCGCTCGAAGATCGAACGTGACCCCGAAAAGCCCGAGCTGGTCGTGACCGTTCGCGGGGTTGGGTACCGTGCCGGCGCCGGAGCGTAGCCGCTCTGCGTGGCGCCTCGCGCGCACGGTGACCGAGTCGCGGGTGTGGAGGCTGCTCTCCTCCTCGCACCTCGCCCATCGCGTGCGCCATTCCCTCTCCGCCAGGCTCGCCCTGGCGATCACCCTCGCCGCGCTCGCCATTCTCCTCATCTTCGGTGTCATCGTCGCCTCCCAGCTGCGCTCCTCGATGTTCGACACGCGCAAGGACGCGATCCTCGCGGACGCCTCCCTGCGTTTCTCCTCCGCGCAGTCTGCCTTCTCCTCCTCGACCGCCACCTCCCCGGACCAGGTCCAGGAGTCCGCGCGCAGCGCGCTGGCGTCGATCAAATCCTCGGCCGCGGGAGCCGGAGCGACCAACGTCGCCCTCCTGCGCTCGGATGGGTCCGCGGCCTCGCTGCGCATCAACCAGATCGAGGACGAGCAGATGCGCGCCCTCGTGTCCCCGCAGATGCGGGCCGCCGTGGCGGGGGGAGACGCCCAGTGGCAGTCGGTTGCCATCCGCTCCGCCTCCGGCAAGCAAGACCCGGGGATCCTGGTGGGAACGCAGGTGCAGCTGCCCCGCGCGGGAACACACGAGCTCTACATCCTCTACTCGCTCTCCGCCGACCAGGCCCAGGTCGATGTCGTCCTGCGGGTCCTGGCCTTCTCTGCGCTTCCGATTGTCGTCGCCCTGCCCATCGGCGTGTTCGCGCTCCTCCACAGGCTTCTCCTCCCCGTGCGTCTGACCGCGCAGGCGGCGACGAAAGCCTCGGAAGGAGACCTCGATGTGCGCGTGGAGGTTCGCGGCGACGACGAGATGGCGGGCCTGGGCAGAGCCTTCAACGCCATGACCTCATCCCTTCAGGACACGATCGCCAGGTACGACGAACTCGCCAAGCTGCAGCAGCGATTCGTCTCCGATGTCTCCCACGAGCTGCGCACGCCCCTGACGACGATCCGCATGGCCGAGGATGTCGTGTGGGACAACCGCGATGACCTGCCGGCTCACGCGCGTCGTTCAGCCGAACTCCTCCACGACCAAACCGAGCGCATGGAGCAGATGCTCGCTGACCTGCTGGAGATCTCTCGCTACGATGCCGCCAGCGCCCTGCTGGACGCGGAAGAACGAGATCTTCGGCCCATCGTCGCGCGCGTCGTCGCGGGCTGCGCCGACCTCGCCCGCCGTCAGGGCGTGAGAGTGGAGACCTTGGCACCCACCCGCGCCTCTGCCGAGATTGACGAGCGCCGCATCGAGCGAGTCATTCGAAACCTCGTCGTCAACGCCATCGAGCACGCCGACGGCTCAACGGTGACGATCACCGTGGCGGCAAGCGCCACCGACGTCGCCTGTCGCGTGCGCGACCGCGGCGTGGGGATGACCCCGCAGGTTGTCGCACACGTCTTCGACCGCTTCTACCGGGCCGACACTGCCAGGGCGCGAACCACCGGCGGAACGGGCCTCGGTCTCGCGATCGCCACCGAGGACGTCGAGATACACGGCGGACGCCTCCAGGCGTGGGGAGAACCGGGACGCGGGGCCTCCTTCCTGATGACTCTTCCCAGGCACGCCGGAGACGAGATCGCCAGCCGACCCCTTGCCCTGTGGGAGGAAGAATGAGAAGAAGACCCGCCCTCCTTCTTGCCGTGTGCCTGGTGCTCGCGGGCTGCGCGTCGCTTCCCACCTCCTCAGCCCCCGCGCCCTTCGATGTGCCCGCCCGCGATGGTGCTGGCGTCCAATTCTCCGCAGAAGGACCGGCTGACGGCTCCGATGCCGAGACCCTCGTCGGTGATTTTCTCCTGGCGTGCGCGGCCGGCCCCCAGGACGATTACGCCACGGCCAGGCTCTTTCTCACCTCCGCCTCGGCGCGTGCGTGGCAGCCCGACACAGAGATCCTTGTCTACGACACGGATACCGCCCCTGCTATCAGCGTGGGAGCGGAGGCCAACTCCTCGGTTGACGTGACCGTGTCCGTCCTGGGGGTGGCGAGCATCGACGCCTCGGGGGTTCTCACGCGGGTCGAAGTAGGAGCCGTGTCCCGTTCCTTCTCCCTCGTTCGAGAAAACGGCCAGTGGCGCATCAACGCCCCCGACAACCTCGTCCTCATGAGCAGGGCGGCCTTCACGGCCCTCTATTCGCTCGTCAACCTCTACTTCCCGACCACCGAGGGCACCGACCTGGTGGCGGACCCCCGCTGGTTTCCCTCGCGGCGCCTGGCATCGCACCTGTTGGCGGGCCTGGTGGCCGGACCCCGGCAGTCCCTCACCGCGGTTGCCTCCAATGCGATCCCCGCCGGGACGACCCTGCCATCCCACGGGGTTGAGGTCGCCGACGGCGTGGCTCGCGTTGAGCTGAACGCCGTCATGCCCGCGAGCGAGGGCGCGAAGGCTCGCCTGTCGTGGGAGCTGACGCGCACGCTGACTCAGGCGGGGGATGTCTCTCAGGTCGGTGTGACGCTCTCGGGGGAAACCCTCGAGGCGCACGGGGTCCCGCCCGCACCCCCCTACTCCCTCGACACGCTCGTTGGCGCGGGTCCGCAGGGCGTGGGCATCGTCTCGGATTCGGGGGTCAGGAGCCTGAGCGGTGCAACGGATGCAACGAATCCGACGGCCTCGCCCGTGGACCCCGCGCTCGTCGCGTGGAGCGGTACGGACGGCGTCTACGCCCAGCGCGGTGACAACACCGTCGCCTTCCTGCCCGGGCAGGCCCCACTCGGCCCCTCCGTCGACCGCTACGGGTGGGTGTGGGGCCCGGCCTCGGCATCCTCGGTGAGCGTCGGCGGAGACTCCGAGGGCGCTTTCGGCGTCGGCGTCGAAGCGGAGAGCGCGGGAGACATACACGCGGTGCGGATCTCGCCGGACGGCGTACGCGCCCTGATCATCCGTGGAAGTGACGCCAGCGCGTGGGTGGGGGTCGTTGAACGAGGAGCAGGCGGGCGCCCCCAGGCGGTGCATTCCCTCGAGAGGATCACCGTTGAGCGCGCAGCGGTCATCGACGCCTCATGGACGACGTCGACGGGGGTGGCGCTGGTGCTGCGCGAGTCCGGGAACGAGGAGGATCACCTGGTGACGATGCCGCTGGGAGGGCTTCCCTCCTCCGTGTCCCTGCCGATTCGCGTCTCCTCCATGAGCGCGGGATCGTCCTCCGCCTCCGTCGTCATCACGGGAGTGGATTCGGGGGGTGAGCGCCAGGTCCTGGTCCGGTCGGGCGCCCTGTGGCAGAGCGCCCCGCAGGGCCTGACATCCGCCCGGTTCGCGGGGTGACGCATGCGTGCCCCGCGTGCTGCCCGCGACCTCGTTCGGGAACTCGTGGGCGCGCTCCTGCCCGTGCAATGCGCCGGGTGTCTCGCGTGGGATCAGGTGCTGTGCCCGTCGTGCCGCGCGCTTGCGCGTCGCCCCCCGCTGAACGCCGACGTCGAGGGGCACCGTGGCCCCCTCCCCGGGGTGTTCCTCGGCGACTACGGTGGGGCGCTGCGGCGGATCGTTCTGAGCGCGAAGCACTCAGCGAAAACGGACCTGGGGGAGTTCCTGGACGATGCGGGAGAAAACCTGGGCGTGCGCGCGTGCGAGGTGCTGGGCATCGGCAAGGCACGCGAGTGGGACGCCGCGCGTGAGTCGCGGCCCTCGAGCCGCGTTCCCCGCACCGAGGTGTGGGTCGTGCCCGCACCCTCGTCGTGGAAGCGCCGCATGCGCGGTCGACAGGTTGCCCTGCCGATCGCCATCGCCGTTGCTCGCGGTATCGCGTCGAGTGCGCGTCCGGGCACACGCGTCGCGGTCGTCAATGCCGTTCGTCTGCGCCTCGGGGCAGGCTCTCAATCTGGAAAGGCCGGGGCGCAGCGCGTCGTGGGGCGCATGGGTGCGATGAGGGCACTCGCCGTTCCGCGCGCATCCATTCGCGTGGTCGCCGTCGACGACGTGGTGACCACGGGCGCCACGATCCGTGAGATGGAGCGAGTCTTGGGTGCGCTCGACGTCGTCGCCGCCCTGTGTCGCGCGGGCGCTTCCTCATGACGCAGGTCACGGCATGAGGTATAGTGTGGATACAGACTTTCGATAGCGTGGGCTGCGCGGACGCCGTTCACGCCATGTGCGGGAGGTGATAGCTCAGAGCACGGTTCGGGCAGTGAGCACCGAGCAATCCCCACCTGCGGGCAAGGGAGCCCGCCGCACACCATGGAGGAAACACATGGATATCACCGTCGTTGCACGTAACGCCGAGATTCACCCGAATTTCCGGGCATACGTGGAGGAGAAGGTTTCGAAGATCACTCAGTTCTACCCCCGCGCCCAGCGCGTGGATGTCGAGCTGACTCACGAACGCAACCCTCGCCAGGCCGACACCGCCGAGCGCATCGAGCTGACCGTTTTCGGCAAAGGTCCGATCATTCGCGCCGAAGCGAAGTCCGCGGACCGCTACGCCGCGGTCGACATCGCCGCCGGCAAGCTCTACGAGCGCCTGCGTCGCCTACGTGACCGCGTGAAGGACCACCGGCGCCGCTACCCGCGTGACCTGGCCGAAACCGAGATCCTCGATGCAGCGCCGACCGCCGTCCCGGAGGCCGCACCCGAACCCGAGGCTCCCAAGCCGCTGCGCAGCGCGGAGGACCTCAAAGTCGGCGAGGCGCGTGAGGAGCAGTGGGGTGATACCCCGATCATCGTCCGCCAGAAGGTACACGAGGCCCCGCCGATGAGCGTGGACGAGGCCCTCGACCAGATGATGATGGTCGGCCACCCCTTCTTCCTCTTCGTCGATAGGGACACGAATCAGCCCTGCGTCGTCTACCACCGCCACGGGTGGACGTATGGCGTGCTTCGTTTGAACACGACGATCTGACGGTTCATGAGTGCGCGCGGCGCCCCGGGCGGCAGGCCCGGGGCGCCGCGCGTGCGCTCTGAGCGTTAAATGCGTCCATGTTTGCGCGGGCGTTTTCACTTTGGGCGGTTAGTTCGTAAACTGATGGGTGGATTTGACTGTCCGCTCACAAGGGGGCGGGCGCACGACGTCAGGAGCTTTTCGTGTCGATTATTGACAAGATCCTTCGCGCGGGCGAAGGCCGGATGCTGCGCAAGCTGGATCGGCTGGCCTCGCAGGTGGACGCCATGCAGGAGGACTTCGAGGCACTGACGGACGAGGAGCTGCAGGCCAAAACACAGGAGTTCAAGGATCGCCTGGAGGAGGGGGAAACCCTGGACGACCTCCTGGTCGAGGCCTTCGCGACCGTGCGCGAGGCGTCGTGGCGCATTCTGCGCATGCGCCCCTTCCACGTCCAGGTGATGGGCGGCATCGCCCTGCATCAGGGCAAGATCGCGGAGATGAAGACCGGCGAGGGGAAGACGCTGGTGGCCACGATGCCCTCCTACCTGCGTGCGCTCACCGGCAAGGGCGTCCACGTGGTGACGGTGAACGACTACCTGGCCAAGTACCAGTCCGACCTGATGAGTCGCGTCTACAACTTCCTTGGCCTGACCTGCGGGTGTGTCCTCGTGGGGCAGACCCCGGCGCAGCGCCGCGAGATGTACGCGTGCGACATCACCTACGGCACCAACAACGAGTTTGGCTTCGACTACCTGCGCGACAACATGGCTCAGGTCCCCGAGGACATGGTGCAGCGCGGCCACGCCTTCGTGATCGTCGATGAGGTCGACTCCATCCTCATCGACGAGGCCCGTACCCCCCTCATTATTTCCGGCCCCGCGGACGGGGACCTGAACCGCTGGTACGTCGAGTTTGCCCGCATCGCGCGCCTTCTCACGCGCGACGAGGACTACGAGGTCGACGAGAAGAAGAAGACCGTCGGCATCTTGGAGCCGGGCATCGACAAGGTCGAGGACCAGCTGGGCGTGGAAAACCTGTACGAGGCGGCGAACACCCCGCTGATCGGCTTCCTCAACAACGCGATCCGCGCCAAGGAGCTCTTCTTCAAGGACCGCGACTACATCGTGGACGGCGGCGAGGTCCTCATCGTCGATGAGCACACGGGGCGTGTCCTGCCGGGCCGACGCTACAACGACGGCATGCACCAGGCGATCGAAGCGAAGGAAGGCGTCGAGATCAAGGCGGAGAACCAGACCCTGGCCACGATTACGCTGCAGAACTACTTCCGTCTGTACCCGGAGGGGTCCCGTGCGGGCATGACGGGCACCGCCGAGACCGAGGCGGCCGAATTCGCCTCGACCTACAAGATCGACGTCATCCCGATCCCCACGAACAAGCCGATGATCCGCAAGGACCAGCCCGACCTTGTCTACCCGACGGAGGCCGGCAAACTGAACGCGATCATCGAGGACGTCGCCAAGCGCCACGAGGCCGGCCAGCCGGTCCTGATCGGTACCGCGTCGGTGGAGAAGTCCGAACTTCTGTCCCAGATGCTGAAGAAGAAGCATATTCCCCACCAGGTCCTCAACGCCAAGCAGCATGCCCGAGAGGCGGCCGTGGTCGCCATGGCCGGGCGCAAGGGAGCGGTCACGGTCGCCACCAACATGGCGGGCCGAGGAACCGACATCATGCTGGGAGGAAACTCCGAGTTCCTCGCTCAGGCAAACCTCGAGGCGGAGGGACTCGACCCGAAGGAGAACGCCGAGGAGTACCGGGAGGCGTGGCCCAAGGCGCTCCAGGCCGCGGAGGAAGCTGTTGAGGCGGAGCGCGAAGAGGTCCGCGAGCTCGGCGGGCTGTACGTGCTGGGATCCGAGAGGCACGAGTCGAGGCGCATCGACAACCAGCTGCGCGGTCGTAGCGGACGTCAGGGTGACCCCGGTGAGTCCCGCTTCTACCTGTCCATGGAGGACGACCTGATGCGCCTGTTCAACTCGGGCATGGCTCAGCGCATCATGGCCTCGGGCGCCTACCCGGAGGACATGCCCCTGGAGAACCGCATGGTGTCGCGGTCGATCGCGTCGGCGCAGCACCAGGTCGAAGCACGCAACTTCGAGATCCGCAAGAACGTCCTGAAGTACGACGACGTGATGACGGGTCAGCGCGAGACGATCTACGGGGAGCGCCGCAAGGTCCTGGAGGGCGAGGACATGGCCCCCCAGCTGCGCTCGTTCATGGAGTCGCTTGTCACCGGTCTGGTCGACGAGGCCATTGCGGACAAGCCGGTTGACGAGTGGGATCTGCCGGCCCTGTGGGAGAATCTGCGCGGCTATTACCCGCCGTCGGTGTCGATCGAGGAAGTCCAGGAAGAGCACGGCGGAGCGTCCTCGCTGGTTCGCGATGACCTGGTCAACGAGCTGATCGGAGACATTCACGCGGTGTACGCCGACACCGAGGACCGCCTGAATGCCAATCCCTTGGCGCAGGCCCAGCTGGGGGATGAACCCATGCGCGCCCTCGAGCGCCGCGTCGTCATCTCCGTGGTGGACCGTCTCTGGCGTGAGCACCTGTACGAGATGGACTACCTGAAGGAAGGCATCGGCCTGCGTGCGATGGGCCAGCGCGACCCGCTCGTCGAGTACAAGGACGAGGGCGCGCAGATGTTCCAGGCGATGGTGGAGCGCATCCGTGAGGAATCGGTCCAGCAGGTCTTCAGCTTCGCCAAGCAATTCGAACGCGCGCTGGCCTCCGCCGAGGAGCAGGCTGGCGGCTCGATCGCCCATGCGACACTCGCCCCCTCTGAGGCCGCGGCCAGCGAACCCAGCGTCGAAGAGGTCGCCGCACTCGATTCTGCCGCCGCCGAGGCGGCGCGCGAGGCCGTCGCTCACGCCCGCTCCGTCATGGGCAACGTGGGCCGGGAGAAGGCGCCGACTCGCGTGACCTACTCGTCCGCCGAGGGGAGCGACTCCTCCGCTGGCGCGCCGAAGGGTAATCGCGCCGAGCGTCGGGCCGCCAAGAAGCGTCGCCGCCGCTAAACGTTGTCACGGGAGTGAGGGGATCTGACGCGATCCCCTCACTCCCGTCAGTGCACCCATTCCTGTCCGGTGAGGTGGTCGGATGGGGTCCTATGCGAGCTCGAGAGCGGTCGTCATCCAGCGGCCCCGGTATTCTTCGAGTCGCAGAGCCAGCGCGTAGGTGCGGGAGGCGGTGGAGACGATCACGGCCACCTCCGTTCGCCTGTCGTCAATGGGACAGGTGCGAACGTGGACGGGGTTGGTGCCGCGCGCGCACGGGCTCAGGCGAACGGCGACGAGGGCGGCGTAGATCTCGGGCAGGAGCCAGCGGCGAAGCTGCTGCGCCTGCCTCGCGCCCGTGACGACCTCGACGATGGCGCGCGCGAGGGTGGCCGCCCAGGCGCCCGGATCCGGCAGCTCGGCGCGGAGGCCAAGGGGATCGCGGACCTGCTCCGATACGTCTCGCACGGTGGCGGGCAGGCACGAGTCGCGCCCAAAACGGAAGGGCGAGACGGGAGTGGGACGGGAGGGGGATGGGCCGGTGACGGGGCGACGCGACGGTTGCCGGGTCGTCCGTGGCCGGGGAGCGATCTGCGTGCTCATGGCAAGTCCTGGGGGATGGTGAGGCGTTGGCCGGGGTAAATGAGTGAGGGGTCTGCGATGCTCGCCGCGTTCTCGGCGTGGATCGCGTGCCATGCCTCGGTGATGCGAGCATCGTCTGCGCCCGGGCTCAACGCGGAGGCAATCGACCAGAGGGAGTCTCCCGGCGCGACCGTGACCTGAGTCGCAGCGTTGGGGGAGGGGGCGGCGGGTGCCCCGTGGTCGCCGCCCGTGGACTCCGCTGGCGAGGGCGTGGCGCCGTCGGCGGCGCCCGGCGCGTCGGCCCACGTCAGCGAGACCCCGGTCGCTGTCTCAAGCGGCGTCGCGAGGGCGGCGAAGGGAGCGACGGCCACGAGGGAGGATCCGATGAGCGCGCTGGCCCCCGCCCTGGCCAGCAGCGAACGCGACAGTCCCGTGCCGAAGCGTCGAACGAGCGAATGTGCCGCCCGGCGCAGGGCGGGCGGGGCGATACGCAGGAGCGCGAGGTGAGCGCACGCCGAACACGCCAGGCTCCACGCCAGGAGGGCGAACGCTCCGAGTCCGAGGACCCAGATCGCGAGCGCCTCGGGTTGCGCCCGGGAGAGTGGGGGAGCGAGGTGAATCAGGTAGAGGGCGTCGAGAATGGCAAGCGGCGCACCGACGAGCCACAGGAAAGCGTCGCCGAGCTGCGGCTGGCTGAATCGATGGGGTGAATCGTGTGTCATGGTGAACTCTTCATCGAGTGGACGGATTCGATAGGACAACTATGACCGATGCAACCGTCAATGTCAATCCATTACAGTTTGTATCTCTTAATGTGATATGGCCCGGTCGCGGTGGTGAGTGTGGCATCGTAGGAACATGGACATGTCAGGATTCCTCGCCGAACTCGAAGCGCGATTCGATGAGGCTCGCGAGCGCGAACTCGAGGACCTTATCGACGAGCTCACCGATGCTGAACGAGCCTCGGTCACCCTGTCGGCGAGGCTTGCCGGATCCGATGGTTCCGTCACCCTCATGCTGCGCGGAGGCGGCGTCGTTACCGGAACGATCCTCGACTCGACGCGGACGTGGATTCTGGTCCGCGGTGGCGAGGGGGACAGCCTCGTGATGCATGCGGCCATCGTCGGTGCGTGGCCGCTCGGGCGCAGCGCGGTCCGCGAAGGGGGCGTGCGCGCGGGCGTGGGCGTCGGGCACGTCCTGCGCGAACTTGGGGCGTGCGGAGTCGGCGTCGTCATCGAGTCCGACGCCGGGGACCATCGGGGGGTGATTGACGCGGTCTTTGCAGACCACGTTGATCTGATCCTCGATGGGGGGTCGCTCAGCGATGACGGGCGCGACGACCATCGCGAGGTGGTCATCTCGCTGGCGCTCGCGGGGCTTCGTCGACTCCGTGTTCTTGGCCAGCGCTGGTCGTGCGACTAGTGGGCGCGTTCGGCCTTCTGGCGCTCGCGCGTGGCCACGTACTGGTCCTGGATGAACTGCTCCAGGACGGACTCTTCGATCCTCCATACGTGCTTGCCGCCCACCTGGATTGCGGGCAGTTCGCCGGAGGAAACGAGGGCGCGGGTGGCTGACATGGTGAGATTCAGGGTCTCGGCGACGTCAGCGAGAGTGAGGAATCGTGTTGCCATGACAACATGATATCAGTTGGCCTCGTTCTGTTTGTTTGGTTTGAGTCGACAATTTTTGGCGTGTGATTCAATCGATACGGGCGGTTGATTACAATGGATATTCAACAACCTTCCGTTTTTTCGATCGAGCGTGCATCATAGAAGAGTGAAACGCGTCTCCGCATCAGTGTCGATTCCGACGCGCATCCCCGGGAAGATCGACCGCCGATTCGTCGTCGGAGTGGTCCTCGTCGTCGCGTCCGTCATCGCCTTTAGTGCCCTCAGCGGCCTCCTTCGGGGAGGGAGCCGCGTCTACTCGGTGACGACCACCATCGCTCCCGGCGAGGCCATCACCGCAGACAACGTCAAAGAGGTCGTCCTGCGCGTCAACCCCTCCGTCTACGCTCCCAGCTCCGAGGTCCCCGCGGGAAGCCGAGCGGCGCGCGTGCTGACTCCCGGTCAGCTCATCATGCGTGAGGACCTCGCCGACGCGGACGGGAATGGGACCGAGGCCTCCGTGCTCCGAGTCGCCGTCACGGTCAGCGCGGGCCTCCCCGACGGCGTCGCCGATGGGACGCGGCTGCGGCTGTGGGCGACCCCCACCCGTAGCCCGAACCAAGCCGACAACCAAGCGCGGGAGATCGAGGGAACCTTCACCTTCGTGCGCGTCATGGATGCCTCGTCCTCCCAGGCGCGCCGGGGACAACGCATTGAGATCCTGGCCGACGCTGGCTCGGTTCCGGCCCTCCTCGCTGCTCAGACCTCCGCCGACTCCCTGGCGGCTGTCCCGGTTGGGTCGCCGTGAGCACCATCCACGGGGTCGCGCTCCTGGTCGACCAGCGATACGAAGCCCCCATCATCCAGGCGATCCAAGCCCGCTCGGACACGCTCGCCATCGTCCGGCGCTGCGCCGACCTCGCGGAGGTGATCGCGGCGGCGCGCGCCGGAGTCGCCGACCTCGCTGTCGTCGACGGCGCCGATCCGGACCTGACCGCCGAGGCCATTCAGTCCCTACGCGAATCCGGCATGTCGGTGATAGCCCTGGCCCCACACGGCGACCGAGCCAGGCTGAGCGCGCTGGGGGTCGCCTCGGTTGCGGCTCCCGGAAGCCCCGAGCAGGTCGTCAACTCCCTCATCGCGGCGACGAAGACCCCGCGCGTGTCCGCTGCGCCGACCTGCCCGCCGGCTCCGGCGCGCCCTCCCTCGCCCCCGGGATCGGTGCTGGCCGTGTGGGGCACGTCGGGAGCACCCGGACGCACGACGCTCGCGGCCGGAATCGCCACGATTCTCGCCCGCACTGCTCCCACCCTCCTCGTGGATGCCGACACGGGCAATCCCACCGTCGCGCACCTGCTCGGACTTCCCGTCCACGCCTCTGGCCTCTCCGTGCTCGCTCGCGCGGCGTCGCGCGGGACGATCACCCCGCAGGACGTGGCCGCCGCGAGCCTGGAGCGTGCCCGCAACCTCTCCATCATCACAGGCCTCGCAACCCCGCACCGCTGGCGAGAGGTCAGCCGCAGCGGTATCGCGGCGATCGTCGCGGCGGCGCGCCGTGGCGCGCGATACAGCGTCATCGACGTCGCCGCCACCTCCCTGGACAAGCCCGGGCGCGGAGCCAACCGGGACGACGCGAGCACGGGCGTCCTCGCGGCAGCAGACCGGATCATCGTCGTCGCCCGCGGGGACATCGTCGGCATCAACCGCCTGTCCCACGTGGCGCGCTGGTGGGAGCAGCAGGACAGTGACACGCCCGTCGAGATCATCGTCAATCGAGTCAGCACCGACGCGATTGGTCCGCGCCCGCTGGCCTCCCTCCAGACGGCGATCGGCGCCTTCATGCCCGAGTGCATCTTCCACGTCGTCCCGGAAGACCCCGGGGTTGCGCGAGCCTGCCTGCGGGGCAAGGCACTGGGAGAAAACGGAACCCGTTGCGCCGCCACCGATGCGTTGGAGACGATTGTGGGGCAGTGGTTGCCTACACTGTGACCATGCGCGTCTACGTTCCTGCCCTCCTGTCCGAGCTGTCCGTCCCGCTGCCCCCCGTTCGCGGCTGCGTGCTGTGCCTGCCCGATGGTGCGATGAGCGCCGACGACGTTGAGGTGCTCGAAGACGACGCTGTCACTGAGGCCGCCCTCATGTCCCTTGAGCTCGCCCGGGAGGCCAACGCGCGGGCGGCCAGGGTCGTGCTCGCGGTCGATACGCCCGCCGGTGAGGTCCTCGAACCCGGGCGGGAACTGAGCAGCCGGATCCATGCCGCCCCGGCCTTTGAGTACACCTGGTCGGACGTGGCGGCTATCCTCGCGGACCTGCCCGACGCTGCCCCGGCCGCACGCGCGGTGCTGGCCGCGAGCACCCAGGAAGAGGCCGACCGCGCCGTGGCCGACCTGTGGGACTCGTCGCTGGCGTGGTTCGACACTTCCGAGCGGCCATCCCTCCTGGACCTGCACCGCGGATAACCCCGCCCGGGGCGCTCGCGCCTGCGAGCTAGGCGCGCACGCGAAGCGTCGAACCGTGTTCGCCCAGCGGACGCACCTGGATCTGATCCGCGATCTGGGTGGCCATTTCCTCCACGTGAGAGATCACCCCGACCGTCCGGCCCGCGCAGCGCAATGCTTGCAGCTGCGCCATCACCAGCGAGAGCGTGTGCGAGTCGAGGGACCCGAAGCCCTCGTCGATGAACATTGTGCGCAGTTCAACGCCTCCGGCCTCGGCCGACACGACGTCCGCGAGGCCGAGGGCCAGGGCGAGGGAGGTGTAGAAGGTCTCCCCACCCGACAGGGTCCGGGGGCTGCGTACCGAGTCCGTGTCGTGGTCGATGACCGCCAGCCCCAGGCCGGATTTGCGTGAGGTCGTGCCGTCATCGGGCACGGCGACCAACTCGTAGCGTCCCGAGGAGATGGCCGCCAGGCGCGGATTGGCGGACGCGAGAACCTCCTCCAGACGCGCGATGAGAACCCACGCGGACAGGGGCGTGGACACCAGGTTTTCTGGCCCCGACGCCGACGCGATATCCGCGAGGCGCCGAATCGGACCGGCCTGCTCGCGTGCGTCGGCGAGCGCGGCGAGCGAGGCGCCAAGGCTCTCGCGGGCGGCGTCAAGCTGCGCGCAATGCTGCTCGAGTCTGCCGGCCCGCCGGGTGGCCTCGGCGCTGGCGTCTCCGGCGCGCTGCGAGGCATCGGCGAGGGCCGCGATGTCGGGTTCGGGGCAGGCCGCAGCCCGGACGAGCCTGTCGGATTCGAGGGCTTCGCGGGTCGCGTACAGCTCCTTCTCATGCTCGTTGATGCGTGTCTCGAGCGCGTCAACCTCGTCGCGCGTCAGGAGGAGGCGCTCCCAGGTGTCTGAGGCGAGCTCCTGGGAATCGAGGGCGCGCTCGAGGATGCGCAGAGCCTCGTCGTGTGCCCGCCGGGCGCCATCCCAGTCGGAGCACGCGCCGATCGTGGATGCGGCCCGCTGGGCGCGCTGATCGAGGTGCGCGGCGCGCGCCTCCAGGGAGGGGAAGCCCTGCCGTTCGCCCTCCACGTGGCGCTGGGTGTGGGCGAGGGCGGAGCGGCGCTCGGTCAGCTGGGAAGCCAGGGAGGCCGCCTTTTCGCGTGCGCGCGTCAGCTCGTCCGTGATTCCGTCGAGCTGTTCGCGCACCTGCGCCAGGTCCTCTTCGAGGCTCGCGATTCGGGGCTTGAGCGCGTCGAGCGCGGCAACCTCAAGGGCCGCCTGGTCGCGCTGGGTTTCCAGCAGAGCTGTCGGCCCCGCGGCCGCCTCGTTGAGTTGCGCGATGCGGCGCACCATGTCCTGATGGGTGGAGCGAGCGTCACGCAGAGCGTCCTCGGCCCGATCACGCGCACGGTCAAGGTCGGCGACCTGCTCGCGCGTGATCTCCCCGTCAAGCGGGGGAGCAGGGCAGGGGTGGTCGGGCGACCCGCACACGGGACAGGGAACATCATCGGCCAGTTCACGCGCGATTGTCGAGGCGCTCTGCGCAATCCACAGGTCGTGAGCGTCGGCTGCGGCGGCGTTGGCGAGCTTGGCCCCCGCCGTGGCCTCGCGCAGCTCCTCGGAGGCCCCCGGCAGGGCGGCGCGCAGCAGATCGGCCTGCCGCGAGGCTTCGAGGCGCCGGTCCAGCGCATGCAGCGCGGCTCGCTTGTCGGGCAGGGCGTCGGCGTCCGAACGCATGAGCGTGAGCGAGGCCTGCGCCCGCTCAATCACCGCGGGCAGGGTATCGCGCTGCGACTCGAGGGTGGCGACGGCTGCGAGCGCTCCTCGGTGACTCTCCTTCAGCGTGGAAACCTCCTCGGCGAGGCCCGGCAGGGAACGCTCCTGGACGAGGGTGGCTTCAAGGGCGCCGAGAGTGCGCGTTGCCTCGTCTCTCAACGCGTGAGCGCGTGCGAGAAGATCTGCCACGACCTCCTGTGTGAGGTCGCCTGAGCGAAGGGGATTGTCCTCCTCGGCGGCGAGGCCTCGGGCGCAGGACGCAACCCGGTCGGCGGCCTCCTCCAGGCGGCGTGCGGAGGAGGCCGCGGAGGAGGCGTAGGGCGCGACGGCGAGCGCCCGGTGGGCGTTGGCGGTTCGCGAGCGCAGGGCGTCGATCTGCGGCTCGGCTCCCTGCAGTTGCTCCAGTCTCGCCGTTGTGCGCGCGTGCTCGGCCCGGTCGGCGGCCAATGCCCGGCCCCGATCCAGTGCTTGGGCGGCCTCGCGGGCCAGGTTCGCGGCGTCCAGGGCGTCGGCCTGCGCCCGTTCGTGCGCTGCGCGGGCGTCGCGGCACGCGCGGTCCGCCCAGCGCCGCACGGGGGTGGGGTCCTGCGCGCTCGCGTCGAGCGTGTCGGCTTGCCCGTGCAACGAGGGCGTCTCGGAGGCGGCGCCCGCGGCTTTCTCGCCGCTTCGCTCGCCGTCGTGCTCCGCGAGCGAAGCGGCGAGCGAGCGCATCTGCTCAAGGGCGCCGACCGCCGCGGCGCGACGTTCCTCGATGCCGCGCTTGGACGCCGCCGCCGCCTCGGTGAGGGCCTTGGAAAAGTCGACGTAGATCTGCGTGTCGAAGATGTCGCGCAGGATCTGCTCGCGAGCATCCGACGTGGAGGTCAGGAACTGGGAGAACTTCCCCTGCGGGAGCACAATCGTCTGTAGGAACTGGTCCTTGTCCAGCCCGACGACTCGGGGAATCTCGTAGCCGACGTCGCGCGGTCCCGACGCGATCGCCTCGACGGTGCGCCACCCGTCGGGCGCACTCGGATCCTCCACGACGCGCGTGAGGGAGGCGCGGGAATTGCGCTGTGACTTCTTGCCGATCGGCGTGTAGGCGGGGGTGCGGCTCACCCGGTAAATTCCGGAGCCGACCTCGAACACGAGGTCCGCCTCCGAGGGGTCCTCATCTCCGATGTGGTTCGAGCGCAGGCGATCCTTCGACGCGTCCTTCGTGCGCGCCACGTCCCCGTACAGGGCGAAGGTGATCGCGTCGATCAGCGTGGACTTGCCCGACCCCGTGGGACCATCCAGCAGGAAGAGCCCCGAGTCCTCGAAGGCCGAGAAATCGACCCTGTGAGTGCCCGCGAAGGGGCCGATTCCCGTGATACGCAGCCAGCGGATCTTCACGACGCATCCTTTCGGCGAAGAGCAGCCCACACGTCCTGGGCGAGCGCGCGCTCCTGGGCATCCAGCGGGCGACCCCCCACGGCCTCGTAGAACTCCTCCGTGACCTCGCGAGGGTCACGGGAGGCCGCTAAGGCCCGCGCCAGATCGAGGGACGGAGCCCGCGAGGGACGGTGAACGACGACGAGCGCGAAGGGGTAGACCTCGCGGATGCGCGCCACCATGCGCTCGGGGCGCGCGTCGTCCGTGACCGTGACCGACACGTACGAGGCCGTGGTCTCCTTGTCGGGGGCTGCGAGCAGCTCGTCCATGGTCCCCTCAAGCACGGTGATGCCGCGCAGCGTCGGGATCGGCACCACGTCGATGCCCGCGACGCCCGTGTCGTCGGTCCTCACGAGGGTCACGGACTTGGGAGAGCCTGCCTCGGAGAAGGAATACGCGATGGGGGAACCCGAGTAGCGGATCGGGACGCGGGCGCCGGCGACGTCCTGCGGGCGGTGCAGGTGCCCGGCCGCAACGTAGTCCAAGCCGTGGGCAAGGGGGGCCTCGCCCCCGAGCGTGTCGAAAAGGTCGGCGGACACGCAGGGAACACCACCAACCTGTATGTCGCGCTCCGAATCTGAGGGATGCGCGCCCGTCACAAACGCGTGCGGCATGGCAATCGCGGGCCGTTGATCACCCGCCTCGCGCCGGGCCGATAGGTCCCGGCGGATGCGACGCAGAGCCGCAGCCAGCACCGCCTGGTGCGAGCGTGGAAGAGGGCGTGCGGCGCCTGACTCTCCGTCGGGCTCCAGGTCGGAGAGCGCCTGGCGGACCAGGTCCGGCTCCAGGTAGGGCATCGGATACACGAGCGTGCCCCCGGCCTCGACGGCGCTGCCGATGGCCTCGGGGTCGGTGACCACGTGCAGCGACGGGGAGAGCATGTCCGCGAAGAGTCCCAGGCGCGCCGCCCCGTCGTGGTTGCCCGACGTCAGGATCACAGTGGTGATGGCCGTCAGCTCGCGTAGCGCCCGACGCATCCGCGCCAGCGCGTCGACGGGCGGCACCGCCCGGTCGAAGACGTCACCGGAGATCAAGACGGCGTCGACGCCGCGCTCTCGGACGAGGGCCACCAGCCAGTCGATGAACGCGTCCGCGCTGTCCCCCAGGGGCGCGCCGTGCAGGGTGCGCCCCAGGTGCCAGTCGGAGGTGTGCAGAATCAACATGACCCCAGTGTGGCAGAGAGCGCCCACATCTGCGTCCCGCGCGTGGGAGCGGGGGAACTCCGGCGGCCTCGCGCGTCCGGAGGCCCGGTGGTGTCACGCAGGCTTGGAACGTGGACACCCGGTGCGAGCCCGGTGCCAGCCGATAGCATGGGGAGCATGACGAAGCCCTTCCTGATGCTGACCTCGCGCGATGACGGCCCCGTCCTGAGTTCGGAGAGCGCCGACCTTCCGCGATTCTGTGGCCTGTCGGAGGAAGGCGTGCGTCGGGTGCGCATCGAGCGGGACCTGCCGGAGCTGGACCTATCGGACTACTCCGGTGCCTTCGTGTGCGGATCCCCGTGGGACGCGGGCGCCGATGATCGCCTCAAGGAAGCGCGGCAGGTGCGCGCCGAGGCATGGCTGCGTTCCTTCTACGACCGAGCCCTGGCCGAATCCTTCCCGATCCTGGGCCTGTGCTACGGCCTGGGGACCCTCACCCTGCACCTGGGTGGTGTCCTCGACACCCACCACGGCGAGGAGATCAGCGGCATCGCGCTGACGAAGACCGACGCGGGGCGCGAGGACCCCCTCCTGGAGGGCACCCCCGACCGCTTCCACGCCTACGTGGGTCACCACGAGGCCGTACGCGAGCTCGCGCCCGGCATGCAGGTGCTCCTGGCGGGGGAGGCCACCCCCATCCAGATGGTGCGCGTCGGCGAGGCCGCCTGGGCGACCCAGTTCCACCCCGAGATGGACCTGGAGGGCGTGACCATCCGCATCGATCAGTACGCCGACCGCTACTACCCGGCCGAGAAGGCCGAGGCGATCCGCGCCCAGGTCGCCACCGTGGACACGGACCTCTCGCGCCTGATCCTGCGCAATTTCGTGCGCCGCTTCCAGCGCTGAGCGCAACGAGAGCTTACTCTCGCCGTCCGTGCGCTGTGCGTGGGATTGGTGTGGATTGACACGGTCTCCGCTCTATCTGGGCCCAGGGTACAACGTCCCTCCCTCGCTGACTCATGAGAGCTGGCTGCAATCGGTGACAGTGTGAGGGGTAGGGTGTGCTTAGCTGCGCGGGGGAATGAGCCCGCGCCTCCGGGCGCGTTCCCTGGCGATCAGGAGAGCCATAAAGAAGCAGATGGCGACGAACTCGGCCCCCAGGGCGACGTTCGTCGCCACGTTAAACGGGGCAGGGTTGTTGCCTGCGTCCGTGACATCCCCGGTGATGACAGCGGCGTTGCACACGAGGGCGCAGCCCATCACCACCCACTCGCAGGCTCGCAGCGCCCGGTGTGCGCTCGGAATCGGACGCGAGAAGCCTGGTGACAGAGAAGCGATGAGGGCCGTGGACATGGCGAGCATGTAGTCGTTCAGCCGATTGTCTCTCCCGAAAAAGGTGCCGCCGACCGAATAGATGGCCGTGCCGACGACCAGCGCGAAGAACATGTAGCGGAGGGCCTTGTCGACCCGTGTAAGCCCCGTGGTGTTACCGATAAGGTAACGCCCAATGGCGGACATAGCGATCACGACCTTGTCAGTGAGAGATAGCGACCTTCGCTATCCTCCAATTGTCCGCCCGGGGGGGGGGGGATGTTGTCAAGGGCTTTCGTCTCAAGAATTCTCAGCGAGCCGCCTTGCTGGCGGCCTCCGCCGTCGCCACCGCCTCCAGGAGCCTGCGCACCGACGCCACCCGGGAGGTGCGCCCCTGCCGCACCTGATCCGCGTCCCCGCCCCCGGCCTCGTCGAGTGCGAAAGGCCCGGTGGCGCGCGCGTAGGCGTCAAGCGCGCACGAGGGCTCCGAGGCGGCGTGCGAGCACAGGGGCAGACACCAGGCGGCGGCGCCGGCGACGTCCGGGAAGACCCCCAGCACGTCGGCGACGCTCACGTGCCCCAGGCCGAAGGAACGCACGCCGGGCGTATCCACGATCCAGCCGCCCCCGTCCAACTCGAAGGCCTCGGACGAGGTCGACGTGTGGCGTCCGCGCCCCGTCACCTCGTTCACGTGCCCCGTCGCGCGGCCCGCGCCCGGCACAAGGAGGTTGATGAGCGTCGACTTGCCGACCCCGGAGTGTCCCACCAGCACCGACCAGTGGCCGACCAGGAGGATCCGCAGCTCGGCGACGCCCGGGTCAGCTTCCCCGGCCTCGGCGCTCGTGAGCACCACGCGCACGTCGAAGTCCTCGTAGGCGGCGATCAGCTCGTCGGCGCTGGCCAGGTCCGCCTTCGTCAGCACGAGGACGGGGGAGAGGCCCGCCTCGTAGGCGGCGACCAGGCAGCGGTCGATCATGCCGGTGCGCGGCGGCGGATCCGCCAGCGCCACGACGATGCACATCATGTCCGCGTTCGCGACGATCGCCTTCTCCCCGCGCTGATCGGGGGCGTCCTCGAGGGAACGGCGCAGCACCGAAGAGCGTTCCTCGACCGCGACGATGCGCGCGAGCGTGTCCGCGCGCCCGCTCAGGTCGCCGGTCAGGCGAACCCGGTCACCCATGATGACCGCGCCTCGCCCCAGTTCCCGGGCGCGCACCGCGACCACCCGGGTACCGTCCGCCTCCAGGCTCACCTGGTAGCGCCCCCGGTCGATCCCGACGACGCGGCCCAGCGGCTTGGAGGACCAGTCGGGACGGTCCTTCGTGCGCGGGCGCGACCCCTTGCCCGCGCGCACGCGCACGCGCGGGTCGTCGGTACCCGTGTCTCGGCGCGCCATCACTGCTCCTCCAGGCGCGACGAGGCCCGCGTGTCCCGGGCGGTCCCAGTTCCGTCGGCGCTCAGGAGGGAGTCCCACATGGCCGCGAAGCCGGGCAGCGTCTTGGAGGTACACGCGATGTCGTCAACCGTGATGCCGGGGGTGATGAGGCCCAGGATTGCGCCGAACGTCGCCATGCGATGGTCCGCGTAGGAACGAATCTGCGCGGCGTGGAGCGGGCGCGGCGTGATGACGAGGCCGTCCTCGGTCTCTTCGGCCTGCCCGCCCGCACGGTTGATCTCAGCGACCAGCGCAGCCAGGCGGTCGGTCTCGTGGCCGCGCAGGTGCGCGATGCCGCTCAGGTGCGAGGGCGTGGAGGCGTAGGCGCAGATCGCGGCCAGGGTGGGGGTGAGCTCTCCGACCTCGGCCATGGTCGCCTTGATGCCCGGGTAGTTTCCGGCGCCCGGACCCGTGAGGGTCAGGCCCTCCTCGTCCAGGGTGATGGTCGCGCCCATGTGGCCCAGCAGCGCCCGCCAGGCGTCGCCCGCCTGGGTGGTCGCCTCGGGCCAGCCGGGGATCGTCACGTGACCGCCCGTGATCATCGCGGCGGCCAGGAAGGGCCCGGCGTTGGACAGGTCCGGTTCCACCACGATCTCGCCGCCTCGGGGCCGAGACGGGAACACGTGCCAGGTCGACAGGTCCGCTTGTGCCTCGTCCACGACCTCCAGGTCGATGCCCGCGCCCGCCAGGGAAGCCAGCGTCATCTCCACGTGCGGCATCGAGGGCACAGGACCCGGAGCCGACACGAAGAGAGGGTCTCCGACGAGGGGAGAGACGAGCAGGAGTGCCGAGAGGAACTGCGAGGAGGACGACGCATCCACCCAGGCCTGCGCGCCGAGCGGCGTGCGCAGCGGCCCCCGGATTGAGAAGGGCAGGTGCCCGCGCTCCCCATGGTAGGTGATCGACGCGCCCATCCGGACGAGCGCATCCAGGAGGGGACCCAGGGGGCGCGCATACGCCTGCTTGTCCCCGTCGAAGAGAGTCTCCTCCGCTGACAGGGCGGCCAGGGGAGGGAGGAACCGCATGACGGTCCCCGCCAGGCCGCACTCGATGCGCCCGCCGCGAGGAGGAAGCGACATCGGCGTGACGCGCAGCGCCCCGTCGCCCGCGTCTTCGATGCGCGCGCCCATCACCTCAAGCGCGTCCGCGAACAGGCGCGTGTCGCGCGCGTCCAGCGCCCCCGTCACCAGGGAGGGGGCCTCGGCGACGGCGGCCAGGTAGAGGGCGCGCGCGGTGATGGACTTCGAACCGGGAATCGCGACCGTTGCATCCACGGGCGAGTCGGCGACCGGCGCCCGCCACGGGGAGGCGGTCACGAAGCGGTGCCGCTCAGGCGCGCGGTGACAGCCGCCTCGGCGGCGGCAACCGCCCGGCGCTGGTCGCGGCGAAGCGCCCGAGCGACCGACGCGGAGGGCTGACCCACCCGGTCGGTCGACGCGATCAGGACGCCGCCGGTGACGCCCAGCTTGTACAGGGTGCGGTAGCGGCGGCGCTTGATCTGCTCCTTCGTCAGGTGACCCGTGCCGCCCCAGATGGGGGCACCCACGAGCGCCATCGGTGCGCCAATGGCGGCCAGGGTCAGCGCGCTGCGCCTCGGGTGACGTCCGATCGCGAAACGCAGTCCGGCAAACAGCGTCACCGCGCCCGCCACGCGGGTCGCCACGGCCAACTGGTCATCCGTCAGGGGCTCCAGGCCCGCAGCGTCGGTCGCCTTGTCGAGCAGCGGGCGGACGCCCGCGGCGCGCTCCACGTGATGGCGGGGATGCGTGAGAGCATCGACCCCGTCTGCGATGAACGGGGCGGCGAGCAGGGGACGGGCGATGACACGCAGCATATTCATACCCCTATTGTTCGTCACCGCGCCGCCTTCCGGAAGCCGAATGGCCACACTCGCCCCATCCAACGAGCGTAAAGTGTTGCAACGCACACTCATGGTGGTTGTGGAATAAGGCGCCTCGTGAGGCGTTCCCCTCAGTATGATCGCCTCGTCATCCTCCCAATACCCACCGCATGCCCACGAGGCTACGCTGGGAGGCGATGGACACGACGACCCACGCTCCGACGCCAGCGGCGACCACCCAGGCTCCTGCCTCGTCAACCGAGGACGACGCCCAGCTCCAGGCACGCTTCATGGACGAGGCCATGCCCCTCATGAACCAGCTCTTCGGGGCGGCGCTCGGCATGACGCGCAACCGAGCCGACGCCGAGGACCTGGTCCAGGAGACCTACCTGAAGGCCTACCAGAAGTTCCACCAGTACAAGCCGGGAACAAACATCAAGGCATGGCTCTATCGGATCCTTACGAACACCTACATCACCGGCTACCGCAAAGCACAGCGCTCCCCCAAGCGGGCCTCCACCGACACGGTCGAAGACTGGCAGCTGGCCGAGGCCGCCTCCCACGCTGAGTCGGGCTTGAAGTCGGCGGAAGTCGAAGCCCTCGAGGCGCTGCCCTCCACGCAGCTGCGCGAGGCACTCGATTCGCTGTCCGAGGAACACCGGATGGTTGTCCTCATGGCCGACGTTGAAGGGATGAGCTACAAGGAAATCGCCGAAGAACTAGGAGTTCCCATGGGGACCGTCATGAGCCGCCTCAACAGGGCACGCAAGAACCTGCGCGCCTCCCTGGCTGACGTCGCCGCGGAATACGGAATCGGAGGGGCGAAGTGAACGCGACCGTGACCTGCCAGCAGGTCCTTGACGCCCTGTATACCCTCATCGACTGCGAAGAGTGCGACCAGCGCACCACCCTCATTGACCAGGGGGCGGTCCCCGGCCCCGATGCCCGCGCCCGCGCCCTCATGCGCGCACACGTGGCGTCCTGCCCGCACTGCGCCGACGCCCTCGACGCCGAACGCCACTGAGGGTCGTGCTGCGCGACTGCTTCGAGGCAGAGGAAGCCCCGCCCCAGCTGCGCGCCCGCATCGTCGCCTCCCTCACCACTGTGTCCGTGGCCTGGCACTGACGCCCAGAGGCCCGGGCGCCGCACGCATTGCCGGATCGCCCAGGCTGTGCACCCGGGAGGCGGGGGCATGCGCCGTGGCGTCTTGTGCCTCCCGCACCCCGGGAGGGGCAGCGCCGCGTGCCCGCGTTTTTCTCCGGGAGCTTTTGGGGTCGAGGCGGTGCCACGGGTCCTTCTCGCGGTGAACTTCGTCGCCGAGGAGGCGGTGTGCCTTGGTGCTTTGGGGCAATGTGTGCAAAAATGCTTCAGTCTAGACAACAACCCAAGGAGTATGACATGTCGAAGCGGGGTCGTAAGCGTCGCGATCGTCGTAAGAACGGCGCGAACCACGGCAAGCGTCCTAACGCCTGAGCCGATTGCGTTGCGCGCCCGGACCGGTCGGTCCGGGCGCGCTGTGTATACCCCGCTCAGGGACGGACAATGTGGGGGCGGAGCCCCCACCTCGCGTGTCACTGCCGCGCGGTGTCGGCTGCGTGCCCGGTGGGGTGGGCGGCTGGTGCAGGTGCTGTCCATGTGACCGTTGCGATCAATCGTGCGGATGCTGGCGGGGCGGCGGCTGTGTGGGCTGTGTGCCCGGTGGGGCGGGTAATCGGTGTGCATGTGCTCCGCGTGTGATCCGGTTTGGGTGGTGCCCTCGTTCGCGGATAGGTTGTGCGTTCATGGATAGGTTATTTGCTTGCGGATAGGTTAATAGGCTATCCACGTGCTCGTTACCTATCCGCGTGCTCATTACCTATCCGTGTGGGTCCCCCTCGCCGCGGGGTCCCTCTCGGCGCGGCGCCCACGCGTGCTCGTTACCTATCCGCCTGCCTATTTCCTATCCGCGAACCGTGGGTGTAGAAGCGACGCGAAGGCCCATCGCACCGTGTCGAGGGGAGCTTCCACAGTGACCGGAACTCGGGAGCGGGTTTCATTGGTCCCAAGGCCCGAATGAGTCTGATGCGGAGTCTCTCCCAGTCATCGTAGTCCGTCCAACTCACTCGGATGACCTGCCAACCGGCATCTCGAAGGTCCTGATCGCGCAACACCCACTCACGCTTAGCCCGTTCGATTTCTGCACGTGTCGTACCAAGTTTCGTGATCCCATCGAATTCGATGATGATATGCAGCTGTTCAATCAGGATATCAACGTAGTAGTGACGTCCTCGCACGTCGATGCGAGCCTGTGTCGCGACCGCGAAAGGGCAGATCGAACGGACGATCCACAGGAGCGCGGCTTCAGCTGGATTGGCGCATCCGGGATCGATCGCGTGCACGATGGAACGTGCGCGTCGGTATCCGCGCACTTTCCCTGCTTGCGTGAGCCTCATGAGGAGCTCGTTTCGTATCTGCTCAGCACGTCGGCGTCGGTCATCTTGTTGAAACATCGAGAAATGACTCCATGACTGCAACGCCATACTCCCCAACACGAATGCCTCGAGTGGCTCGTCATGAAGAGCGCATCGAAGGAGCGCATCGTATGGGTGCTCCGTGGTCAAGCCATCGATAGTGGCGCGTTCCCTCGACAGCGGTGGAAACGGGGAACACGAGACCGATGTCGCCGGTACTGTCGTCGAGCACAAGGTGCAGGATGGTAGCAGGGTGGTGCTTCGACGACTGGCACGAAAAATGGTGATGGGCGGGTTTTGAGACCAACCGTGTATCCCCGCCAGGCGCAGGCAGCTTTGTCCCACGAAGAGGGGATGTTGTTTGTGCGAGACATTCACAGCATGCATACGTGCGTGGGTGATTGCCTCCCAGATCTCCCACGGGTCAGCGTTTGTCGGATCCATGCCGAGGACGGCACTGACTCCACGCATGATGCGTATCGGAGAGTGTGGCTGCTGGTGACTGGCTAAATCGCGAGGAGGGGCGACAAGAAACGAGTGCTGCGTCATAACCTGCAGTGTTGCTCCGCTGAGAGCGCTGCGACAACGCAGAAGGGAGGGGCTGTGGATACCGGAGACTCGGCGTGAATCCCTGTCGATAACGCGCGGCTAGTCGGGCGGATAAAGGGCGCGAGCCGGAGACCTGATACGGAAGCCCTGTCGACGGTGCGACGAGGGGAATCCGGGGAGGCTTTCGACGTGCTCGAGGGCGTGGTCCAGCTCGTGGCCGCTCGTGTGCTCGGCCCGCGCTCGCGGACAGGTTGGGTTTGAGCGAACCGCTCGATCTCGTTGCGAGGTTTGCGGCCCTCACGCTCATCCGCGTGTCGGCCGACGGTGCGGGTAACCTCGGCAGACGATTGTTGTCCATGTGACCGTTGCGATCAATCGCGCGGATGCTGGCGGGGTGGCGACTGTGTGGGCTGTGTGCCCGGTGGGGTGGGCGGCTGGTGCAGGTGCTGTCCATGTGACCGTTGCGATCAATCGCGCGGATGCTGGCGGGGTGGCGACTGTGTCGGCTGCGTGCCTGGCGGGGTGGGTAATCGGTGTGCATGTGCTCCGCGTGTGATCCGGTTTGGGTGGTGCCCTCGTTCGCGGATAGGTTGTGCGTTCATGGATAGGTTATTTGCTTGCGGATAGGTTAATAGGCTATCCGCGTGCTCATTATCTATCCGCGTGCTCATAACCTATCCGCGTGCCCATTACCTATCCGCGTGGGTTTCCCTCGGCGCGGCGCCCCCCGCGTGCCGGTGGCAATCGTTGGGAAAGCCCAAGCCGAACCCGTCCACGCCGCGGCCCCCACGCGTGCCTATTACCTATCCGCGGGGGTCACCCTCGCCGCGGCGCCCCCGCGTGCCGGTGGCAATCGTTGGGAAAGCCCAAGCCGAACCCGTCCTCGCCGCGGCGCCCACGCGTGCTCATTACCTATCCGCATGCCCATTACCTATCCGTGTGGGTCCCCCTCGCCGCGGGGGTCACCCTCGCCGCGGCGCCCCCGCGTGCCGGTGGCAATCGTTGGGAAAGCCCAAGCCGAATCCGTCCTCGCCGCGGCCCCCACGCGCCGACGACAACCGGAAGCGCCGCGCCCCCGTGGGGAGAGAAGAAAACGCGGCACGGGCGGAATCGCAGCGTATCCTTGAGCGTGTTGCCGCGCGGGTACATCCCCACGGGCACGCGCACTGATGTATCGATACGAAAGAGGCCTGATGTCCCTCCGCATGCGTCTTGCCCATGCCGTCATGGGGCTGATGCCCCCGGTACTGCACAGCGAGGAAGCGACGCGTGCCGTGGCCGAGTCCGCGCCGCTGCACACAGCGATGCCCACTTTGATGCGCGCCCGCTTCACGGAAAGCCGCCAGGGAGGCGTCACGCGCGTGGCGCCCATACGCGGCCTGCGTTCGGGCGGCGCCCTCATCTATCTGCACGGCGGAGCCTACGTCTACCCCATGGTCGCGGCGCAGTGGCCGCTCGTGGAGGGACTGATCGACCGCACGGGGCTCCCCGTCATCATCCCCGACTACCCGCTCGCCCCCGCGCACACCGCGAGCGAGGCGTTCTCCTTCGTCCAGACCATCATTGACGAGGCCCAGGCCGAGTTCGGCCGCGTCATCGTCTGTGGCGACTCGGCGGGAGGCGGCCTCGCGCTGTCCCTTGCCATGCAGCGCCGCGACGCGGGCGCGCGCCAGGTCGATGGCCTCCTCCTGTACGCGCCGTGGGTCGACGTGGCGATGACGAACCCCGCGATTAAGGGCGTGCAGGGCCGCGACAAGATCCTGCGCGTGCCCGGCTTGCAGTGGGCGGGGCGAGCGTGGGCCGGTGACCTTGACCCGGGAGACCCCCGCGTGAGTCCGTTGCACGGTGATCCGGCGGGGCTCCCTCCGATGCGGATCTTCCAGGGCGACGCCGACATCGTGTGCCCCGACACGATCGAGTTCGCGCGCTCGGCTGCCCGCGCCGGGGTGGATGTGCGCCTGCGCGTGGAACCCGACGGCTTCCACGTCTACGTGCTCGCGGTCCCCGTGATCCCCGAGGCGCAGGCTGCCCTCGATCGCAGCGCGCGCTTCGTCTCCGGGATCATGCACGACTCCGGAGACTCCTGACGGGCCGGGGCGGGCCTGCCGGCCCTAGCTGCGATCTACGCGGGCGGTGACGGTCCACGTCCCAGCCTGGACGTCCGTGTCCACGCGTCCGCCCAGGACATCGACCAGCGCGCGGATCTCACCCAAGCGGCGCTTACCGAGCACGTCGGCGCTGCTCGTCAGGACGCTGATCGTCAGTGTGACCTCCTCCTGCGTCGCCCCGCCGGTCACCGTGATCGGTGCGTTCTTGTCGACCTCGGCGACGTGGGAGAACACCATGTAGAGGATCTCCGCGCCCACGGCGTCGAGGCGCCTAGGAAGGGGTGCGCCCGCGTCGAAGAAGCTGATGACGATGAAGCCCGAGCGTTGTGCGTGGCTGATGGCGCCGTCAATGGTCGCGTAGTTGTCGGGCGGAGTGGGATGGGCCGCAGCGGGCCGATCGGTTCCCTGGCCGGGCGAGGACACTGCTGCGCCCCTCGCCGAGAGAGGGGACGCCTCGGTGCCACGCGTCGCGCTCGCGGCGGAATCGGAGCGAGGCGACGAACGACCCGAAGGCGCGGAGTGGGAATCCTTGATGTAGGAAGGCTTCTCGGCCGAAGGATAGCCGACACCGTGCCGAGGCGGAGTCAGCAGGTCGATAGAGCGGCGCACCCTGTTAGCCACGATGACGATCAGGACGGCAACGAGCAGCAGGAGTAGGAACGAGAGGGGCCTATGGAAGGAGGCATGACGCCAGAGGGCCACCACCATGACGATGACGATGACGAGGCCGCAGGTGGCCGTCCAACCCGCCAGCTTCTCCCGGATCCACGCGTCCATGTTCTCTCCCTTTGTCGGCGAGCGGCGTCGCGGCGCGCCGCTGTCCGCGACTGACAGCAGCGTTCGCACCGTTCTAGGAATCCGTCGGGGTTGCACCCGTCCACTCGTACCATCCCTGGTGCTGCACGATCCAGGCCATCAACGCGTAGCCGGCCTGGCCGGGCAGGGTCTGACCATCCTGTCCGCGGGCCAGGGATGCCGCCATGTCCTCAAACCACTGGTCGTGGGCGACCAGCGGCGTGTAGCAGTCAACGAAAGGTATCCCACGGCGCGCGCACACTTCGGAGCACGAGGAGGACAGGGCCTTGAGGGAGGCGGCATCCACCCCCGCGAGCGGCGGGGGGGCCCACGACGAAGCTGGGGATGCCCAGCGCCGTCGCGCGGTCGGTGATGTTGGCCAGGTTCAGGCGAGAACGCGCGGTGGACACGCCGGCGGGGATGTCCCCCGGACCCACGCCGATCACGAGGCCGTGAGGCTCTCCCTCCGCCAGGCGAGGCAGGACCTCGGACTCCCAGCGAGATGCCATCTGCCTCGTCGTCTCGGAGGGGACCGCGAGCGTCAGGAAGGTCGCGGGTAGGTCGAAGGTCGAGTGGGCGTTGACCCGGCCGACCCAGCCCAGCCCCCGAGGGTCGCCGACCCCCGCGACGAGCTCGTCGCCGATGAAACAGATGCGCATGGTGTTCCTTTCTGGGTGTGTCCCGCGCGTTCCCCGGGCGGCCGGGACTCCTCGTCAGCCTTCGAAGGCCTGCGCAATAAGGGTAGCTGCCTGCTGCTTGTGGAGCGACGCGCGTCCAGCTGCCGTCGTGGCCGACTCCGGCCTGGACACCAGGCGCACGCCCCGCTCCAGCGACGGGAACAGGTTGAGGGCCAGGTGCGGCCACGCCCCCTGGTTGCGAGGCTCGTCCTGGACCCAGGTGAGCGACGCCCCCGGGTAGCGTGCCAGGGCGGAGGCGACCTCCTCCTCGGGCAGGGGGTAGAGCTGCTCCAGGCGGATGATCGCCGTCGAGGAGTCGGCGCGCTTGTCCCTCTCCTTGACGAGGTCGTAGTACAGGCGGCCCGAGCACAGCAGAACCCGCGTCACGGAGGCGGCATCGAGGCCCGCCGCGTCGTCGATGACCGGCTGGAACGCGCCCGAGGTGAACTCCTCGATGTGCGAGGAGGCGGCCGACAGGCGCAGGAGCTGCTTGGGGGTGAAGGCGATGAGCGGCTTGCGCGGCCGCTTGTAGGCCTGGGTGCGCAGCAAGTGGAAGTAGTTCGCTGGCGTGGAGGGCTGGACGATCCACATGTTGTCCTGTGCAGCCAGCTGCAGGTAGCGCTCGATGCGGGCGCTCGAGTGATCGGGCCCCTGCCCCTCGTAGCCGTGAGGAAGCAGCATGACCAACGAGGAGCGCTGGCCCCACTTCTGCTCGGCCGAGCACACGAACTCGTCGATGACGGTCTGCGCTCCGTTCGCGAAGTCACCGAATTGAGCCTCCCAGATCGTGAGCGTTTCGGGGCTTTCGAGGGAGTAACCGTAGTCGAACGCGAGGACGCCGTACTCGCTGAGCGGGGAGTTCCACACGTCGAAGCGCGCCTGGGACTGGGTGAGGAAACGCAGGGGAGTGAACTCGCGCCCGTCTGTGGCGTCGTGCAGGATCGCGTGGCGCTGGACGAAGGTTGCGCGCGCCACGTCCTCGCCCGACAGGCGAACTCCCGTGCCCTCCATGAGGAGAGTGCCGAAGGCGAGGAGCTCGGCAAAACCCCAGTCGATGGGCCTGCGTCCCAACGCCATGTCGTGGCGGCGCTCGCACAGCTGCCGGAGCTTGGGATGGGGGTGGAAGCCGTCGGGGAAGCGCGTGTGGGCACGCCCGATGCGCTCCAGCTGCTCCTGGGCGGCGGCCGAGGTCCAGCCGATCATCATGCCGGTGCCGGGCAGCTGGGACTCGGGCATGGTCCACTGGGCGGAGGCCGACTCTCCGGCCTCGCCCACGCCCGCGGTCAGCGCGGGGTCGTGCGTGCGGCTGCCCGGATTCGTTTGGCTGGCCGCGCCCGCCCCGCCCGCGCGTGTCTCATCGAGGATGCGTCCCAGTTCCGCCTCGTACTGCGCGATCGACTGGCGGGCCTCGTCCTCGGTGAGCTGCCCGCGGCCCACCAGGCCACGAATGTACACGGCGCGCGTGGAGGGGATGCGGTCGATGAGCGAGTACATGACGGGCTGGGTCATCGACGGGTCGTCGCCCTCGTTGTGTCCGCGCCTGCGGTAGCACAGCATGTCGATGATGACGTCCTTGTGGAAGGCATTGCGGTACTCAAACGCCAGGTGCGCGCAACGGATAACGGCCTCGGGGTCGTCGGCGTTGACGTGCAGGATGGGGACCTGCAGGCCCTTGGCCAGGTCCGTCGCGTAACCGGTGGAACGGCCCTGCGTGGGGCCCGTCGTGAAGCCGATCTGGTTGTTGACCACGATGTGGATCGTGCCGCCGGTCTTGTAGCCCTCCAGCTGGGACAGGTTGAAGGTCTCCTGGACGACCCCCTGGCCGATGAACGCCGCGTCGCCGTGGATGAGGATCGGGATGATCGGCAGATCGGGGTCTCCCAGGTGCTCCTGCTTGGCGCGCACGATGCCCTCCAGGACGCCGTCCGCCGCCTCCAGGTGCGAGGGGTTGGCGGCCATGTAGACCTTGGTGGCCAGGCCGTCGTCGAGGGAGTAGACGCCCCACGTTCCCAGGTGGTACTTGACGTCTCCCGAGCCCTGCACCGAGTTGGGCATGTAGTTGCCCTCGAACTCGTCGAAGATCTGCGCGTAGGACTTGCCCGCAATGTTGGCCAGGACGTTGAGGCGCCCGCGGTGGGCCATGCCGATCGCGACCTCGTGGATGCCCGCGCGCGCGGAGTCCGCCAGGATGTGGTCCAGCAGCGGGATCAGGGATTCCCCGCCCTCAAGGGAGAAGCGCTTTTGGCCCATGAACTTGGTCTGCAGGAACTCCTCGAATGCCTCGGCGCGAATGAGCGTGCCCAGGATGTGGCGTTGGGCGGCGGGGGAGAGAGACTCGTACGGTCCCTCAATGCGCTGTTGGACCCAGGCGCGCTGGTGGGGATCCTGGATGTGCATGTATTCGATGCCGACGGTTCGCGTGTAGGTGTCGTGCAGCCGGGTCAGGATGTCGCGCAGCAGCATCTGGTCCGCCCCGCCGAAGCCGCCCGTGGGGAAAGGACGGTCCAGGTCCCACACGCTGAGCCCGTAGGAGGAGATGTCCAGGTCGGGGTGGCGGCGGACGCGGTAGGCCAGCGGGTCGGTGTCGGCCGCCAGGTGGCCGCGCGAACGGTAGGCATGGATGATCTCAGCGATGCGCGCGGGCTTGCCCTTCTCCCGGTTCGGGTCGTACTCGTAGTCCGCCTCCCACGAGTAGGGGCGGGTGGGCACGTGCAGGGAGGTGAAGACGCGCTCGTAGAAGCCGTCGCGCCCCGAGAGCTTGGCGTCCACGAGGCCGAGCAGGCGCCCGGAGGCCGCTCCCTGGATGATGCGGTGGTCGTAGGTGGAGGAGAAGTACATCGTCTTGCCGATGCCCAGGGAGGCCAGGCGCTTGGGGGAGACGCCGCGAAACTCGGCCGGGTAGTCGGTGGCTCCGACGCCGATGATGAGTCCCTGCCCGACCATGAGGCGGGGCACGGAGGTCGTCGTGCCCAGTGTGCCCGGGTTGGTCAGCGTGACCGACGCCCCCTGGAAGTCGGCGGTCGTCAGCGTGGCGGTGCGCGCCCGCGACACGAGGTCCTGGTAGGCGTCGACGAACTCGGAGAACGTCAGGGTGTCGGCGTCGTGAATGACGGGGACCTTCAACGAGTGGTTCCCCGACGCGTCCGCCACGTCGATGGCCAGCCCGAGGCCGATGTGCGCGAGGTGTTCGAGCGCGGGCTTGCCGTCTTGCAGCGTGTACCGGACGTTCAGGTCGGGCATCTCGCACAGAGCCTCGACGAGGGCGTAGCCGATGAGGTGCGTGAAGGAGACCTTGCCGCCGACCGTGCGTGCGAGGTGGGCGTTGATGAGGGTGCGGTTCTCAATGAGGAGCTTGGCGGGAATCTGGCGCTGGGACGTGGCGGTGGGGATCGACAGGGAGGCGTCCATGTGCTTGGCGGTGGCGCGCGCGGCGGACTTCAGGACGTGGGTTTCGTCCTGGGCGGGAGCGGCGTGGGAGCGCGTGAAGGCGGCGCGCCCGTGCTGCTGCCGGGTGTAGGGGCTGGTTGCCTCGGCGAGGGCGACCGGCGGCGCGGGAGGCAGGTCCGAGCGCGTGACGGAGACGACGGGGGCCGCGTCTGTCGGCGCCGTGTTTTCCTCGTCCTCTTCGATGTCGAGGGTGGGGGGCGTGACCGAGACCGGCTGGGCGTCATCGGAGGGGGCGCCGCTCCCGGTGGGGCTCGCCTGCCTGGGAGCCGAGGCCTCGTCGGGGGAACTCGGATCAGCGTCGGGAATCGGCGGACGCGCCGCGCGCAGCTGAGGGGGAGCCGACTCGGTGGAAAAGTAGGCGCGCCACGAGGGATCAAGCATCTGGGGGTCGCGCTCGTAGAGGTCACGCATCTTCGCGAGATACCACTGCGGATCGGGTTGGGAAGCTGTGTGGGTGGGCACGTATTCCTCCGTTTGCGTCACGCCGAGCGTCGGAATCTCCCCGCGCGGCAGGTGGCTCCGATTCTACCGCCGAGTGACAACCTTCACGACACCTTGTCGAGACTTGGCGAGGACTTCACGGGCCTTTGGTCTCATTGAGAATGAGTATTGGCATAGCTGGTGGTGTGTGGAAGAGCGCGCGGGGATCGCGACCGAGGGCGGCTAGACTGGCACCATCATGGACTGCGACACTGTCGGCTTTGACGCCACCTCCACCGGGCTTCCTTGCGCGACCTCTTCGGCGACCCGCCCCGGCCTCGTGAGCGGGGGACGCCGATGACGACCGCGGCGATGCTGCTGCTCGGCATCCTCCTGACGGCGGGGACCTTCGTGTTCGTGTCCGCCGAGTTCTCCCTCGTTGCCGTCGATCAGGCGGTGCTCGACAGTCGCGCCGAGGAGGGGGACCGTGGCGCCGCCTCGGTCTTGCGAGCGACCCGCTCCTTGTCCACCCAGCTTTCCGGCGCCCAGGTGGGCATCACGCTGACGACGATCCTGCTGGGGTACACGACGCAGAGCGCCCTAGCTGACCTGCTCGCGGGCCTGCTGGGGAGCGCGGGCCTGGCGTGGGGGCTGGCGACCGGTGTCGCAGCCTTCGTGGCGGCCGCTTTCGTCAACGTCTTCTCCATGCTCTTTGGCGAGCTCGTCCCCAAGAACCTCGCGTTGGCCCATCCGATGAGCACGGCCGCCCGCGTCGTTCCCTTCCAGATGGCTTTCACCGTGGTGGCTCGCCCCATTATCTGGGTGCTCGGCGGGACCGCGAACTGGGTGCTGGCGCGCATGGGTATCGAGCCGCAGGAGGAGATTTCCTCGGCGCGCTCCGCGTCCGAACTGGCTGCCCTCGTCGAGCACTCCGCCGAGGAGGGGACCCTCGACACGTCCACCGCCGACCTCTTCACGAATACGATCCGCATGACGACCCTCAGTGCCGCCGACGTCATGACGGACCGCGGACGCCTCTACACCCTGGGGGAGGGAGCCAGCGCGCAGGACGTGTTGGATCTGGCCCGGCAGACGGGGCACTCGCGCTTCCCCGTCATCGGTGACGACTCCGACGACATCCTCGGCTTGGTCTCCCTGCGGCGTGCGGTCGCGGTGCCCGTCGAACGTCGCGCCGAGGTGCCCGTCGTCTCCTCCTCCCTCATGAGCGAGGCTCCCTCCGTCCCCGAGACGGCGCCGATCGGCCCCCTTATGGTTCAGCTACGCGACGAGGGACTGCAGATGGCCGTCGTCGTCGACGAGTACGGCGGGGTTTCCGGGATCGTCACCCTTGAGGACGTCGTCGAGGAGATCGTCGGGGAAGTCTCGGACGAGCACGACCAGCGGCGCCTGGGCATCCGCCCGCGTCCCGACGGAACCTTCCTCGTGCCCGCCACGCTGCGCCCCGACGAGCTCGCCCGGCGCACGGGCATTGCCCTGCCCGAGGACGGCCCCTACGACACGATTGGGGGCCTGGTCATGAACGAGCTGGGGGAGATACCCTCCGTCGGCTCGCGCGTGAGCGTCGACGGGGTCGGCATTGAGGTCAGTCAGATGCAGGGCAGGAGGGTCGCCCAGGTTGCGATCACTCCCGCACCCGGGGGCGAGGAGGAGCCCCAATGAGCGCCGGATGGAGCCTGGCCGTCACCGTCGTGCTGCTGGCCATCAACGCCTTCTTCGTGGCCGGCGAGTTCGCCGTCACCTCCACGCGACGCTCCCAGATCGAGCCGTTAGCCGACGCGGGGGAGCGCCGCGCGGGGGACGCCCTGTACGCGCTGCGTCACGTGTCCCTCATGCTGGCGATATGCCAGCTGGGCGTCACCGTCGCATCCACGACCCTGGGCGTCGTCGCCGAGCCTGCGATCGCCCACCTCGTGGAGTCCCCGCTGGGGCGCCTGGGTGCCCCCGAAGCATCCAGTCACGTCGTCGGCTTCGCACTCGCCCTCGTCATCGTCCTCTTCTGTCACGTGGTCTTCGGGGAGATGGTGCCAAAGAACATCTCGATTGCGGCCCCCGTGCGCATGCTCCTCGTCCTGGCGCCCGTCCTCGTGCGCCTGGGACGGGTGCTGCGCCCGATCATTATGGCCATGGATCGTTTCGCGAATTGGTTCGTGCGCCTCGCCGGCTACGAGCCGCGCTCGGAGATCGCGTCCACGTACACGGTGCAGGAGGTCGCCTCGATCGTCGAGGCATCCCAGGCCGAAGGCAAGATCACCGACGAGCTCGGTCTGCTCAGCGGCGCGCTGGAGTTCTCCGAGGAGACGGCCGGGTCGGCCATGGTGCCCCTGGGCGACCTCGTCTCGCTGCCCGCGGGAGCCACCCCCGCGGACGTGGAGGACCTGGTTGCCCACACCGGCTACTCGCGATTCCCCGTGGCCGACGAGGAGGGGGCTATCGTCGGCTACGTGCACCTCAAAGACGTGCTCTACGCCAGCGGGGAGGAACGAGACCAACCGATCACCCCGTGGCGCATCCGTCGCCTTGAGTCCGTCGCCCGGGAGGACCAGGTCGAGGACGCGCTGCGCCACATGCAGCGCACAGGCGTGCACTGTGCTCTCGTGCGCAAGGGGGGAGAGGTTCTCGGCATCCTCTTCCTGGAGGACATCCTGGAGCTCCTCGTCGGCGAAGTACGTGACGTCTTGCAGCGACCGTGACGAGGTAACGGTCAGCGGGGTACATTAGGGCGAGGCAACAGCGAGACCATGAAGGAGAGGGAACGCGTGGGCGACATCGAGTGTCCGCTGCCGAAGCGATCGCAGCTGCGCGCTGCGCGCTCCCAGGAGACGCGCGGCGAAGAGGAGGCGGAGACCTCCGCGCTGCCGCTTGACCGGGCGGCCAGCGGCGTCGGCGAGGGAGAGTCCGTGGAGGCGGCCGCGTCGGGAAGCGAGCGCGGCGAGGAAGCCACCCCCGCGCTCGGCCAGGCACGCGAGTCCGTGGATCGCGCGGCTGATCGCGTCGAGGACTCCGCTCCGCCCTGTGGCGAGGAAGACCCGAGTGCCGCCGAGGACGGGGACGCCTCGTCGCCGCCGCGGCGGCGCGGCAACGTCCACCCCGTTGGCTACCTGCTGCGCGCCCTCCTCGTCGCCGGACTGGCCGGCGCCACCATCGCCGTACCCATGACGGGGCGCGTCGGATCCGACTCCTCGCTGACCGTGCCCGCACGAGCCTTCGGCGCGTCGGTGGGGGGAAGCAGCTGGGCGACCTCCTCGGCGCTGCCCCAGGCCACCCAGCTGGACGCGACCCTCACCGCGAACTCGCGCGCGAGGGCGAAGGCGCCCGTGTCCATCACCGGCTGCGGGATCGGCAACGGCGCGGACGGCAACCGGAAGGTCAAGGTCGTGGCGGACACGATCTACTGGCCCCTCGCCGAGGGCTCCTTCGTCATCACCTCGCCGTTCACGACCCGCATTTCGCCCGTGTCCGGGCAGCTGCTCGCCCACGAGGGCATCGACATGGCCGCGCCCTTGGACACGCCGATCACTGCTGTCTACGGGGGCGTCGTCGAGGAGCTTGCCGAGAACTCCCGTTCGGGCGCGTACGTGCAGATCAAGCACACCAAGTCCGATGGCACGGTCTTCCACTCGGCCTACCTGCACCAGTACATGAACAAAATTACCGTCAAGCTCGGGGACACGGTCACCGCCGGTCAGGTCATCGGAGCGGTCGGCAACAACGGCTGGTCGACGGGCCCTCACCTGCACTTTGAAATCCACGATTCCTCCGACACTCCCATCGACCCGGAGGCGTGGATGAAAGAAAACAAAGCGCTTTACCTCGGACAGGAGTCCTGCTCATGATGCCCGTAACGACGAGACGCGGCCCCATTGTCTTCGCGCATAGGGGAGGAGGGGAGGAAGCCCCCGAGAACACGGTGAGCGCCTTCACCCGCGTCTACGAGGCCGGGATCCGCCACGTCGAGACCGACGCGCATCTGACCGCCGACGGGCACGTCGTCGTCTCCCACGACGACACGGTGGACCGCTGCTACGACGGGACCGGTCGCATCTCGCAGATGACCTGGCGGGACCTGTCCCGGCTGCGCCACCGCGACAGCGGCGAGCAGATGCCGCTGCTTGCCCAGGTTCTCGAGGCGTTCCCCGACATGTACCTCAACATTGACGCCAAGGAACCCGGCGTCGAGGGGCCGCTCCTGGACGTGATTGCCGCCCACGGGGCAGCGAATCGGGTCCTGGTGGCTTCCTTCTCCGAGCCACGCCTGCGCGCCGTGCGTGACCGCGCCGCGTCCGATCCGGCGCGCGCGGTGGCGACATCGCTGGGCACCGAGGCTGTCGTGCGCCTGGTAGGGGCGGCGAAGAGCGCGACTAATCCCGCGTGGTGGCACGTGCCGGGGCCTCGCCAGGGCGCGATCGCCGCCCAGGTTCCCATGCGTCAGGGGCCGGTGCGCGTCGTGGATGAGCGTTTCGTGGCGACGGCCCACAGGCTCGGCCTTGCCGTACACGTGTGGACCATCAATACGGTGGCCGACGTGCTGCGCCTCCTCGAGGTCGGCGTCGACGGCATCATCACCGACCGTCCCGTGTTCCTGCGCGACTTCCTGGACGCGCGCGGCCTGTGGACCCAACCCCCGGCGCCCGGTTCTGTCTCGGGGCCCAGGGACTGAGGTTATTGCGGGACTGACTGAGCTTATTGCTTGAAGTGGCGGGCGCGCACCGGCATTTGCCTCGTGTAAAGCGAGTATTTCAGGATTGCGCTAACCGCCAATAAGCCCCATCATCATTGCCCAGATTGCTGCGCGAGGCGGTGCGTCCAGCACCGGGTGAGACGGCATTCGTGCGAGAGCCTTGTCGTCGAGTGGCGCGTGGATTTGCGCGTGCATGTGGCCGGTGACAAAGCAGTCGACGTGCTGTCCCGTCCGCCACTGTCGACGCCGTATCTGTTCGCGTACGCAAGTCACCACGCTCCACCGTCCCGAGATGCAGTCTTGGGAAAAGAGCGACTCAGCCGGCCCATAGGTCACGAGGTTGTTGAGTGCTTCCTGCGCGCCTTGTACATCCAGGGCACGAATCGCAGCAACGAAATCCGTGGGAATGTAAGGAGGCCCATCGTGAATAGTGGGGCCCGCGTGCAGCAGGGAGACAAAGGCCAAGATATGGGGGACTTCGCAGTAATCCACCTGGCTGAAGTGCACGCCATCCACGTCGGAACGCATCACGATGGAACGCGGAGCTACCGGCCAGATTCGCCAGTCGCGCACGGCGCCCGATATGGACGGGGAAACGACGTGAATGACGATGCGGGCGCGTGCGGCGCGCACAGGTTCGAGGATGCGTGCGGCATCGCCGGACAAACCGTTGGCACCGGCCAGTCCGAGCGACACCAGTCCGCTGGAGAGAGCGGCGCTTGAGATACGACTAGCCTTCTCGTTGCTCGCGATCATCTCGAGCAGGGCATCGGCCTGCTCAACGGTGACGATAATCTGATCCGAGGAGTCGCTTTCGATTGGATGGTCGCTCACGGCGCCACCTCCAGGGTTTGGGCCATCGTGATGAAATCATCGATGATCATTGGGAATAGGACGCTGGGGCACGTACACGTCGCGGTCCACAGGAAACGCTGCGGCGGTTGCTGCGTCGTGGGCGCAGTGCGTGTGATCCACGTGAGCTGGCTGAGTGTCAGAGAGACATTTTCGAGAATGTACACGCCAGTGCGCCAGCGGGCGCCCTCGGGGAGCACTGGCCACGCGAAGTCGTCAATAAGGTGGAATCCAGGCAACGCTTCCTCCACCTGCCTGACGCTGTCCGCGTAGACTTCGTCGTCGCTCGCGTCGGTGCTGAGCGCTCCGCCGGTGACCACGAAGGTCGGAACGTTTCCCTCATCTTTCGTCTTAGCGATGGCGACGAGACGGACGCTGGGATCATCTTCCAAGGGGCTGAGCTGTGCGTATTCCTCAGGGGTCAGGAATCTCCATCCCGAGGAAAGGGTCATTGTTACCTGTTCGTTCACCAGAATTCCTTCCTGCCAGCATGTTTCTCGTACGCCTCCCGATCGATGTCGCCATCGTCGTCTAAGAGCCCATGGCGCTTGGCGTACTGCCAATCGGCGTAGACCCACCGGGGAAACTTGATGGGCAGAAGGCCAATGAGAATGACCAGAAGAAGTAGCATCATAAGGCATGCAAGCTCAAATATTAGCCAGCCGGGTGCTTGCTTCTCAACGAGAACAGAAAGTAGATAGATGAAACAAATTGATGATAGAGCCGGAGAACCGATAGCTGCCCAGTTCTTGCTGATGCGACCTTGTCCGTTCATACGACGCCATAGCGCGGCGGCCTTGTTGTCGGTGAACATTTCAGCATACCAAGTGACAACGCCAAGAACACCAATAAACAAAGCGCATAGTATGCCAAATAGTTGTTCTCTCATGCGAGGTTCTCTCCCATTCTCGTTGCGATACGATCTACACCCTGTTCGTTTATCGCATCACCAACATATTCTCCAAAATAGTGGCCCGCCACCCCGCCGATAACACCGCCGACAAGGCCAATAACACCTGCCTGAGGGTTATCGTGGCCGTTCATCACCATAGATCCCTTTTGTTGGCGTGGTGACGGGCCCACGCTTCCCGATCGATGTTGCCATCGTCGTCTAAGAGCCCATGGCGCTTGGCGTACTGCCAATCGGCGTAGACCCACCGGGGAAACTTGATGGGCAGAAGGCCAATGAGGAAGAAAGATAGAAATACTAGGATTGAAATGGCGGCAATGCGCGACAAAATCCCCGGTAGTTGAAAATAATTGATCAATCCTAGGATGCCGCCGAGAAGAAAAATGCATGCAAATGCGGGTGCTCCGATAGCAGCATAATTTCTACTGATTCTTCCTTTGCCGTTCATTCGGCGCCACAGGTTCGCAGCCTTTGAGTCTGTGAACATCTCGGCGTACCACACCGCCGCTCCGAAGAATCCCAGTCCGATTCCGATAATAGCCAGTGTAATGTTCTCGTTCATGCAATTGTCCATTGTTAATTGAGTGTCGCGTTATTGATTGCGTCACCTGTCATTTCGCCAAAGTAATGGCCGGCCACCCCGCCGATGACGCCGCCGACTAGGCCGCCGACGACCGCGCCAACGGGGGCGAAAGGCCCCGAGACAGCAGCGCCGATGGCGGCACCGCCTTTGGCTCCTAGCCAGGCGCCTGCCCAGGTAGCTCCCCCTGTCACAGTGCCTTTCACGCCCGCTCGTGCTACCTTGTGGCCCTCGCTCCATTCGGGGTGCTGCTCGGTATCGATTTGGTACGTGTCGTAGGCGGTGATGCCGCCGTCGACGACCGCCCCCGCCACGCCGGCAACCTTTCCGGCCTTTCCCAAGACCGGGGCTATCGTTCGTGTTCCAACGGGTTCCGTTACCTGTGTTCCTGTCGGTATGAACTTCCAGTTCGATAGGTCGCCCTTGGCGAAAAATTCTGCAGGCGGCTGGTAGACTCCCTTGTTGAACTGAATCGTGGCCGCGGATGCAGTCTGACCGAGAAGATCGGTGGCTCCCATTGTGTAGGGAAGTAAATTGGCGCATGGGTGCTCATCGTCCAAAACGAACTGGCTTTTGAGTCCGTTGAAAACGGGTTCAATCCATTGCTCATAGGTGTCCACTTTGAGACTGTCTAACGCAAGTGAAAACACGTGCTCGGCACGTTCATAATTCAACCGCTGGACCTCAGCTTGCGCTTGCAGCTCATTAAAACTATGGACAAGGTCATCGTCCGACTCATCGAATAGGGTCACTGTGTCGCCTTCGACGATCAGACCACAGTCTTGGGCTTTCTGCGCGATTCCCTTGTACTCCTCACGTACTGACTTCATCGACCAGGCGAGTTCGGATACAGCGTTCGTGAGTGCTTTCAGATCGTTGGAGATTTCTTCACACACGGCCGATGCGATTTGTAAATCGTGCTGACATGGGTCGACAAGAAGTGCCTCCTGCTGGCCGACAATGGAGGAAGCGCGCACTGTATCTCCGTCTGCGGTATGCAATGCGCCGGAAGCTTGTTCGCATTGATCCTTGAACGTGAAGAGATTGTCGACGTTAATCGGGAAAGGCATGGAAAACCATGCTCCGTGTTGGCGTGTATCTTCATCGGTACTCATCGTGGCCCCCTGGCGCGCAGATACTCTCCTGTTGACTGAAGACTGGCAGCTTCCTGATTATCGGTGGTTGCAAAATTCTCGGATGCTGCGGTCAGTCCGCGAGTGATAGAAAAAGAACAAAAAGATGCCTTCTGTATAATACGATTGATCCTCTCGATCTTCGCTGTCAGATCCGCCTCATTACTCCCAGCGCCACTAGGTGCTTCGAGAGTCTCAGAGGCGACGCTCTCGCTCGAGTACTCCAGGATGTTGATGGCACGTGACACCGCGGTCGCGTCCCATACGATTCCACCGGACAACTGTCTCCCCTTACGACTCGGTCAGCAGTAACAGATCAGGATAGCCCTCCGTCAAAGTGATCGTCAAGTCCTCATTGAAGAGATTAGGTTCCTCTAGAACCTTAAAAGTTCAGCAAAAAACGGGGGCGGAGCCGCCTGGCTCCGCCCCCTCGATGCAGTAGTTGTCAGGACCGCTGACTCACTCGTCTACTCACGGTGTCACCTCCAGTGTCTGGGCCATGGTGATGAAATCGTCGATGAACGCCGGGAAGTTAGTGCTGGGGCACGTACACGGTTCTGTCCACAGGGGACGGCGCGGCGAGCCTGGTCCGGCGTGCGGGGCGCGCGTGATCCACGTGAGTTGAGTGAGCGTCAGCGACGCATTGTCGAGGATGTAGACGCCGGTCCGCCATCGGGCGCCTTTCGGGGTGAGCGGCCAGGCGAAGTCATCAATGAGGTGGAATCCGGGCAGTGCATCCTGTACTTGCTGGATGCTGTCCGCGTAGATCTCATCCTCGCTCGCGTTGGTTCTCAGTTCGCCTCCGGTGATGACAAAGGTTGGAATGGAGCCGCATAAGAAATCCTTATCCTAGTTCTTACGCAACGCGGTTGACACTTTGATCATTGATCACATCACCAACATGTTCACCAGCATAGTGGCCGCTAAGCCCGCCCAAGAACCGAGAGTGTTCGCAACGATTCCGAAAGACAAGGAAGGATGGGCGGTATGAGGGTCCTCATCGTCGCCTAATCCCTGGCGACCACATCAGTTCCCTCCTGGCCAACACGGGGCCGCGCAATCGCACGCAGGTGGCGGTCCGGTACTGCCGTGCCGGAAGGTGAGGAAACCCGGTCGGCGGTCATTCCGGCCAGTCGGACTCCAAGTAGGCACCCACCGCCCTGTTGCGGAACGTGTAGTGGGGGCGGCCCCTGCAGATGACGCGCCGGATGAGGTCGAGGCGTTGGGCGGTCGGCCCCGCGTCGGAGGCTCGATGGTAGTCGAGTGCGCGTGCGATGTTCGTCAGGGTCCGCTCCGGGGGCGGCAGCTGCGCCATCGCTTCGAGAAATTCCCGCTCCCGGGCGGGTAGGCGCTCCAGGATGCGCTGCACGTGGGTCTCGGCCTCGTGGACTGCACCGCGCCACCCCGATGCGACCTGCTCGGCGGTGATGAGGTCGTCGGTTCCCGCGTACCAGGCGCGCTCGCCCGCCAACTGGAAGAGGAACGGCTCACCGCGCGAGAGCTCGACAATGGTTCGCTGCGCCGATGCCTCCATGTAGACGCGCTCGCCGCCGGGCACCTGCCACCCCTCGGTCACGAACGGGTGGAGTGCGACCAACAGGTCGTTGTCGCTGATCGGTTCAAGGATTGTCGTGCGGAAACGCCGTGCGAAGGTCGCGCCCGTCCTGGCCCCCGCCATGTCGGCGAATTCAGGAAGGCCGGTGAGGTACACGGCGATCGGGAGGGCGCGCGAGGCGCGCGGACCACCTGGCAGGACGATTTCCTCCTCGTGGGCCAGCGCGTCGCCGAGGGCGATGAGCAGTTGCGAGCGGGCCGCTTCGTCGGTGATGTTCTGCACCTCGTCGATGTGGATGACGATCACCGCGTCGGCGCGAATCGCGGCACGGCCGATCTCGACGAGGAGCTCGGTAAGCGCCGTGTACGGCTCGGGTCCTGCGTGCGGCCGCACCGTGAGCCCGAATCCTGAGGCGGCGATCGATTCGACCCGGCCGAGCAGGTCGGTGATGCGGCGCTCGCGGGCGCTCGGCAGGCCCGCATCGGACGCCAGGCGTAGGAGCGCCGATGCTACCCGTTTCATGGGGTCGCTGCCGGAGGGGATCCTGAGCTGGGGTGTTGTCCAGTCGCCTTCGGCCGCAGCCGTGTGCGCGATCTTGCGCACCAGTGCGGACTTGCCCGACCCGGCTTCGCCGAGGATGGTGCGCCCGCGCTCGTGGATGCCCGCGCGCCGACGCGGGCGCACGACATCACGCCAGTCGCTGAGTTGCTCGACTCGCCCCGCCCACACGTGGGGGACGGTGTCGGATCCAGGGCTAAAGGGAGAGTCCAGTGGAGTCCTCATGGTGATAAGTTTATCAACGCTTCGGGTGTTTGATAAGTTTATCAGCGCTCTTGCCGCGGTAGGCGGGAGGGCGGAAGTCGCGCGCCGCTGATTGGGCGCGGCGGGCAGTGCGACTAGCGCTCTGGGGCGCGAACGAGGGCCCGGCACGCGGATGGGGAAACCGGCGCACGGACGAGCGTCCGGGGGCTGGGGCACTCACAGGCGGGAGCGCCCGGAGGCTGGGGCACTCACAGGCGGGCGGCCTTCTCCAGTCCCTCCTGGATCGCCGGCAGGTTCGAGTGCTTCCTGCGGATGCGCCACTTGCCGAAGGTGGGCGAGTAGTCGGGCAGCCACGCGAGTCCTCCGTCGCGCACGCCGCCCAGGAACATCGCCGTCCATTTGGGGTGACCCTGCTGGGCGAGTTCGAACTGCCAGGCGGCCAGCACTTTGCCCAGCTCGTCCCACGCTGATGGGGTCAGCCAGTCGTCGAAATGCTCGGAGCCGCGCTCGAGGGCGGCGTAGGTGGAGACCTTCTGGCTGTCGGGGGCCTTGTTGACCAGCAGGGCCACCTCGGTCCACCCCTCCGCAGCCGCCTCGGCGTTCGCGTGCAGGATCTTCGCGACCGCTGCGATGTACTTGACGTTGGTGTCACGCGAATCAGCGGTGTTCGGACGTGTCATAGAGTGCTCCTCCTCGAGTCGTTCGCCGACGGCGGTGCTCCGTCGCCTCGCCCGCCGGTTATCTGATCCTTCCCCCTCATTTTAACAGCGTATGGGGTGCGAGCGGACCCCTCTTTACCCTCTCTTGTCAGTGTGTACGCACCCCGCGGCCCCGGGCGGCGTAGGATCGGGCCGCGCGCAGCGGTCGTGGCCCTGTCGTAGGTTCTGGTGGCGGTTGCAACGCCTCGAACCTGCTGCTCGGGGTATGAAACGTGTTGCAACCACCCCTAGAATCTGCCCTTGACAGTCACCTTCGGGGGGGGGGGTAGCTTCGTTCCTGTCAATCGGTAAGGGGTGTGGCGTGTCGGGTCAGGTCGTGTGGGATAGCGATGAAGTGTCGCGAGCATCTTCCATTCTCGAAGCATCGGGTGAAAACGTTGCAGCGTACGTGCTGGATACTCCTTCCGGGGTCGGCAGTAACGAGGGGAGGCTTTCTGAGAGGATCGCGAGAATCAATGAGGTAATTGCGATGAGTTCCTTCTGTTCGCTCGCCGTAGCGCAGGGGCTGGACGCGGCCTCCAATGCCTTTGCTCGGGCCGATGATCAGGCCGCCGCAGAAATTGCGGCGGTCCGCGAGTACCTCGACAGTCTGGACGCACGATGACAAACGCAAGTGCTGTCTCTCAGGGTTCCTCATTTTCGATGGAATTCCTCATCGACGTCGATGCTCTGTTTACCTTTGAAACGATCTGTGAGGAATCGATCGGCGCGCTCACTCGGGCCGATGGTGACGTGGCGCGTGCCTCGGCTATCGTCTCCCAGCAGGAGTCCTTGCTCGTGCATCGGTGCAACGAGGATCTGCTGACGACATCGCAAACATACGAGGAGATGGCGGCGGATTTGAAGGCGTTGAAGCTGGCCGTCTCGGACCTGGCGTGGTCGATGCGGTCGGTGCGGGGCGAGTATCAGGGTATTGCTCAGGCTGCGGCCGCGGGTGGTCTGATCGTCGAGGGGGACACGGTGATCCTGCCGGACGAGCAGGATGCGGCGCTGAGCAACGTATTCGGCGAGCTCAGCGTCAGGGCGCGGGAGCAACGGCTGAACTACGAGCGCGCGGAGTATGTGTTCTCACTGGCGCTTGATGATCTCAAAATTGGCACGTATGAGCAGTGGATTAAGCCGGTGTTCGACGGGCTGAAAGAACACTTTGTTCTGAGTAAGAAGCATCGACTGGCCATCGCTGTCCCCTATGCATTGGGGCTGTTAGATTTTCTCGGGCAGTCGACAGTCGCGCTCACGATGCAGCACTTCAGTGGGTTATACGAGGCTCCGGAGGGGTTCCTCGCCAGGGGTGATCTGTCGAAGTGGAAGTTTCGGCCGCCGGGAGCGCACGGGCTGGAACCAACCGGGACACGTGTTGTGGCTCCGATTGCCGGAAAAATCGGGAAGGTTGCTGGCGTGGCGGGCGCTGTTGTCGATGGTGGTATCACCGCCTACGATACGTATCAAACCGATACGGTTCAGCACCCCGAGTGGAGCGAGGGACACAAGGTTGCGAGAGCTGGCGTTAAAGGAGTGACAACTGGTGGCGCAACCTTCGTCATGGGTGTTGCTGGGGCAAAAGTTGGTGCGGCTGTTGGTGCCGCATGCTCAGGACCGTTTGCCCCCGTGGGCGCTCTAGTTGGCGGTCTCGTCGGAGGGGTCATCGGTGGATTGGCAGGACACTATGGGGGTGAGTACTTTGGTGATCTCATCAATGAGCAGGGAACCGATCGTATCGCTGAGTCAATTGGGTAAGGTCTGAGCTATGCGAGAGAATCCAACTGGTTATCTATGCTGTCTCGCCATGGCGCTTACTGGGTCTGTCACCTGGTATGCCGAGATGTTTCTTGATGGGAAAGTAGCAAGACTATGGCGACGAATGAATGGGAGGGGGCGGATTGGCAGGAATGTTGCTGCAGTCGGGGCTCCAGCCATAACGTGCATAAGTTATATTGCGCTGTGTGTTGGACTCCTAAAGGAAATAGCTGCCCCTGGATGGCTACTGTTCACACTCGCATGCTTGATGATGTTGCTTGTATTTGTATTTCTCCTCAGTCTCCTACCAATCAGGTTCCCAAACGTCCTTTACGCCGATTGGCAGTATGCCAAGCGGCACGGGCTGTTGGATGAGAGCGGAAACATCGATCAGGAGGCGTGGGTGCTTCATCATGCGCAGAGGCGGGGGGATACGTGGTGGTGAGTCTCGCGTCGGGATGGCGGCTCGTCACCCCAGAGGAACGCGCAGAACTGGGGGCGTTCGTCGGCGGGCTGATCGGCCACTATGCTGGTGAATATGTTGGTGATGTGATCAATGATCAGGGTGTAGATCGTGTTGCAGAGGCGATGGAATGAGGGGCGGCTTATGAAGGATAATTTGCTTGGTTGTCTGTGTGCTTTCATCGGTGGAGTTTTTTTGCGCTGTTACTTGGTATGTTGAGATGTTTACTGACAACAAGGTAGCCGCGTTGTGGCGTCGGATGAACGGGCGGGGGCGCATCGGAAAGAACTATGCTGCTATTGGTTCTCCGGCTTTTGCGTGTATCTGTTTCATTGGTGTCCTTCTTTTCTTAATCAGAGATCGTGCGCCAGGGTGGCTAATGTTTGGGCTTGCATGCCTCATGATGCTACTTCTCCTGGTAATTCTTATTGGGCTTCTCCCAATCAGGTTTCCTCGGTGGGTGTATGCCGATTGGCAGTACGCCAAGCGGCACGGGCTGTTGGATGAGAGTGGAAACATTGATCAGGAGGCGTGGGTGCTTCATCATGCGCAGAGGCGGGGGGATACGTGGTGGTGAGTCTCGCGGCGGGATGGCGGCTCGTCACCCCAGAGGAACGTGCAGAACTGGGGGCGCTCGCCGCTGATGCCAGCGTTCGTCTTATCGCTGTCGGAAAGGCGAAAGATGAGGGGAATGTCCCGACTCTGGTGATCGCCGGTGGGGAACTGAGAACCGACGCAAGCGATGATGCCGTCTACGCGGACAGCGTCCAGCAGCTGGAAAAACCATTCCCCGGGTTCCATCTCATTGACGACTTCGCCTGGCCGCTCACCCCGACAGATGCCCGATGGCGGACAGGCGTCTACATCCTCAACGATGTCTCGCTGACGCTCACTCAACTCACATGGATCACGCGCGCCCCGCACGCCGGGCCAGGCTCGCCGCAGCGTTCCCTGTGGACAGCGACGTGTACGTGTCCCAGCATTGTCTTCCCGGCGGTCATTGACGATTTCATCACCATGGCCCAGACTGTGGAGGTGCCATCGTGAGTGTTGACGCCACCGATTCGCGTTCTGCGGATCAGCTGATCGTCACCGTCGAGCAGGCGAATGTTCTCCTCGACATGATGTCTACCAGCAAGGGGACGACGCGCGTCTCGAGCGATGCCCTCACCAGCGGACTTGTCAGCGGTGGACTTGTAGGAGTGAACGGCCTCGTTGGTGACGCACAGCGAATCCTGGGGCCCGCGAGCGATGCTCGAACGAGGGCCGCTATCCGCGTTGTGTCCCCCGCCATGCCGGATGTCGTGCGCGACTGGAGGATCTGGCCCACCGTTCCGCGCTCCGTCATCATGCGTTCCGATGTGGACGGCGTGCACTTCAGTCAGGTTGATTTCTGCGAAGTCCCGCATATCCTGGCCTTCGCCTCCCTGCTGTACGCCGGACCCACCCTCCACGACGGGCCGCCATACATCCCCACCGACTTCGTGCGGGCGATTCGTACCCTCGATGTCCGCGGCGCCCAGGATGTTCTCAATGACCTGGTGACGTATGGCCCCGCCGAGTCGCACTTTGCGCGTGACTGTGTCGCCGGGCGCTGGAGTGTCGTTACCTGCGTGCGTGAGGAGAAGCGTCGTGGAAAGTGGCACCCGGGCGCGCACTTTGAGTGCTTTGTGACCGACCACCTCCACGCCCTCATTCATGCACCCCTCGACGTACAGGCTCTCTCCCGGTTGTCAGCCGATCCGACGCTGGACGCCCCGCCTCGCGCGGCGGTCTGGGCCATGGCGATGGGGCTCCTGGCCGCGTAGATGACGAAAGCCAGTTGGTCGCGGCTGCCGCGAGCAAGTGAGCGGCGCGACTGTGGTACCACGGCCGAGTAACGCCGAGCGGCAGCTGGCCGCGTGGCGTCGTGACCGCGGCAAGTTCGCGGGTACGCACCCATACGAAGGGACGCGCGGGAACGTGCGAAACCGGCACCGCCCCTGCGTACCTTGTGGTTTGAGCAGGTGAAACCGGCACCGCCCCTGCATGCCGAAATTGGCTTGAATCGTGGTGTTGTGGGCGTGCAGGGGTGGTGTGGGTTTCACGCGGTGGAGGATGACCTGTGCCGGGGTGTCCTGGGTCTCACCCGGCGGCGGGATGCGCCCGCGCCACTCCACACGAAAAAACACCCCGCGACGCAACACGGCAAGAAACCGCGCAACGCTGCAAGATGCGACGCAACACGGCAAGACATCGCGCAACATGGCAAGAAACCGCGCAACACGGCAAGAAACCGCGCAACACGGCAAGAAACCGCGCAACACGCGGGGGGCGGAGCCGCCTGGCTCCGCCCCCCGTCGCATGCGTCAAGACCGCTGACTCACTCGTTCCCCGTGAAGTCGGCGACGGCCTCGTCCAGGCCCGCGCGGCGGATGCGGACGAGCGAGAGGAACGCCAGGCCGGCGGCCAAGGCGATGCCGAGGCCTCGCACCAGCCAGGACTCGCCGACGAAGATCATCGCCATGGCAGCCAGGACGGGCACCAAGAGTGTGAACGCGTAGCCGACGTAACGACCGAAGGACGGCATGGGAACGCCGTCGGACTCGGCGACCGACTTAACCATGAAGTTCGGGCCGTTGCCGATATAGGTGATCGCGCCGCAGAACACGGCGCCCAGCGAGATCGGGACCAGGTAGTACTCGGGCACCCCGGCCACGAGCGCCCCCTCGCCGCCGGAGGCCTTCGCCATCTCGAAGAACGTCATGTACGTGGGCGCATTGTCCAGGACGGAAGACAGACCGCCCGTGAACACGAAGTACGTCATGCGGGTCAGCGGCAGGGATGGGGCGATCTGCTCGAGGTAACGCAGCGCCGGCGCCATCGTCGAGAAGATGCCGATAAACAGGGTTGCGACCTCCATGATGGGCGTCCACGTGAAGGCGTTCTCCTCGAATCGGACCTTCTTGTCCGAGAGCTTGTAGGACAGCCCCGCCACCGCAAACATGATGAGCTCGCGCCAGGGAACCAGCTCCGTCCACGAGTGAACGTGTCCCTCGGCCAGCGCCTCGCCGTCCCAGGAGGGGGCGAAGGCGACGGAGAGGATGATGATCGCGAAGAAGAGGAGGTTGATGGCCCCGTGCAGGCGCAGGGGCTGGACGTCGCGGTCGTCGGCCTCAATGGAAGCGGTGTCCTCGGAGGCGTAGCGGACCCGGTCGATGGAGTAGTAGGACAGGAGGAGCAGCATAAGGACGAAGAGCCACTCCTTCCACAGCGCGAAGGTCCATGTGAAGGGCACGCCGTGCAGGTAACCGAGGAAGAGTGGCGGGTCGCCCAGGGGGGTGAGTATGCCGCCGCAGTTTGCCACGATGAAGATCGTGAAGAGGACCGTGTGCACGCGGTGCTGACGTTCCTTGTTCGTCTCCAGGAGCGGGCGGATGAGGAGCATCGCGGCGCCCGTCGTTCCGATGAACGAGGCGAGCAAGCCGCCGATCGCGAGGAAGATCGTGTTGTTGCGCGGGGTTGCCTTGATGTCGCCTGCGAGGTGAATGCCTCCGGAGACGACGAACAGCGCGAACAGCAGGGCGATGAACTGGACGTATTCCACGCCCGTGGCGATGAGCGGGCTGGTGCCCGCCTTCACGAACATCCAGATCGTGGTGGGCACGCCCAGGGCCAGCGCGACGGTCAGCTGGGAGGATTCCTTTTCCCACCAGTGCGAGGTCTTCGGGATGATGGGCAGGAGCGCGATGCAGGCGAGCATCGCGACGAAGGGGAGAAGGCTCCACCAGGGGTAGGTCATCGGCCGCTCCTTGGTTCACGGTTGGGACGAGGCCCATTTTATTGGGGCGGCTGCGCCCAGGCGCGGGGTGTTCCGCGAGGTGAAAGGGGCTCGGGTCACGAGGCGTGGGCGCGGCGGATCCGCGAGCGCGGCGCGGGTATGGGTGGCGCCCCGAACAGGACTCGAACCTGCGACCTCTTGCACCGGAGGCAAGCGCTCTATCCGCTGAGCTATCGGGGCAGCTCGGCCAGTTTAGCAGGCTTCATACGCCCGCGCGTAACGGTGATGTGTGCCATACTGGTCGGTGTTTCTTGTCTGATAACTCTTCGGGAGGATTCTATGCGCGTTCACATCGGCACCGATCACGCCGGTTTTGAGCTGAAGGAAAAGGTTGTCGCCCACCTGCGCGAGGCCGGTCACGACGTCGTGGACCATGGCGCATACGCCTACGATGCCCTCGACGACTACCCGCCGTTCTGCATCGAGGCGGCACAGGCGGTCGTGGACGAGCCGGGAAGCCTCGGCATCGTCATCGGCGGCTCGGGCAACGGCGAGCAGATGGCCGCCAACTGCGTGGAGGGGGTGCGCGCAGCCCTCGTGTGGTCGGAGGCGACCGCGCGCCTGGCTCGCGAGCACAACGATGCCAACGTCGTGGCGGTCGGTGCCCGCCAGCACAGCGAGGAGGAGGCCATCGCCCTCATTGACGCGTTCCTGGAGACGCCCTTCAGCGGGGACGAGCGTCACCAGCGTCGCATCGACCTGATGAAGGACTACGAGCGTTCCGTGCGCGCCTGAGAGACGCTGACGGTAGGGGAACGGGGCCGGTGGCGAACACCGGCCCCGTTCCCCGTGCCCTGCCCGGTGTGTTGCTGCCCTGTCGGCGTCTGCGGCGGAGCAGCCGATCTCCTACGACGTGCCCTGCCCGGTGAGCGGCGGCCTTGTCGGCGTCTCGTCGGTCCGCCTCGCCACCGTTCGCGGGTAGTCCTTCCGGCCAACTGTTCTGCCAGGCCGAATCGGCTACTCGTCGTGGTGGTCCGTCGGCCTACGTGCCTCGCGGATAGGATTGGGCGTTACCGATGATGGCGACCCCGCCGTCCTGGGAGCTACGCGCCTCGCGGATAGGTTATGAGCATGCGGATAGGTTATGAGCATGTGGATAGGCAAATAACCTATCCGCGAACGACCTAGCCTATCCACGAGTGGCTAACCTATCCGTGAACGTGCGGCTACGGACAGCAGTTTCGACGGGCTCAAACGAGCCGTCGAAACCTATCCGAGAATGCGCGGCCATGGCGTTTCGTCCCCGAGTGCTCACCGTCATGCCGCGCTCGAAGGGCGGCAGCGATGACGTCCCTGCCTCGTCCCCGAGTGCCTACCCCTGGCCGGTCAGGGTCAGGTAGACCAGGAAGAGGTTGAGGGCCACGATGACCGCGGCGATGAAGAAACCGCACACCCGCAGGACGGTGGTGTTTGCGTACTCGCCCATGACCTCGCGCTTCGCGGTCAGCGACATGAGGGGAATGATCGCGAAAGGAATGCCGAAGGAAAGAGCCACCTGCGAGACGACGAGGGACCACGTGGGTTCGGCGCCCGCCCCGAGGATGACGAGCGCGGGGATCAGGGAGACGAGCCGACGCACCAGGAGCGGCACCCTGACGTGGAGCAGGCCGCTCATGATCTCGCTTCCCGCGTAGGCGCCCACCGACGTGGAGGCCAGGCCCGAGGCCAGCAGCCCGACCGCGAAGACCGTGCCGACGAGGGGACCGAGGGTCGCGGAGATTGCGGCGTGCGCCCCCTCGATCGTGTCGGTGCCGCTCTGCCCGGCCAGGGCCGCCGCGGCCAGGAGCAACAGGCCGATGTTGACCAGCCCCGCGACGCCCAGCGCCCAGTAGATGTCGATGCGGGTCGCGCGCAGCAGGCGAGCGAGGTGCCCGGGGGAATGCCGGGCGTCGCAGGTGGAGGGGAGCGCGGGGTCCGCCTCGTGGTCGTTGACCAGCGACGAGTGCAGGTAGACCGCGTGGGGCATGACCGTGGCGCCCAGCATCGACGCGGCAACCAGCACGGAATCGGTGCCGCGGAAGCGGGGGAGGAGGCCCGAGGCGACCCCCGCGCCGCTCGGAGGAGCGACGACCAGTCCCGCCAGGAACCCCAGCGTGATGATGGCGAGCAGCGCGACAATGATGGCCTCGAAGCGGCGTTGGCGCCCACCACCTTGGACGAGGAGGAGCCCCATCGACACGACGCCGATGATGACCCCGCCCCACAGGAGGGGCAGGCCGAAGAGGAGGTGGAGGGCGAGGGCGCCCCCGATGACCTCGGCGAGATCGGTCGCCGCGGCCACGACCTCGGCCTGCAGCCAGAAGGCGATGCGCCCGGGGGGTGCCATGCGCTCTCCGAGCAGGGCGGGCAGGGACTTGCCGGTGACCAGGCCGAGCTTGGCGGAGAGATACTGGATCACCATCGCGAAGATGTTGGAGGCGAGGAGCACCCAGACTAGGAGGTAGCCGTAGCGTGCGCCGGCCGTGATGTTGGCGGCGACGTTTCCGGGGTCGACGTAGGCGACGGCCGCGACGAATGCGGGGCCGAGGAGGGGGATGAGTGTGCGGTGGTGGGTGTCCGAGGTGGTCATGGGTTCCTCGCAGACGACGGATGCGATTCGGCTACCCGAAATTCTACGCGCGTCGCGGGAGATCCGGGTGCTTCCCGGGCGCGATTGTGGCCACGTGTGGCCAGGTTTTCATTCCCGCGCGGGACAAGAGCTCGCGGTCACAAGCCAAAACCCCGTAGTCTTGGGGTGTGACTCCTGAAGAACTTGCTTGCCTCATCCGCTCGACGCTGCTGGACGCTGCCGCCGCCGGGCGCATCTCCATCGATCCCGCGCTGGTTCCCGACCCCGTGACCGTGGAGCGCCCCCGCATTCGCGAGCACGGCGACTGGGCCACCAACGTCGCCATGCAGCTGGGCAAGAAGGCCGGGATGGCCCCGCGCGACTTCGCCCAGATCCTTGCCGAAGACCTGAGCGGGGCCGAGGGTATCGACTCCGTCGAGGTCGCGGGTCCCGGCTTCATCAACATCCGACTGGGAGCCGGGGCCGCGGGCGAGCTCGCCCGCACCATCGTCGAGGCCGGAGCCGAATACGGTCGCAACGAGACCCTGGCGGGCCGCTCGATCAACCTGGAGTACGTCTCCGCCAACCCGACCGGCCCCGTGCACCTGGGTGGAGCACGCTGGGCGGCCGTCGGCGACTCTCTTGCCCGCCTCATGGCGGCCTCCGGCGCCGCCGTGACCCGCGAGTACTACTTCAACGACCACGGCTCGCAGATCGACCGCTTCTCCCATTCTCTCTACGCGCGCGCCATGGGCCGGGAGGTGCCCGAGGACGGCTACGGCGGCCAGTACATCGCCGACATCGCCGAACAGGTGCGCGCCGACGCGCGCGCCGCGGGAGAGCCGGACCCGATCACCCTGCCCGAGGAGGAGGCCATTGAGGTCTTCCGCGCTCGCGGCGTGGAGCTGATGTTTGCGGAGATCAAGGAGCGCCTGCATTCCTTCCGCGTGGACTTCGACGTGTTCTTCCACGAGGACTCGCTGCACTCCTCCGGCGCGGTGGCCGACGCCATCGCTCGCCTGCGCGAGCGCGGGGAGATCTTCGACGAGGGGGGCGCGGTGTGGTTGCGCACCACCACCTACGGTGACGACAAGGATCGCGTCCTCATCAAGTCCGACGGCCAGGCCGCCTACTTCGCGGGAGACGTCGCCTACTACCTGAACAAGCGCGAGCGCGGCGCCGATGCGGCCATCTACCTGCTGGGCGCGGACCACCACGGCTACATCGGACGCATGATGGCCATGTGTGCGGCGTTCGGGGATAAGCCGGGCGTCAATCTGCAGATCCTCATCGGACAGCTGGTCAACCTCGTCAAGGATGGCGAGCCCGTGCGCATGTCCAAGCGTGCCGGCACGATCGTCACCCTGGACGACCTGGTCGACGCGGTGGGCGTGGACGCGGCCCGCTACGCCCTCGTGCGGGTGTCCATGGACACCCAGGTCGACATCGACCTCGACCTGCTCTCCCAGCACTCCAACGACAACCCGGTGTACTACGTGCAGTACGCGCACGTGCGCACCTGCAACGTTGCGCGCAACGCCGCCGCCCACGGGGTGAGCCGCGACGCCGGATTCGACCCCGCCGCCCTGGACACCGAGGCCGACTCGGCCCTGCTGGGTGCCCTCGCCCAGTTCCCCGCACAGGTCGCCCAGGCCACGGAGTTGCGCGAGCCGCACCGCATCGCCCGCTACCTGGAATCCCTGGCCGCCACCTACCACGCCTGGTACGGCCAGTGCCGCGTCACCCCCCGCAGTGACGACCCGGTCGAGGCCGGTCACGTCGCCCGCCTGTGGCTCAACGACGCGGTCACCCAGGTTCTGCGCACGGGCCTTGGCCTGCTGGGCGTGAGCGCCCCCGAGAGGATGTGACATGAACGAGGCCGACTCCGTCCCGGTTGGCTCCCTCGTCTGCCCCGGCCCCGAGGAGCGCCCCGACCTGTGGCCGTGGAGCGCCGCGCGCACGGGCGGCGTGCTACACGTGGGCGGCGCCGACCTGACGCGGATCGCCTCGGACTATGGCACTCCCACCTTCGTCCTTGACGTCGCCTCGCTGCGGGGGCGCGCCCGCGTGTGGGCCTCGGCGATGGCCGAGGAGTTCTGGGAGGGCTACGGCATGAGCGGCGGCGACGCCTTCTACGCGGGCAAGGCCTTCCTGAGCGCCGACGTCGCCCGCATCGTGGCGGAGGAGGGGCTGGGCGTCGACACCGCCTCCCTGGGGGAGCTCACGCTCGCGCTGCGCGCCGGCGTGGACCCCTCGCGCATCGGCCTGCACGGCAACAACAAGTCGGACCGTGAGATCCGTCTGGCCTTGGAGGCAGGCATCCACCGGATCTTCATCGACTCGATGGACGAGGTTCGCCAGGTTGAGCGCATCGCCGCCGACATGGGGGTCAGCGCCCCCGTCATGGTGCGCCTGAAGTCCGGCATCCACGCCGGCGGCAACGAATACATCGCCACCGCCCACGAGGATCAGAAGTTCGGCCTGTCCCTGGCCAGCGGCCAGGCCCTAGGCGCCGTGAGGGCCATCCAGCGCGCCTCCCACCTGGACCTTCGCGGCCTGCACAGCCACATCGGCTCGCAGATCTTCGGCACGGCTGCCTTTGTCGAGGCCGCGCGAAAGGTCATCGACTTCGCCGCCCTCGTGCGCGAGCGCCTTGGCCTGGAGGTGTCCGCGATCGACCTGGGTGGGGGAGTGGGCATCGCCTACACCGCCCAGGACCCGGTGCCGACCTCGCCGGTGGAGGTGGCTCGCGCCCTGGCGGGCGTCGTGCGCGAGCGCTGCGCCCATCACGGCCTGCCCATCCCGCGCGTGACGGTCGAGCCCGGGCGCTCGATCGCCGGGCCGTCGATGGTGATGCTTTACCGCGTGGGCGTCGTCAAGGACGTGTCGCTTGAGGGCGGGGGAGTGCGCCGCTACGTGGCGATCGACGGGGGGATGTCGGATAACATTCGGCCGGTCCTGTACGGCGCTGCCTACACGGCGACCCTGGCCAACCGCGACGGGTCCACCGCGCTCGCCCGCTGTCGTGTCGTGGGCAAGCACTGCGAGAGTGGGGACATCGTCATCCGTGACGTTGACCTTCCGGCCGACATTGCGGGCGGTGACCTGCTGGCGGTGCCCGCGGTGGGCGCCTACGGGTATTCCATGGCGTCGAACTACAATATGGCGACCAAGCCGGGTGTCCTGGCCGTCGAGGACGGCGAGGCCCACTGGTTCCTGCGCCCCCAGAGCGTCGATCACCTGCTCGCCCTCGACGCGGGTCTGGAGTAGCAAGCGCGTCAAGGGCGGAGGGGCAGATCTTGAGGAGTGAGCTTAGGTAAGCCTTGGTTTTGTTGTTACTGACAAAGTCTTGGATGATGGGCTGGGCTGCGAAAGCCGCCGACATCCTGACAGTGACACACGAAAGCCGAGGAATCATGCGCCGCACCGCCGCACGCATCGGGATCATCGCCGCCCTCGCCCTGTCCATGGGCGTGGCCACGGCGACCGCTCCTCCCACCCACGCCGACGCCCCCGCCCCCCTCGTCTCCGCGCCTCGCGCCAATGACGATGAGATGAACTACGCGATCAACCTCGCGAGCGCCGCCAGCGCCGAGGATTTTGAGCGCGCGCTCGCCCTCGTTCCCTCCGTCGGCGGGGCAGCGCTCGCCTCCTACCCCGAGATCGGCACATTTTTCGCCCAGAGCGCCACGCCTTCCTTCGCCCCCGACCTGGCGGCCGCCCTGAAGAAGGCGGGGGTGGGCGTCCATTCCATTGGCCCGACCCGCGTGGCCCCGGTCCTCTACTACGAGCGCGTCCAGCTGCCCGCCCCGGCAGGCGCCCAGCCGCCGACCCAGGGCACCGAACCCGCGACGGCGAGCGGCGCGACTCCCGCCCAGGCGAGCGGCGCGACTCCCGATGGCGGCCTGAGCGCGGTCGGAGAGGAAACCGTCACCGAGGCCGACTCCGGCACCGGGGAGGCCATCTTCAACTGGGGGGCCACGGAGATGAAGGCCGCCGAGGCCGCGGCGGTGGACGTGAGGCGCGCGCCCGTGAGCGTGGCCGTCGTGGACTCCGGCGTCGAGGACACCCACCCGGACCTGGAGGGGCGCGTCGACACGACTCGTTCCGTGAAGTGCTCGGTCAATGGCGTGGCCACGCAGGAGGTCAACGGGTGGCGCGACGAGTTCTACCACGGCACGCACGTCGCTGGCATCATTGCCGCCAACCACAACGGCGTCGGCATCGACGGGATCGCCCCCAACGCGAGCATCGTGGCCATTCAGGCGACCAACGACAACCGCCTCATCTACCCCGAATACGTGGCCTGCGCGTTCATGTGGGCGGCCAGCCACGGCGTGGACATCGTCAACAACTCCTACTCGATGGACCCCTGGGTGTACTGGAGTCCGACCGACCCCGAGCAGGCGGCCGGCCTGGAGGGCGCGACGCGTGCCATCAGATACGCCCAGGGCAAGGGGCTGGCGGTCATCGCCGCCGCCGGCAACGAGGGCGTCGACATCGACAACCCGAGCATCGACAACGCGTCTCCGACGGATGTCCCCGCTCCCACCAAGAACCGTCCGGTGGCCGGTTCCATCCGCGTTCCCTCCATGCTCGACGGGGTCGCCCAGGTCAGCGCCGTCAAGCAGGCCTACGGGGTCGTGCCCGGGCGCGTGTCCCTGATGCGCGCCGACTTCTCCAACTACGGAACGACCATCGACTTCGCCGCCCCGGGCGACCAGATCTACTCGACGGCTCCGCTGCTCTTCTACCGCAGCGGGTACGCCGTCGCGGATGGAACGTCCATGGCGACCCCGCACGTGTCCGGCGTCGCCGCCCTCATCAAGTCGATCCACCCCGAGTACACGGGCGCGCAGGTCATCGACCTGATGCGCAAGCAGGCGGCCGCCAACTACGGCCTCCTCAACGCCCCGACCGACTCCCACGAATACCGGGGCGCCGGCCTGCCGATCGCCCTGGACGCGGTCCTGAAGGACCAGCCCCAGCCGGTCATCGGCCCGCTCGAGTACTCGAGCGACGGCCGCACCTGGCACAGCCTCGACGGCGCTACGCTCGCCGGAACCGTGTCCGTTCGCGCCACCGTGTCCGGCCCCGTGACCGCAGCCCGCATGGTGGCGGGGGAGCGCGAGCTCGCCTCCACCCAGGGGGATGGGGCCGCGTCGGACACCTCGGTGACGCTGCAGGCCGACGGCGTGGACGCGGCCAGTCTGCGCTCTCCACTGGAGGAGGGGCCGTTGAGCGTGCGGGTCGAGGCATCGGGCCGCAACAACGACCCTCGCGCGGACGACGACACCTCCGCTCAGGTGTCCTTCACGGTCGCCTCCGACGAGGACCGGGCCGGGCGCTGGGTGCGCGACGCGCTCGGCTGGTGGTGGCGTTTCGAGGACGGAACATACCCCGTCTCCACCGTGAGGCGCATCGACGGGCAGCTCTACCGGTTCGACGCACGCGGCTACATGGTGACCGGATGGGTGAAGGACGGGGGATCCTGGTACTACCACGGCCTCGGCGGAGCCCAGGCGACCGGATGGGTGCAGGACGCGGGCTCCTGGTACTACCTGGACGACTCGGGCGCCATGGTCACGGGCTGGCTCCCCTACGCGGGCTCCTGGTACTACCTGGACGGCTCGGGCGCCATGGTCACGGGCTGGCTCCCCTACGCGGGCTCCTGGTACTACCTGGACGGCTCGGGCGCCATGGTCACGGGCTGGCTCCCCTACGCGGGCTCCTGGTACTACCTGGATGACTCGGGCGCGATGGTGACGGGCACCCGCGTGATCGAGGGACGCGAGTACTCCTTCGACGCCGCCGGGCGCCTGCGCGAGCAGTAGGGTGACGAGGCGGGCCGCGCTCCTTCGGGTGCGCGGCCCGCGCCGAGCCAGCTGAACGTCCGCTTAAGCGACGCTGAATTTGTGCTTGGTGACAAACTCTAGGATCATGATCACACGCATGCACGCCGCAGTGCACGCACCAGTGAGTACCCGAAAGTTGAGGAATCATGCGCCGCACCGCCGCACGCATCGGAACTGTCGCGGCTCTCGCCCTGTCCATGGGCGTGGCCGCCGCGAGCGCCCCGCCAGCCTGGGCCGACAACCTCGGCCCCCTCGTCTCATCCACCCGCGCCGCCGACGGCGTCATGAACTACGCCGTCAATCTCGCTGGCACCGCCGACGCCGAGGATGTTGAGCGTGCGCTCGCGCTCGTTCCCTCCCTCGGTGGGGCTGCGCTCGCCTCCTACCCGGAGATCGGCACGTTCTTCGCCCAAAGCTCCTCGGCCTCGTTTGCCCCCGACCTGGCCGCGGCGCTGTCCAAGGCTGGGGTGGGTGTCCATTCCATTGGCCCGACCCGCGTGGCCCCCGTCCCCGATTCCGAGCGCGTCGAACCGCCCGCCCCGGCACCCGACGCCGACAAGCCCGCCCCGGCGCCGCAGACGAATCCGGCCCACGCCACCAATCCGGAGGTCCAGGCGGACCCTGCGGCGAGCGAGGGGCAGGGCGGCGATCCTGAGACTTCTCCCGCAGGCGGCGGCACGGAGTCGGTGCGCGACGAGGACGCTGCCGAGGCCAGCGCCGAGGAGGCGGTCTCCAACTGGGGAGCGCAGGCCATGAGCGCGTCGGATGCCGCGGCCGTGCCGATGGCGCACGCGCCCGTGCGCGTCGGTGTCATCGACTCCGGTATCGATGACACCCACCCCGACCTCGTGGGCCGCGTGGATCAGTCGCGCTCCGTGTCCTGCAGTGTCAACGGCATCGCCTCCCAGGCCTACGGCTCCTGGAGGGACCCCTACTTCCACGGTACGCACGTCGCAGGCGTCATTGCCGCCAACCACAACGGCATCGGCATCGACGGCATCGCGCCCACGGCGACCCTCGTGTCCATCAAGGCCGCGGGCGCCGAAGGGCTCATCTACCCCGAGTACGTGACGTGCGCGTTCATGTGGGCCTCCAGCCACGACATCGACATCGTCAACAACTCCTACTCCATGGACCCGTGGCTGTACTGGAGCGCCACCGACCCGGAGCAGGCCGCCGGACTGGAGGGGGCGACCCGCTCCATCAAGCACGCCCAGGCCAAGGGCCTGGCGGTCATCGCCTCGGCGGGAAACAACGCGGCCGACAACGACAATCCCACAGTCGATAGCTCCTCGCCGACCGACACGGACAACCCCATCAAGGACCGTCCCGTCAAGGGCTCCATCCGGGTCCCCGGCATGGTCGCCGGGGTCAGCCAGGTCAGCGCCCTCCGCCAGGTCGGCTCCGGGGAGAACCCCGCGTGGTCGACCCTGGAGCGCGCCGCCTTCTCCAACTATGGCACGACCATTGACTTCGCGGCCCCCGGCGACGGCATCTACTCCACGGTGCCCACCTCCCTCTACGCCTCGGGCTACGCCAAGGCCAGCGGGACATCCATGGCGACCCCGCACGTGACGGGCATCGCCGCCCTGGTCAAGTCCATCCACCCGACTTACACGGGCGCCCAGGTGATCGGCCTCATGCGTAAGCAGGCCGCCATGGAGTACACGCGCCTGGCCGCGCCCGAGGACGGCAAGGAGTACCGCGGCTACGGCTTCATCAACGCCCTGACCGTCATGCGCCGCGACCAGCCCCAGCCGACCGTGACCTCCATCCAGTACCGGGTGGGCAAGGGCGAGTGGAAGGACCTCGACGGGGCGACCCTGCCCGCCGGCCCCGTTTCCTTCTACGCGCAGGCCGACGCCCCGATCAGCCACCTCCACATGGACGTGGCCGGGCTGGCCAGCGTGGACCGCCCCGGCTCCGGCAAGTACGTGGACGAGCCGCTGGGCGTCTCCGCGGAGAACGTGGACCTGTCCTCGCTGATCCCGTCGGGCGCCGAGGCCGCGACCGCGCGCGTCCAGGTCAGCGCCAGCGGCATCAACTTCGACCGCCAGGCCGACGACGACACGGGCCGCGAGGCGGTCTTCACGCTCACCCGCGACCCGCAGGCCGTCCCCCAGCCCGACCCCGCGCCCGGCGAGGACAACCCCGCCCCGGGCGGCACGCCGATCGCCGGGATCACCGCACCGGCTCGCAGCGCCGACCAGCTTCCCGCCAACTACGCGGTCAACCTGCCCAAGGGGACGGATCGGGCCACGTTCCAGCGGGCCGTCGCCCAGGCCTCGTACCTGAGCGGCCTCGTGCTGGCCCAGTACCCGGCGTTCGGGACGTTCTTCGTCCAGGCGGCATCCCCGACCTTCTCGCCCGACCTGGGCGCCGCGCTGGTCAAGGAGGGCATCAGCTACGACTCCATCGGCCCGACCCGCCAGGCCCCGGTCGGCGGCAACGAGGCCGTGGTTCCCATCGACTACGCGACCCGAGCCGCCGCGAACGCCGCGCTGGCGGCCGCGCCCACGTCGGACGCCGCCCAGGGCGAGGAGGACGTGACTCCGGATCCGCAGACCGGCAACGGCTGGCACCTCCAGGCACTGCACGCCCTGGAGGCTCAGGGCGTGGACGTGATGCGCGAGCCGGTCACGGTGGGCGTCATGGACCAGTCCGTCGACGACACGGTGCCGGACCTGGCCGGACAGGTGGATCACTCCAAGTCGGTGTCCTGCTCGGTCAACGGCATCCCGAACCGGGACCCCGAGGCGTGGCGCTGGGACGACGCGACCCACGGCACGCACGTCGCCGGGTCGATCGCCGCCAAGCACGACGGCGTGGGCGTGGACGGCGTGAACCCGACGCTGCGCATCGCCGCCATCAACGTGGCCTCGCGCAACGGGGGATACTTCTACCCCGAGTACATCGCCTGCGGATTCGTGTGGGCCGCCGACCACGGCATCTCGGTGACCAACGGCTCCTACTTCGTCAACCCGTGGAAGTACTGGATGCCGGGCGACCCGGAGCAGGCGGCGGGCCTGGAGGCCGTGCAGCGCGCCGCCGACTACGCCGCCTCCAAGGACGTCATCAACGTGGTGGCGGCCGGGAACTGGACGACCGACCTGGACAACCCGCCCACCACCGACGACTCCTCGCCGGGGGACACGTGGGGCGCGTACCAGCGCGACGTGACGGGCGGGGTGTATATGCCCTCCATGCTGCGCTCCACCCTCGCGGTGTCTGCCCTGCAGCTGCCCGAGGGACAGGACCCGGCGACCGGCATGCTGGAGCCGACGTCCTGGTCGAACTGGGGCGCGACCTCGATCGACTTCGCCGCTCCGGGCGCGAAGATCTACGCGCCGCTGACCTCCTGGTATGGCAAGGCCTACGGCAACCTGTACGGGACATCGCAGGCCGCGCCCCTCGCGGCGGCCGTGATCGCGACGCTGCGCCAGGTACACCCCGAGATGACGGCCGACCAGATCGTGGCCCTGGCGAAGAAGCAGGCGAGCGACCCGGCGAACCGGGGGCGCCTGAAGCCGGTTGAGGGCCACGAGTACCGGGGTGCCGGCCTGCCGAACGCCCTGGACGCGGTCCTGAAGGACCAGGCCAAGCCCACCATCGGCCAGGTCGAGTACTCGCGCGACGGTGCGACGTGGAAGCCCCTGGCCGGGGAGAGCGTCTCCGGGCGCGTCTCCATCCGCGTGACCGTGAGCGGCCCGGTTACCTCGGCCCGCCTGCTCGTGGGCGAGCGCGAGGTCGCCTCGGGTGCGGGTAACGGCGCGTTTACGGGCAACTCGGTGACCCTCCAGGCCGACGGGGTGGACGTGTCCCACCCGGACGGTGCGACGCGCTACGCGGGCGCCGCCCTGGCCACGGTCGAGGCCAGCGGGCGCAACAACGATGCGCGCGCGGACGACGACGCGACGACGACGGTGGCCTTCACGGTGAGCCCCACCCACGAGGGACCCGACGAGGCCGCGGCCGGACGCTGGGTGTCCGGGGCGCTCGGATGGTGGTGGCGTTTCGAGGACGGTACCTACCCCACGTCGACGCAGCTGCGCATCGACGGGGCGATCTACCGCTTCGACGCGCGCGGCTACATGGTGACCGGCTGGGTGTCTGAGGATGGCCGCTGGTACTACTACGGCCCCTCGGGCGGGCAGGCCAGCGGGTGGACGAAGGCGGGAGGCTCCTGGTACTACCTGGATCCCCTGACCGGCGCGATGGCCAGTGGGTGGACGAAGGTGCGCGGCTCCTGGTACCACCTGTCTTCCTCGGGGGCCATGACCACGGGCTGGCTGCGCGAGGGAGCCACGTGGTTCTACCTGTCGTCTTCGGGGGCCATGGTGACGGGCAGCCGGTGGATCAACGGCACGCGCTACGTGTTCGACGACCAGGGTCGCCTGCTGCAGTAGCCTCCACGAGGCCGGGGCTCGCTCCCGGTTGAGTGTCAGAGAGGGGCCGCGCACTGTGCCGTGCGCGGCCCCTCTTGCGTGTCGCGCCTGCGCGGGAGAGATGTCGTGGGAGTCCCGTTCCCTTGGGACCTATTTCGTACATACACTGGTATGCGTGTGAATGAGTGGCGTCGATGGTAACGCGAGCGGTGCTCGCAGAGGTTGGTTTAAGGAGGTAATGATGGCGACGTATACGTCAGCTGATGGTGCGACCTTCACTGATGAGGATCTGGAGCGTTGGGGGAACCAGGCCGAGAACGGTGTGCCTTACGACGGGAAGCATCTCGGTTCGTCTGTGGCCGGACGCCCGATTAGCGTTGGTGTTGGTGCTAAGCCGTTTACCCTCCGTCTTGATCGTTCTCGTCGTGCCAAGCTCGCTGAGGTGGCTCAGGAGCGCGGTACGACGCCGTCGCAGCTTGTGCGCGATTTGATTGATTCGCTCGAGTAGGGCCGCCTGCTGCAGTAGCCTCCACGAGGCCGGGGCTCGCTCCCGGTTGAGTGTCGGAGAGGGGCCGCGCACTGTGCCGTGCGCGGCCCCTCGTGCCTGTCGGTATCGTCGCGCTCGCGGGTCAGGCTGCTACGCGGTGGGCGCCGTGAATCCCGCCCTCTCGGGCGTGGTTCCCAGGCGAGCGGCGATCAGCTCCTTGTCCTCGTCGGAGGCCAGGTCGCGCACCCAGGACGCGTAGGTGGGCTCGTCGCCGTGGACCTCCTGCGTGAAGGGGTTGCGCCGCTTGGAGATGATCGCATGCGCGTGCCTGCCGAAGACCCACAGGTTCGCCGCCAGGGCGGCGGCGGAGATGAGGACCATCGCTGCGGGGTTGTGGGCGCTGCGGTGGGCGAACATCGAGTCCTGCATGAAGTGCGGGAATGTCAGCACCACGGCCGACCAGAAGGTGAGCGTGTAAGCCCGGTACTGGATCCACGCGCCCCTCCCGAACCGCATGAGGGCGGGGATCGTGCACGAGGCCAGCAGTGCGACGCCCGAGTACCAGGCGCGGTCGGCCAGGCAGTTGTACACGTAGGCGAAGTTCCACAGGTCGTAGGCGATGATCCACCCGATCGTCAGGTCGCCCCACACGAGCGCGCGTTCCTTGCCCTTGGACACGAAGATCCCCACCCACCCGGAGATCGCCAGGAGGTTCAAGATCCCGGCGATCCCGTTCATGATGTTCCACGGCCCACCCCACGTGACCATCCCCTGGGAGGGGTCCACGCCGTGGATGCCGTAGCACTGGAAGTCCCGCACCACGGCCTCGGCGATGTTGAGCGCGAGGATCGTCGGGGGGATCAGCAGGTACCAGCGGTTGTGGCGGAGCCTGGGGAAGACCTGCAGGGCGACGAGGCACAGGGAACCGGCCAGCGCCGAGTACTGCTTGACGATGGGGAACCAGCCGGCCGAGGCCGTCCCCTGCGTCGAGGTCGGCCACCAGAAGATGGTCAGGGCGATGGGGATGAGGACGAAGAGCGCCAGGACCACCCACATGTTGCGTTGGGCGAGCCACGCCGTGACGGCGAGGAGCGCGATGACGAGGAGGAGCATCGCGTAGTCCCACCACTGGCCGACCTCGAAGAAGAAGAGCGTCGGGTAGTCCGGGGGAGTGATGCCGCCCATCAGCGCTGCTCCTTGCCCCAATCCGGCAGGTAGGTGCGTTCCATCTTCTGGCGGATCTGCTCCTCCCAGGAGAAGGCGGGCTCACGCCAGCCGTCGAAGTAGGAGGCGTCGACCTCGCTCGCCCACGGGCTGTCCGCGCCGGTCGGCGGCCAGGAGGGGTCGTCGGTGACGGGCGGGCGGATCTCGGCGACGGCTGGGGCGCTTCGTCCGTAGCGGAACCACTGCGTGAAGGTGTCCTCGAACAGGGGAGTGCCGTCGTAGCGTCCCGCGGGGGTGCTCGTGTTGAAGAAGCGCCCGCCGAGCATGCCGCGCATGAAGCGCCCCGTCAGGTGCTGCTTCTTCTTGAACTCGAGGACGCGCTTGACGTAGAGGTTTTGCATGTGGGTCATGCACCCGCCGATGAACTCGATGTTGATCCAGTTCAGGGCGGTCATGGCGGGGCTGGGCGGCTCGTAGCCGATGCGCCAGTGGTTGATGAGGCGCGTGCGTCCGCCCGACAGGGGCACCATGTAGAAGCACCAGGCGGCCGCGAAGTGCCTCATACCGGGGAAGCGGAAGGCGTAGGAGCCGGGGGCCTTGGGCGGGTTTTTCGTGTCGACCCACTGCACCATGTACTTGCCGGGCACGATGTCGGCCCACTCCATCGACATGCCGTGGAAGTCGAAGGCGGCGATGTCGCCGGGCATCATGGAGTCGCTCTGCTGGAACTCCTCCTGGATCTCGTAGGAGTTGAAGAAGGGCAGGCGCGCGAAGGTTCTTTCGAGGAACTCCGAGGAGAAGGAGCCGGACTTTTCGGCGCCGATCTGCTTGAAGAGGCGCCACACGGCGTAGGCGGGGGCGTCGATGGTGATGGCGTAGGTCGAGGAGTACCCGTTGTCGTAGTTGGCGTCGATGAGGTCGTCGCCCGGGTAGCGCCAGGCCTGCTCTTCGGGCGTGGCCTTGCCGGTGAGCTGACTGAACGCGTACATGCCGCCCAGGATGGCGGCGCCTCCCGCCGCGGCGATGCGGCAGAGGTTGCGGGCGCGTGTGGTGTGTCGTGTCATGAGTCCTCCTCCTTGAGGATCGGGTGGGGGCGGCTCCGCTGGTGCGGATCGTGGGGAGCCCCGGATCGATGGGGATTCAGCGTTGAACCCCGCACACTAGGTTAGTGTTTCGGACTATGATAGCCGACAACCATTAGCTCGGATGCAGTTTCAAAGGAGAACACTGTGGAGACTCTCTTCCTGTGGGAGATCGGAACCCCCAAGGTCTACGCCATCTGGCTGGTCGTCCTGGCCGCCCAGATCATCGTCGCCGAGATCAACCGGCGGTGGAACTGGACGATCTTCGCCGTGTGGACCATCGGCGGCATCGCCCTCATGCCCTACGCGTGGATCCACGGCACCCCGATGGTGGGCTGGTTCCCCTTCGGCAAGTACGCGATCATGATCCTCACCGCCACCATGACCGGCACCGTCCTCGTCTACGCCAAGCGTAACCCCGCCAAAGCCCACAAGTACGCGATATGGCTGGGCGTGGCCCTGTGGGTCGGCCTGGCCGTCAACATCATGGAGGCCAACATCCGCGACCTGACGATCTACCTCAACGCGGATACCTACTACGCGTGCGGAGCGGACTGGCAGTGCCTGAAGCACGTGAACGACTCGCACACGATCGACATGATCGCGGGCCTGCCCGAGGCCCGGGGAGTGAGCGCCGAGCTGCACTCGGCGCAGTGGTACCAGGAGGTCGCCGCGAACCTCGCCGCCCGCCACGTCGGCATCGACCCCGAGACGGGCTTCCGCACGATCGGCGGATACTGGAACCTCCTGTCCGCCGGTGCCGGGCTGCTCAACATCATCACGATCACCGGCCTGGGCAAGATCATCGTCACCTCGCCCGGCAAGCGCACGGTGCGCGGCCTCATCTGGGTGGACATGGTGTGGCCCTGGGTGATCGCCTACGACCTGTGGAACCACGCGTTCTTGTACAACTCGCTGGCCGACTACACGTGGTACTGCACGCTCGCCCTGCTGCTGGCCTGCACGATCCCCGCGTTCACGTGGGCGAAGGGCCAGTGGATCTGGTTCCGCTGCTTCACCCTGGTCTTCTGGATCTCCATGAACACCCTCCTGCCCGAGGTCCTTGTGCCCCCCTCGGACATCTTCAACTTCGCCACCATGGACCCGCGCGCCAACATCGCCTGCGCGGCCCTCGCGCTCGCGGCCAACGTCGCGCTGTTTGCCTACTGGCTGTATAAGATCGTGCGGTGTCGGCGTAACCCGATCACGGGCGTCCTGTACTGCGAGCTGGGCGAGTTCCGCACCATCGTGCGCGAGCACTGCGACGATCGCGACAAGTACTTCCTGGTGGATCGCATCCCCGAGACTCCAGAGGAGTTGGGCTTCGAGCCCGACTCACCCACCCCGCCCGCAGACGGCTACGCGGCCTGGATGCCCTGGTGGCGGGGAGAGGATCGGCGTCACCCCTCCAAGCGGGTACCCGTGGGCGACTAGCGTCCCCGCGCGTTCATCGTTCGCGTGGCCTCCCATCTCGATGCACGTATGTGCAGATGTGTTGCGAATAGTTGCGTGACGGTTACAGTGTATTGTTATTGTTTCGTGTCGGTTCTTGGCGTATGGTGGTGTGTAAGGGCGCGGTCCCGGTGGTGGGGGCGCGTTGGAGGAGACCTCAGTGTGGAGGGCACACGCCATGGAGATACCACCCCTGTCCGAGCGACCCGTGAGCCAGGAGGAGGAAGAGGCCTTCCTGCGCTCTATTCAACCCCGGCGAGGCCTCTTCGGTCGGCGTTTCATCGGGCCGAGGAGGTGGCGGCCGGGCTGGGCCTGGGTTCCGCGCGTACGCGGTGGGCGCAGCGGTGGGGAGGGTGGGCCTGGTGAGGGTGGCGCCGCCTTCAGCGGCACCTCGGGTGGTGTGGCGGCGTGGTTGCGTGCCGACCTGGTGGATTGGGGTATCCGCATCGCCGTCGTCGTGTTGATCGTCGCGGGCTGCTACGCCGTCTACATCAACGGTGTCGCCGAGGGCTGGTGGCGCGCCTGGGGCGAGAAACCCACGGCTGTGCCCTCGCGGTCTGCCATGTCGGGCCAGGCTCCCACACCGGGGTCGAGTGTGTCGGGTGAGGCGGCAATGTCGGGCGGCTACCAGATCGGCCCAGACGGCGTCCTGGTGCGGCCCGCCGAACACGCCGCCTCCACCTACACCCTGCCCGAACTCCCCCAAGCCGCCACAGAAAACAGTGAGCGAGGAGCAGAAGCCGCAGCCGAACACTACCTCGCACTTGGCGTCTATGCATGGAACACCGGAGACACCTCACCGTTAGCTGATATGTCAGACCCTTCATCGGAGTTCGCTTCTGAGTATATCCGGCGGATAAACGAGGTCTATAAGGATGGCTGGACCTACGGAAATCAGTCGACGGTCGTACATGTACTTCGGCTTGAGCCTGTCCCCGCTGATGGGGGAAACGTTCAACCAAACACTATTGGTGTGAGGTTCGAGCTCAAGTCCAATGATGGTGTCACCTGCAGAGGTCAGAAGATCACTGTAAAGGAAAAGGAGTATACGTCCACCATGTCCCTGTTTATGACCTGGAAAGATGGACGATGGGTAGAGACGCAGGGAAGTGCGACGACTCATGAAGAATAGTAAGACCATTGTAGTGTCGACACTGGTGCCTGTCGTTAGTCTCTTGTTTGTGAGTATTCCTCCCGCGGCCATCGCTGACGATATTGATGACAATCGTCAAGGTCTCGAGGTGACGCGTGAGGGAGGCGATCTTGCGGCTGCCCTATGGGAGCAACAACAAGTCCGGCAAGCAGGTCAGCCAACGTCGGGTCCGATCACGACTGCGGGTGATGATACGACGCGTCAGTCGAATGAGGCGACTCCTGCGAGTGAGGCTGGTGCGTATTTTGATTTCGCTCATTGCGCGGTGGAGACGAATCCGTATGGGGATGACCCTTTTACGCACGGGAGCTGGGTGTGCGCCTACCCTCCGCCTGAGCCGGGTCAGGACTCACCCCAGGACAGGCCACCCACCACGCGCGAACTCCTCCTGGCAGCAGCCACCCTCATCCACCCCGACGGCGCAGGCCTACGCAAGCGTCCCGAGGGGGTGTCCTACACGAACCGGCGCATCCCCACCCTGGTCAACGTCACTCACCCCACCCAAACCCACACCGTGCGGCTCCTGGGGAGGGATGTCACCGTGACCCTCACAGCCCAGGAATACACGTGGGACTGGGGAGACGACACACCAAACACGGTGACCTCCTCCCCGGGGGCGGCGTGGGAGGAGGGTATGGACCCCAACACCGACCCGGCCCTGATACGCCACTACTACAAGGCACCGGGCGGGTGGAAGTCCTTCCTCGACGGCCCCTACCCCAAGGCCACACGCACCATCACCCTGACCACCACCTGGGCAGGCACTGCCACCAACCCCTTCACCGGAGACACACAAACCATCAACGGCCTGGTCACCACCACCGAAACAACCGACCCCTTCCGCCTCGACCACCTCATCATCAACAACACCGACACCGCAGAAGAAAAACAAGGCCACTAAACACCCAACAGGCACCACACCCCAGACCAGTAGGACCCCAGGGCCACACAGCCACCCCCTTCTCGGGCGCCGCGTGAAACCCAGACCACCCCCGCCACCCCTTGCCGGGCGCCGCATGAAACCCAGACCACCCCTGGCCACCCCTGGCCACCCCCTGTTGGGCGTCGCATGAAACCCAGACCACCCCCGCCTGAAGAAAAACACCAATATCCGGCGATTCACGCGAAGCAGGGGCGGTCGCGGTTTCACTAGCCCGCCCAACACCACAGACAGGGGCGGCCCGGGTTTCACTACTGGCCTGTGCGCAAGTTGTTAGCGGTTTGTTTCTGCGGGGTGCATCTTAGCCGAAGAGTTCGCGCTCCTGCGGCTGGACCCGAACCAACAACCATCCGTCCTAATACACCGTATGACGCTAGGTGCTTTCTGGCCCCAACAAGGTGGTGCTCGTGAGTGAGGGTAGCCAGGTCTTAATGCACCTTATGGCGCTAGGTGCTTTCTGACTTGGCGTGAGCGGCGTGTACCACGCGGGCACCGTGTGTCTTAATGCACCTTATGGCGCTAGGTGATTTCTGGAAAGCCGTCGCTTCCTACCGTGAGGCAATCAAGGATGCAACCGTCTTAATGCACCTTATGGTGCTGGGTGCTTTCTGATGCTACTACGACTACCCGTGGGACTGCTCGCTCCGCTATACGTCGTAATGCACCTTATGGGGCTCATCCCAAACGAGGGTGGGTGGCGGGGGTGGCGCGTCGGTCTCGGGGTAGGCGTCGAGGTCTTCACATGATGGGAGTTCTCACGCTCCCCATCAGGAAGACCACGACATGCCCGACGGTACCTTCACCACGCCCGATCTGACGACGTTCTGCCGCCTGGACGGTCTCGGGTTGGAGGTGACCGGGCAGCGCCTCGAGCCGGATCGTGCAGTGCTGGCTTGCCGGGTTGTCGATGATGACCGGTGGTGCCGGGGGTGCGGCTGTGAGGGCAGCGTGCACGACGTGGTCACGCGCCGGCTGGCGCACGAGCCGTTCGGGTGGCGACCCACGACGCTGCTGATCGCCGTGCGCCGCTACCGGTGCACCGGCTGCGGGCGGGTGTGGCGGCAGGACACCACAGCCGCGGCCGAGCCGCGCGCGAAGATCTCCCGGGCTGGACTGCGGTGGGCCCTGCTCGCACTGGTCGTGCAGCATCTGAGCGTGGCCCGGATCGCCGAAGGGCTCGCGGTCGCGTGGGATACCGCGAATGAGGCCGTTCTGGCCGAGGGCGCGCGGGTCCTGATCGGCGACCCGGCACGGTTCGACGGGGTCGCGGTCATCGGGGTCGACGAGCACGTCTGGCGGCACACGAGGAAGGGCGACAAGTACGTCACCGTCGTCATTGATCTCACCCCGATCCGCGACGGGACCGGCCCGGCACGGCTGTTGGATATGCTCGAGGGCCGCTCCAAGGCCGCGTTCAAGACCTGGCTCGCCGACCGGCCCCAGGCGTGGCGTGACGCGGTGGAGGTGGTCGCGATGGACGGGTTCACCGGGTTCAAGACCGCCGCCGCTGAGGAACTCCCGCGCGCGGTGGCGGTCATGGACCCCTTCCACGTCATCCGGCTCGCCGGGGATGCCCTGGACCAGTGCCGGCGCCGGGTCCAGCAGGACCTGCACGGCCACCGAGGCCGCAGCAACGACCCGCTGTACCGGGCCCGGCGGACCCTGCACACCGGAGAGGACCTGCTCACTGACCGGCAACGCGAACGACTCATGGTCCTGTTCACCAATCCCGAGCACGTCGAGGTCAAAGCCACCTGGGGCATCCTCCAACGGATGATCGCCGCCTACCGCCACCCCGACAGGGCCACCGGCCGGGCGGCGATGAGCGCCGTCATCGCCGCCCTGCGCGACGGCGTGCCCGCGGTCTTGGCCGAGCTCCGTCGCCTGGGTCGAACCCTGAACCAGCGCGCAGCTGACGTGCTGGCCTACTTCGAGCGCCCGGGGACCTCCAACGGCCCCACCGAAGCCCTGAACGGGCGGCTCGAACACCTCCGCGGATCCGCTCTCGGCTTCCGCAACCTCAACAACTACATCGCCCGCTGCCTACTCGAGACCGGCGGCTTCAGAACCCACCCTGCATTGGGATGAGCCCCTTATGGCGCTAGGTGCTTTCTGACATGGAAGCGGCGTCGCATGCGAAGGCGGACGCCCGCACGGGTCTTAATGCGCCTTATGGCGCTAGGTGCTTTCTGACTTCAAGCCAAGACGATCTTCCAGCAGGCTCGCTTGAGTCTTAATGCACCTTATGGCGCTAGCTGCTTTCTGACACCCGCAAAGGTCACCGTCCGCGAATCCGCCCGCATCAAGGTCTAAATGCACCTTATGGCGCTAGGTGCTTTCTAACCCCCAGTTGTGACGCCCATGACTCCCAGTAGGCGGTCTTAATGCACCTTATGGTGCTAGGTGCTTTCTGACCGACGAACACCGATGGTTTGTACTCAGCCGATATTGAGTCTTAATGCACCTTATGGCGCTAGGTGCTTTCTGACCCGACATCACGGCCACGGATGGAACCTGGTTCTCCTCGTCTTAATGCACCTTATGGCGCTATGTGCTTTCTGACACAGGTCGAAGGGTGCGTCTGGTCCCGGCGATTACATGGTCTTAATGCACCTTATGGCGCTAGGTGCTTTCTGACGGCAGAGTTCGACATCCCCAGCGGCTTCAACGGCTTATCTTAATGCACCTTATGGCGCTAGGTGATTTCTGACCTCAATCGTAGCGGCCTTCGTCGCGATTTTTGTGGCGTCTTAATGCGCCTTATGGCGCTCGGTGCTTTCTGACACGGGACAGCAAACAGCTCTCAAAAGTCCATGAACGACCGTCTTAATGCACCTTATGGCGCTTAGGTGCTTTCTGACGCATTTCATCCGATCCCGACAGTCCGGTACGATTTAGTCTTAATGCACCATATGGCGCTCGGTGCTTTCTGACGTCTTCATCCGCGCATACGCATTCCGCGTTGACTGGGATCTTAATGCACCTTATGGCGCTTAGGTGCTTTCTGACAATCATGACTACCCACACGTTTGTCGGTAATCTCGCCGCGTCTTGATGCACCTTATGGCGCTAGGTGCTTTCCGACCGCCCAGGCAACCGCCTCCACCCGCGCGTACAACACCGAGTCTTAATGCGCCTTATGGTGCTAGGTGCTCTCTGACTTGAGGAAAACGGCGACAAGGAGTCCACCACCGGCAGGTCGTAAAGCACCTTATGGCGCTAGGTGCTTTCTGACCAAGGGGCGTTACGAGTCCTGGATGCAGCTGCTTCAGTCTTAATGCACCTTATGGCGCTAGGTGCTTTCTGACCTGGGAGATGGTGCCCGCCTCGTTATCTCCTACAACGAGAGTCCTAATGCACCTTATGGCGCTAGGTGCTTTCTGACAGTGAACCCAGGGGAACTTGCGGCGGTGGTGAGTGCCAGTCTTAATGCACCTTATGGCGCTAGGTGCTTTCTGACCCGACTACAGTAGAGATGTGGTATACGAAGATCCATGTAGCGTCTTAATGCACCTTATGGCGCTAGGTGCTTTCTGACCTGGCTACTCCGTCGAGTTCGAGGGTACCATTAATGGGTCTTAATGCACCTTATGGCGCTAGGTGCTTTCTGACCTTGCTGCCGGATCCGGACGCGGTGATCGTCACCGCGGTCTTAATGCACCTTATGGCGCTAGGTGCTTTCTGACACGAGATGAAGGTTCTCCGCTCTTTCCGCTTGAGGCCGTCTTAATGCACCTTATGGCGCTAGGTGCTTTCTGACGGAATGGCTATGACATCAAGCCTACTAGAATTCTGGAGTCTTAATGCACCTTATGGCGCTAGGTGCTTTCTGACGGATCAGCCGCCCAAGCCGGGGGCAGCCTTGTAGGTCGTGGTCTTAATGCACCTTATGGCGCTAGGTGCTTTCTGACCCGTCAGCAAGGGCGCGCTGAACATCAAGCGCGCAATGCAGGTCTTAATGCACCTTATGGCGCTAGGTGCTTTCTGACGGCCATGGAACAGTTCGCAAACAAGATCATGGAGGTCCGTCTTAATGCACCTTATGGCGCTAGGTGCTTTCTGACTCACCTCCGGTAAGGCTCACGTCAAGGCAATGGATATTCTGTCTTAATGCACCTTATGGCGCTAGGTGCTTTCTGACGGCCCGTCCTCGTCGCCATGAGCCTCGGCAAAGACGCGTCTTAATGCACCTTATGGCGCTAGGTGCTTTCTGACCATGGTAGAAAAGGAGCTTGAAATGACCCGCTTTGTGTCTTAATGCACCTTATGGCGCTAGGTGCTTTCTGACGCCCGGCGTGTTGCACCCACTGTGACCAGCGGAAACGCCACCCCGGATCGCCAGGGGCCGAGAAAGCACCCACCCGACCCGCAAGCACACAGTCAGAATAGCAGGGTTTTCGTTGCAAATCCTCACATCGCCACGGACGCACCAAGAAGCCGAACTCGCCCCGGAAAAGCCGATCGACATCGGCGTGTCGCGGCACGACTGCCCCAAACGCTTGTACGGTAACCCTAAAGTTGATGCTCCGGAAGGTATGACAATGACGCAACCTGCCACGGCCTCGTTCATGAGGGACGCAAGCACCCCCGACGCGCTCACCCGCGCACGCCGACGCCTTCTCACCAAAAGCCCGTGCGACACCGACCAACATGTTCTCACCGACGAAGAGCTACGCGAACTAGCCGACCCCGATTGGACCCCGCCCCACATCGACCGCCTCGACGCCCAATCCGTCGAACGCGCGGCCCCGACCCTCCGGGCGCTCCTCGCCGAGGCCGTCACCGATGCGCTCGGCCGCCTCCTCGCCCTCGAGCGCCCGCACGGCACCTACGACGACACGCCCGACGGCCACGAGGCCTTCACCCGGCGCGTTACCGCCGACTACGACCACGGCAACCACCACCTCGCCCGCGCCACCATCCGCCACGCACACCCCGAGCAGGCGACGCGCGCGGGGCTGGAATGCCTGGGGCTTCCCGCAGACGCCCTCCCGATCATCGGCGAGCTCGCCGACGCCTCGAACCCCGCCGATCCCATCACCCGCACGCTCACCGACGCGGCCCTCCTCGACCTCGACAGGCACGCCACCGGCCGAGGCATCCTCTACTCCCGGGTCGCATCCACCCTCATCCTCGCCGCACCCAGCGAAGGGCACCTGGGCGAGGCCATCGATGCCGTGGCGGGCGCAGCCGTCGCCCTCGGGGTGCGGATCTGTGACCTCGCGACCCAGCACGTTGATGCCGACGCGACCCTCGCCAGCATCGGCATCGATCACGCGCCCCCGCCCGAGAAGAACCAGCCCTCGGACCTGGCCGACCGCATCCTCTACGTCGGACGCGACGGGGCGCGCGTCCACGTCAAAGCCGGGAGGCTCCTCGTCGACGGGCCCGCAGGTATCCCCGCGACGAGCCTGCCGAAAAACAACGTCGCCCGCATCGTCCTGTCCGGAAACGTCGGCCTCTCCGCGGGCGCGCGCTCCTGGGCCATGCGCAGCGGCATCGACGTCGTCTGCCTGTCACGCCGCGGCTCCTACCAAGGCGCCCTGGTAGGAGCCGGGAGGGGAACGCACGCGGCCCGGCTCCTCGCCCAGAGCGACCTCACGCGCGACGAGGCGCGCCGCGTCGGCCTGGCGGCCTCCCTCATCGGCTCGAAGATCCGCGGACAGATCCACGTCCTCACCCGCATCGCCAGGCGAGACCCTGGCCTCCACCTCGCCGATACAACCGCCCACATGCACCACTGGCGGCGCAGCCTCGCAGGCGCACGCACGATCAACGACATCATGGGCATCGAAGGAGCCTGCTCCACCGCCTACTTTGACGCCCTCGCCGCGTGCGTTCCCGCCGACGTCCCCTTCGACGGGCGCAGCCGACGCCCGCCACGCGACCTGCCCAACGCCGCGCTGTCCTACGGGTACGCGATCCTCCTGGGAGAATGCGTCGGAGCGCTCCACGCCGCCGGACTCGACCCCTCACTCGGCATCGCCCACGCGCCCACCGACAAACGCCCGAGCCTCGCCCTTGACCTCATGGAGGAGTTCCGTCCCCTCCTTGTCGACCAAACCGTCCTGGCGCTCCTGCGCACACGGAAGCTCCGCCCCGAACACGGCGCCATCGAACCCGAGAGCGGGGGAGTGTGGCTGGGCGCGGAAGGGAAGAAGATCCTCGTCGACGCGTACGAGGCCGCCTCCCAGCGCAGCGTCACCGGAGCCCTCCCCGGGTACTCGGGATCGTGGCGCAGACACATCACGCACGAGGCGCAACTCCTGGCCCGCGCCATCACCGAACCCGACTACCAGTGGAAAGGAATCGCGTGGCGATGATCTACATCGTCGCCTACGACATCGCCAACAACCGGCGACGACTCAAAGTCGCCAAGATCCTGGAATCCTGGGGATACCGCATCCAAGAATCCGTGTTCCAGCTGCGCCTCGACGCCGACTCACTGGCTCGCGTGCGACACCTACTCTCCGCCACCATCACAGACTCCGAAGACGTCATCCACATCTACCCGATCTGCGCCTCCTGCGCCGACCGCGCCGATATACTCGGCGCGGCCATAGCGCTTGACGACGTGGGGTTGTGTCGCGGAGTGTGGTAAGGGGTTATTCGTCTAGGCAAGGGAACTGGTACGTTCCAAAATTGGACTCCGCCTTGTCAATGTCCTCTTGCTTCGCACCGTCCTCATAGAGTGAGGCTAGCTTCACCCGGTTGTCTTCACGCTTTCGGAACCAGAGAAGCGTCGGATTGTCGGAAACGTCCTCCGATTGTCGTCCTTCTTGCTCGATCGTTGGGTAGGAGACGGGGACGTTGTCAGCCCAGCCACAGGCCTGTCGACGGAAGCATTTGACAGGAAGCGACTCTTTGAAACCTTCTGGAAGGAACGTGTTGATATGGCCCTGGATATTAATTGGCTTTACTTTCTTGAGGTCACCGTTGATGAGGCGAATTGGATTGAAGAGACCGCAGACGCTATCCAGTGCTTCGTACTGTGCAGCCAGTTCCTTTCCGGTAAGAACATGACATAAAGTCGCGTTGATTCTTACTGATCCCATTCCTATGGGTTTGCCAAATCCGATATGATGGTATCCCTCTTCAATCTTCTTAATACCTTCTGCAAGCATTGTTGGCCTCAGCAGCCAAAGAAGAATGGAAAGCTCTTGATTTGATAGGTTGGTAAAATGGATTCTGCTGTGAAACACGGCACCTGGTTCAATCCAAGAAGTAATCTTCGACGTCATGGGTGTTTCCGCTGTGGATGTAGGTAGGTCAACCTGCTTCTTGATGAGCTGTTGGTGAGTTGGATAGACCTTATGGGTGAGCGTTTGTCCCGCAATGAAAGTGTGATCGCGAGGAATAGGGGTCTTTCGGCTGCTTTCTGGATTCTTCCGTTCCAGGTTGCGGCCGCTAGAATCTCGTAGGTAGGGAACGCCGGTGCGTGGCTTTGGACTGGCCAAAGTGAGGAAATATGCTGGCTCATGAACCCGCAGGAAGGCAGTGTGCGAGTCCGATGAAGTCGATTGAGAATCAACGAAATAAGCAGACTCGATTGCTATTCTGCCTTGAAGGCCTCCAGTAGGAGAGAGGTCTCCGCTGGGCGGCTGTGGTACGAACCCCCAGAGGGAATCGCCCGGACTTGTTGTGTCGAGCGAACTAGCGGGATCAATGTTCTGATCCTTCGCCAGCTTGTAGGCGGAAATAGAGTCCTTTCCAATCATTCTGCCGACGGGGGATAACCTGATTGATGATAGCTTCAGTTCGTCAGCGTTCTGGTTAGGGTCGAGTGAGACAAAGACTGGTATTCCCGGTATGCCGTTAAGCCGTGTCTCGGTGATCGCCGTTCGCAAATAGGAAACTATTGCATCGTCAGTGATGTCAATCTCGGAGGGAGTTAGTCCCCTTGTTAGTTTAGGGTTGAGGTAGTCATGAATGAAGCGTGGCGTATTCTGCAGTGCAGACCGTCCGGCATTAAGTTGCTCCTCAAGACTGTTTGCGGGGGAGGCGTATCCGAGCCTTTGCGCCTCGTTCAGGCAGTTCTGCGCGTAATCGTGAAGGGTAGATATAAACTGTTTTACCAATGTGCCGTCTAGCTGTCTTCTGTAGGCGCTCCTTTCGTTAATTCTATCAAGAAATGGAAATATGAACTCGTATCGCTTGCGTTTCGAGTCGATGGGCTGATTCTCATCGTGTCGTGTGCGAACAATGAAACCTCTGAGTCTGGGTGGTTCAGTGTTCTCAGTATTCTTGTTGAGTGTTCGTGTGGGTCCCCTGACTTCACCTTCGAATTTCTGCACATGTGTTGCGATGAGTCGCTTTGCGTCCTTCTGGATATTTTCTTCGGCGGCTCTGTAACGTATTTCGGTGAGATGTGGAAACTCTTTTCGGAGCGCATCGATGTCTGTATACCCATCTTTTCCCGCGGTGGAATCGATAAAACAAATTACCGACCGGCTAGTCCAGCTTTCTAAGCACGTAGGAATATGATCTTTGGTGAACGGAAATACTAACTCCCAGGAATGTCCATTGTGTGTCAGGAAAGCTGGGTAGGTTGATTGCGCTTTTCGTGCTGGAGGACGGTGGGAGAACGTTCTCGAGTGTGTCTTGTCAAAGATTCGGAGGCGAGACATTGTTACGGCTTCATATGCGCTCGATAGCATTCCTTTGAGTGCTGTCGCAGGAATGAATGCGTCCTGAATGCTTCTAGCCCCGTTGAGATTTCCTGATGCGGAAGGTACTGCGAGGGCGCCGTCTTGTGTCTTGAAACCAGGAAGGGTTGGTGTCATGGTTGTGATTTCGACGTCGATAGAGCCGGATAGCCTGTCTCGAGCGATATAGTCAAGAGATCTGTATCCGAAGGTATCTGCGTCAAAGTGATCAGCTAGTTTTCTGTCAACCGTTGGAATCCCGTTGTAGGCGTGATGGAATCTGGTCATCGTGTCCACGCTCCTGTAAATAGTTGATCGGTGACTACCATGTTTCCGTATTGCTCTTCTTCTTGGATGAACTCGGCTGCCATCATTTGGCTGTTGTCGACTCTCCCAGTGTCAGAGTCGGCGGGCATGTGCTTCAGATAGCCCATGTTGTGCACCCATCCCCTGACAGAGGTAGTTCCATTGCATTCAGTGCCAGCTTCAAGCGTCAAGTCCACGGCACCCACGCCGTTGACCCAACGGAACTCACGAGCCAACAAGGTGCCGTCTTCGGGATCGTCAGTATGTGCAACCGGCACCCACAGGCGCAGCTCGAAGACCATATTGTCGTCGAAGGAACGGCCTTCGACTGGAGCTACTGACAGCTCCTGTGAATCCTTGGAGGACTTCCGATCGAATCCCAGCACCGGCCACGTCCCGTTCGTCGCGAACGCCAGGCCATGTAGATCACCGCTCCAACATGAGCAAACGCGCGTCAAGAAATCACCCAGGATAAGCGCGCCTCCGGAGACCGTCCGGATCGGCGTGCACGTCAGCGTTGCTGTCTGAACTTGTTCACTCATGAGTATTCTCCTCGCCCTTCGATCGTGCGCCGCCGTTTGCAGGGGCTTCATCAAATCGCTCGGACCACTGTTCCGCGCCTTCAATCGTCTTCAAGAAGCCAAGGACAGCTCCAGCGAGCCTGCGTTGCGCATCGCATCGATCTTGCGGCGGGGGAATCGGGCTCTTCATAATTGAGGGTGTGGGGGTGGTATGCGGGGTTCGGCGTGTCGTGGCGGGGTAGAGGTCGAGGTCTTCCGATGATGGGGGTTCCGACACCGTCCATCTGAAAGACCTCGACATGTCCAATGCTACCTTTGATCGCCCTGATCTGAGCGCCTTCACGGGCCTGGATGACCTAGGACTGGAAGTGATGGGTCAACGTGTAGGAGACGATCGGACCGTCTTGGCCTGCAAGGTAGTGGGTGAGGATCGGTGGTGCCGACAGTGTGGGGGTGAGGGCGTCGTACGTGACACGGTGGTCAGGCGCTTGGCTCACGTACCCTACGGGTGGCACCCCACCATGTTGCACGTGAGCGTGCGCCGCTACCGCTGCCCAGAGTGTGCTCACGTGTGGCGTCAAAACATGAGTGCAGCGGCCGACCCGCGCGCGAAGCTCTCGCGTGCAGCGGTGCGCTGGGCGCTGGTAGGCCTGGTGGTCCACCATCTGACGGTGGCGCGCGTCGCCGACGTATTGGCCGTGTCGTGGAACACTGCCAATACCGCGATCTTAGGTGAAGGCCAGCGCATACTCATCAATGATCCTGATCGTTTCGAGGGGGTGTGCGTCATTGGCGTGGATGAACACGTGTGGCGACACACCCCATACGGGGACAAATACGTCACCGTCATCTTGGACTTGACTCCTATACGAGACCGTCGTGGTCCCTCCCGGCTCCTGGATATGATTCCGGGCCGATCCAAGCGGGTCTTCAAAACCTGGCTGGCCTCCCAGCCCGATACGTGGCGCGAACGCATCGAGATCGTCGCAATGGATGGATTCACCGGCTTTAAGAGCGCCGCCGCCGAAGAGCTCCCAGACGCGAGGGCGGTCATGGACCCCTTCCACGTCGTACACCTCGCCGGTGATGCTCTCGATGAGTGCCGCAGGCGCATCCAGCAAGAACTCCACCATCGGCGCGGGCGTGCCACGGATCCCCTGTACAAGGCCCGCAGGATGTTACACACCAGATCCTGCCTGCTCACCCCACGCCAGCAACACCAGATCCTCGACCTGTTCGCCAGCGATTGCCACGTCGCACTCGAAGTCACCTGGAGCGTGTACCAGAGTATTATCGACGCCTACCGCGATCCCAACAAAATCCGCGGCAAGGCCCTGATGCAAGCCGAAATCAACACACTGACCTCCACGCGCGTACCGAGGGGCCTGACCGAGCTCATCACGCTGGGCAGAACGCTCAAACGCCGAGCCAGAGACATCTTGGCTTACTTCGATCATCCCCACACCAGCAACGGTCCTACCGAAGCCATCAACGGCCGCCTCGAACACCTACGCGGATCCGCACTCGGATTCCGAAACCTCACCCACTACATCACGCGAGCACTCCTCGAAACCGGAGGATTCAAACCCCAACTACACCCTCAATTATGAAGAGCCGGGAATCGCTGCGGTGCCCGGGTGCTCGAGCACCTGGTCGCCAAAGAGCTTCTTTGTTGGAATCTTGACATGATCGTGGGCGTGGCCGCGAATATCGAACGACGAAACGACGACTTGGCCCAGGCCTCGCGTCGAACGGCTACCCAAGGGCAGCGTGCCCGCCGCCAACTCGGCGAGCGCCAACCCAAGCAGTACGAAGGCGGCGTGAGCGTAGTCGGCATCAGTAGCCTTCGACTGCTTGCCGTTGCCCGAACCATTCTCCGCCTCGTTGGCATTGGCAGGGTTGCGTTTGGCTTCCGGGCGCTTCTCCGTCTCGATGTTCTTCAACAGGCGCCGCAGGTCAATATCGATCCGGATCGGCTCCCACGCCGTGCCCAGATAAACGGCCTCGGTGAAGAGCCCGCCGTCGATCACCCCGCCCGTCCAACGATCGATCGCGTTGTGCGTGACCTCGATGCGTGTGCCGAGCTCCGTCGACAGGCAGTCGTGGACGGTGACCGCACCCCGATACTCGGTGCAACCAAACATGTATCGCACGAGGTTCGGCTCGTTGGCGATCTGCTCGTGGACGTCATGCGAGGCAAGGGGCTCCAGGTCGCCGCGTGCAGCAAGCACTGTGCGCGCGATGCGCGAGACCCTCGATCGTAAAGCGCCGCGGATCGATGTGCCCGGGATGAGGAGCTGAGCGTTGTCCCAATCAACAGAGGGATCTCGAAGTGGTTCTGTGACCTCGGGGGCTTCAGGGTTTCCCTCTGCTCGTGCTTTCGCCTGACGCTGCTTCGTCAGCTCCTCGTCCTCTGCGACGAAAATGCCGGTCGGAGACCACCACTTGATCGTGACAAGCATGGGATTGTCGACAGGCCAGGACTCGTCTTCGTCGTCTGTCTCCTTCTGCTTACGCCCCTTGTCCTCCTCGTTTCCCGTGTCTTCTTCGAGTGGACCTTCTTCCTTGCCGACAAGGGCATCAACCACTTTGGAGAGGTTCTTTCCCTTGTCGTCCGTCGTCCTGGCGACAACCCGAAGATCGGAGCTACGGAGCCTCACGGTTCCCTGTCCGGATCCGGTGCGTCCGCCCAGCGTGACTGTGCTGGAATCCAGGATGGAGACGATCAAACCAAGGAGCTTCTTGACCGCATCGGTGGACGCCGGGCCAGGTATCCCCTTCGATTGCTCGTGGGTCATCTCCTCGTTGTCGCGGCCCTCCGCCGTGATAACCGCCGTGAACCTGGTTCCCCGGGGGAGGAACTCGTGCTCGTAGAGGGCACCCTTTGACGCGGCTCCCGTCGCCCGGTCGATTCCGACACTGTGGCGCTTTGGCAGCTCTGTATTGCAAAGGTTAGCAAAAGACACTGCCTGGAAAGTCAACGCGCTTCGTCGAATAGGTAGGACGGCATCCTGGGGTAGGCCGATCTCGCCGTGGCTCTTCCCGGTGTGGGCTGAATCGTCACCCCACAGGGACTCCCATGCCGCGTCGCTGAAGACGCCGCCCTCGTTAGCTCTCGAGTCGCCCGCAGCCTTCAGGTTCTTCCGTGTCGCATCGCATGCGGTGCGCACGGCACCCCTGATGGATCTGCCGGGGATTGTCGGCTCGCCGAGGCCGTTGCGGCAGAACCTGATGAGAGTTCCCTCCCCGTCGCGTTCGGGGACCTTGTCGACTCCGCCGATGTGCAGCTCCGATGTCAGCTCAAGATCAAGCGTGAGCTTGTAGCGTGTGAGTGTCACTTCTCCTCGCCTCCTTTTGGGTTCTTTGCGGGCACGAAGTGCTCACGCTTTGCTTTCGTGACTGTGACAGAGCCGGAGCTGAGTAGAGGATGATCGATGACGAAGCGGCCGTAGCCCTGCGCCGTCAACTCGCCGACTCCAAAGGGGGCAAGCTCTGTGAGTTTGATGTGGTTCTCGGCGCTCACGCTCACCCGCAAGACGGAGCCAGCCTGAATGGCCAGGCGAGTCGCGCGTGGGCCGTTGTCCACGGGAGACCATGAATCGATGCGACGATGGCGGATCGATGCCGCCTCTACGTCGTTGAGGACGATACCCTCGCGCTCGAACGCCCGAATGAGATCTTCGACGGTCCCGCCGGGCCCGAGTCCAGCGGATCGTGCGATCACGTCGGAGGTGAACCAAATGGTTGCACTCACTTCAGCGTCCGACTTGGCTGGTGGAACGGGCCTGGGACGCTCACCCACGTTGCCCTTGTGAAGAGTGCACCGCGCGGACCCGAAAGTACCCGTCAGCTTGCGTGACCCCAGTCGGGCTTCCAGCTCATTGTCGAGCAGGTCGTCGACCCTGCAGGCTTTCCAGAGATGAGAGGACATCCAGACGTGAGCACGCATCCTCATCCCCTCGGGCAGTGCCTCGACCAGGACCAGCTGGCCTTGGCTGGCCGCGCCCGTCTCCGAGTTGATCGCGGTCGTCTGCCGACCGCGCAAGGGTGGTTTGCCGTACCAGTCATCCGTTTGGGCGCTGGGGCCCGCATCGATCGCCGTTCGCAGGGCGAGGAAAATATACCCCCCGCGAACGGGAATCTTCCCTGTATCCGCGCGGGAAACACCATAGAGGGTAATGGTCGAGTCGGAGGTCGGCGTCTTGTCCCTCGTGAGCGTCAGGGGAACCGGGAGCCCCTCAACGCCGTCAATGACCGGCAGCGCGTCGGAGACGAGCAGGTGCCCGCCCGTCACCGCCTCGGCGAGGAGAGTTTTCTTATCGTCGGCGGCGCTTGCTGCCAACGTCCGATGCAACCACGGGAGCACCACCGTTCCGCGCAGGAAGTCCAGGGATCGGACCTCGTTGGAGAAGGGCACCTCGTAGGAGACGATGGGAGAGTCGAGCACGATGTCGAGGCTCGCCTCGTACCACGTCGTGTCGCCTGCCTCCGCACGGTCGGACGAGGGCATCGTGACGTCCAGGCGTTTGCGCTCCTGCGACTCACATGGCAGTTGAGGGACCTCCGACAGCTGTCCTCGAACGAGCTCTCGCAGGGCCTTGGCGACTGCCTTGACGTCCGCCGTCGTGTACGTGAACTTCTGCGAGGAATCGTCGCCCTCGCACGCAACACTCTCCTTGATCCTCGCGAGAGCTTTAGTAGCTTCGCCATCAAGCTGGCCATCCGCCAAATTGTCTCTATCGACGACCGCGACCGTGCACTCGCCGTCGCCTCCGCTGCGTCCCGAGCCGATACCTCGGACCATGAGGCCCGCGACGCCCAGGAGGAAGTGGGCTGCGTTGATTGCCTTGTCGTCGCCGAGAGGTGCGCTCGCCTCGTCGATGAGTTGGAAGGTTCCAGTGAGGACCCCCGGCGCGGCCCGCTCCGTGAAACGCAGCATCTGGTCGCGTGCGGTCCCCGTGTCGGGGTCGATGGACAGGGACACGGTGTCGTGGACGGGCACGTGTGCGATGGGCGAGGCATCCGTGAAAATCACGTGGCGGGGTCGGGGGCGTTCCCTTGGGGAAAGGTCGGGGCGTTGGCCGAACAGCCACTCGGCGAAGCGCTCCCACGGCCCCTTGGTGTCGTGGGCAGCATCGGGAGCACCGGGTGTGCCGGACGTTCGTGCCGCGCTGTCGAGCGCGCGGGCGGCGATGGAGGCCTGCTCGCGCAGAACACCCGTGATGACGGTGCCGCGCACGACCGGCTGCCCCTCGCTGCCGCGCTCAAGTTTTGAGTGCGTGCGGCCCGCCTGGCCCACCCCCGTGGACACGCCCCAGTCGGAGGTGAACACGATGGTGACATGACCGCTTGCGGGGGTGATGCTATTCGTCGTAGTTTCAGCGCTCACTTGGCACCTCCTGCGGTGGTTGCGCCTGACGCTTCGTCGCAAGCTATCTGGCCGTTGGCGTCTCGGGCTATTCGGCAAGCGATATACCCGTCAGGCAAGTTCTCGGACAGGTCGATCAGGTCCAGGAGCCACTTGATCTGCTTGAGGGATTCGCCAGCCTCATCGGAGCTCGACGAGTGCGGTGGGAGAAGCTTCAACTGTTGGGCAAGGAGTCCAGCACTGGGGGCATTCTGTAGCGCGTCGCCCCACTCTGTTGCGGCCTGCTCTTCCTTGCCTTCCGCGAGCAGCTTGACGATGCGGTTCGCGCGGGCGCGCGGGAACGGATCGCCGAGCGCCTTGTCGGGGGAATCCGGGTCCTTACCATCGAAGGCGGCGACCGCTTGGAGGATTTGTCGCCACTGGTCCAGTGATTGTGGCGCTCCGTCGGAAGCCGAGGCCGTGGTTGCCGTCCCGATCCGTCCAGGCGCATAGTGGCCGACGAGGAAGGGGCGCTGCGTGCGGCCCTCGTACTCGTCCAGCGTGTCCTGCGGGTCGAGGACCGTCGTGTCGCGCAGCACGTGGAAGTCGATCGTCGAACAGGGGGATGCCCCCGGCTTCTTGCCGAGCTTCTTCCCGCGCGACACCAGGCCCTCCGCCAGGTCGTAGGCGATGTGGAACGGGAAGTTACGGCCGACGATGGCCACGCCCGCCGAGGCCGTGAGGGGACCAGGTTCTTGAACGATGTAGCCTTCAAGCCTGAAGCAGTCCCGCTCAGGTGCATCGGCCTTTTTCCCGCCTGCAACGATGGCGAGAACCGACAAGAGACTATCGTCCTTCGTGAGCTCCTCGTAATGGCGAATATAGGCCTCAGCGAAGGGAATCGCATAGCGCCCGTCCGTGTAGACCGTGACGTCATCGCCGCCCACGATGACCGGAACGACGGGAACGAGATCAACATCGTCCTTCTTTGCAAGGTACTCAACGTGAGCCCACGAGCGGGTAACCGCTTCTTTGACGACCCTGTCAAGACGGTAGTTCACCTCCATGATGAACCATTGAAACGGGTCCTTGTCGCGTTCACAAGGGTTTGGTTTGCACTCATCTGCAGTGGATTCAAAGGAACCGATGTGTGTCTTAACTGTCTCGTATGCCGTGCCGAGGTCACGCATGATCGCACCCACGCCATTGCCGTCGATGTGGATGACTCCGACGGATGCTAACTCAGGAACCTCCTTTGCGGCGTCATCCTCATCGGGCGTTTGCTGAAACGCCTTCTCCAGCTGAAATGGGTCCTCGTTCAGTTTCTTGATTCGCTCTGTGAGTTCCTCCTCACTCAGATTTGAATCCTGGCGCTTGATGACCTCCCTGAGCTGTAAGCGGCGCGCCGAACGCGACCATGCGCGCTTGACACGCGAGGGGAGCGACAGAGATCGATCTTTGTCTTTTTCGGTTTGAGTTGGGATCTGCCCTTTGTCGTCCGAAAGAATCGGAACCTTGAGTGAGCGACTCGCGTATTCGTGGATCCTGTCGAGTTCCTCATCCGAGAGTGCTGCTGAGGCGGGGAACGCCGACTCGTCCGCCCTCTTCAGGAACGGGAACTGCGGGAAACGTGCCGCCGCCGGGCGGCGGTTCAGCGAGTACGCGCTGAACTCGCGATCGAGCCTGTCCAGGTCGGTGGCCACGACCCGCTCCTGGTCCGTGGGGATGAACACCCCCGTCACGTCGAGGCCAGGGGCGTCGGCCAGCGCCCGGAGCGTCACCTCCCTGATCAGGGTCCGCGCAAGGGCTTCGGGGACGCCGTCGTCCTGTGTGAATCGGACGATCACCTTACCCGAGGAATCCGAGACCCAGAAGGAGGAGGGGAGAACCTTCTTTCCCTTCTCGTCGGTCGTGATGGAGGGAACCTTCAGGTCGAAAGCGGCCTCCTGGACCCACTGGGACAGCAGGGTGATCTCGAAGGAGGCTCCGATCTGCTCGCGTAGGCGAGGCGAGGAGAAGATGAACGGCTGATTGCTGTTCGTCTGCAGCATGACGAGAACGTTAGACATGACGCGTTTCTTCCTAATCGCGGTTCCGCAGAGGCAATGTTGTAAGCAGTGAGAAGATGTCCGTTATCATCCTTCCAATTTGGTTGACAACAACGGTGAAGGGGCGTCGGAACGGATCTTTTTGCATATCTGTGTGTAACGAACCAGGAGGACAGAGGACGATTAGACCGACTATGTCAACTTTGGAGTCAAGAGCGATTTTCGTGTCGTTGCTGTTTCCGATTGATGTCAGTGTGTCTGCTAGTAAGGCAGTCTGCGTATCATTTAGTATGCGTTTCTTGCCGTTGTCGACCGTCTCTAGAAAAATGTCACTGAAGCAGAGAATGATCAGATCGTAGTCCGTACATGTATAGTCGGCATGGGTTTCCGCGTTGGTTATGTTCCTCTTGTCGAAGAGTCCTGAGTGCTCTATCTGAGCATAAACGTTGTTGCGCTCTAATGTATCGCCGACGAGTAGGATTTTCTTATCTTTGAGCCCACGGTCAATACGGCCCTTTAGTCGCAATAGGCCCTTACCAATTGATTCAACAATGAAGAATGTTGGAATGAGTGCGAGTAGTGAGTATGACAGTTGAAATAAGAACTGATTTGCGAAATCTTCCGCAGACTGAGTGATGCAGAGTCCGAACACGGCGCTGATGATAGCAATTATGGCTATCCCGCTCACAATGAGTATCCGACGTTGGTGGCGTGAGAACCATTGGTGTATTCTTTGCATGTCTGTTGTTTGCTCCTGATCTTACGCCGCGACCGCGTCTATGACGCCCATGCCGTAGCTGGTGTGTGAGCCGACGTTCGTGTAGGCCGAGAGGGCCATGAGGCGCGAGAAGACGCGGGTGGCCTCGGCTCCCTCGACGCCGCTGATGCGCAGGCGACCCTCGTGGGCCGGGATCCTGCGGGAGGACAGGCGCCCCTGCTCGGCGCCGCGTGGCATTCCCAGGGCGACCATCGAACTGCGCGTAAAGTCCTGCGTCGCCAGCACGCTCGCCATCTCGTCCCGGTCGATCCGTGGGGGAGCGAGCCGTCTGTTCCACGCCCACCACCGCTGCTGCAGGCTCGTCGCAATCGTGGCCGGAGTCAGGCCCGGCACGTGCTGACCCCTCGACGAAAACGTCGTCGGCGTCACCAGTCGCACCTCCCACGCCGTGTCCTCGTCGCGCTCGGCCAGCTCCTCCCACGAGGCCTGGGCCACGATCTGCCCATCCAACGCGATCAGCGTCGCGTCTTGCGGCGTTCCCGCCCCAATCCGCATGACGCCGCCCCACGACAACCACGCGTCCAGCGTGTCGAGAAGGCGATCGTCCAACAGACGCACCTCCACCCCAAACGTCGACTCGGAGCAGCTCAGCTCACCCAGCGAATAGGGCTTCGGCACCCCGGCCCCGTGCACCGGGCGGCATGCCAGGTTCGCGAAGCGCGCCGCGCGCCCGGGACTCACCCCCGGCGGCAGGTCCAGCACGGACGCCAGGGCGGCATGCAGGCGGCGCGGCGTCGCGGGCACCCCATCCGGCGCGTCGAAGCTCAGGAAAATGGATGATGGCATCGATGCCTCCCACCACTGGCGTGTGACTGACGTTACTGACCGTAGCACACATGATTCGTTGTTTCATCCGCAAATGTCAAGCTCTGCATCCGGTGTGACGAAGGGAGGAATGCCCATGGTTGCAACGTTGGATAGCGTGACTGCTCTCAGTGACTTTTCAGTTTTGAATTAGTGTCTAATGATCTGGTCGGTAGGTTCCGGCACCCGGCGCCACCGCCAGCGAAGCCCCGCCATGACAGCGTTTCGACCGACGCTGTCGGGGTGCCCCGCGAGTTCGCGTCGCCGTGGCGCCGCCTGGCCGCGGTTGACGGTCAAGCATTTCCGACCCGCGGGTCAAGATTTCTTAAAATGTGAAACCCTCTGGCAGGTTTGTCGCAATCCTTGACACGATAGGCAGACGGCGCACTGTGCGGATCGGCCCAACGGCGCGCCCCTATCAGTACAGAAACGAGGATTGATAATGCATCAACGCTCATGGAAGACCCTCATTGCAGGGGGAGCTGCCCTCGCGGCAGGCCTGACGATGACCGCGCTCGGCGCCCCCGCCCATGCGGCCGGCGTCCCCGGCATCACCTCCGAGGCGCGCGCCCGCGACGAGGTCATGAACTACGCGGTCAACCTGCCCGCCGACGCCTCGCGCTACACCTTCAACGCGGCCGTCTCCAAGGCCTCGGAAAACGGCGTGGTCCTGGCCCAGTACCCCGAATTCAACGCCTTCTTCGTCCAATCCGTGAAGGCATCCTTCGCCCCCGACCTCGGCAAGAGCCTGGTCGACGCCGGCATCTCCTACCACTCCATCGGCCCCACCCGATACAAGACCGTCACCGGCGACGAGGTCCGCACCGAACAGCCGCAGAACACCCCCGCTGAGGTCGCAGCCGTCTCCGAGGCCGCCAGCACTCGCACGACCGGCCTCTCCGCCGACTCCCAGCTCGCCGACTTCACTCCCGACGAGGGCGACGCCAACGCCTGGGGCCTGACCGCCATCGGCTCCATCGAGGCCCAGCAGGTCGACGTGCCCCGCGAGAAGGTCACCGTCGCCGTCATGGACACCGGCCTCGACCCCGACCACAAGGACCTCAAGGACCGCATCGACGCGTCCCTGTCGGTGGGCTGCCAGGTCAACGGCATCCCCAACCAGGACCCCTCGGCCTGGAAGGATGACCACTACCACGGCACCCACGTCGCCGGAACCATCGCCGCCTCCCACAACGCCTACGGCGTGGACGGCGTCGCACCCGACGCCACCCTGGTCGGCATCAAGGTCTCCAACCTCGCCGGCTCCTTCTACCCCGAGTACGTGGCCTGCGGCTTCGACTGGGCGGCCGATCACGGCATCGACGTCACCAACTCCAGCTACTACATGGACCCCTACGCCTTCTGGATGCCCAGCGAGGGCTCCCAGGCCGCGGGACTCGAGGCCGCCTCGCGCGCCATCCGCTACGCGAAGAACCACGGCGTAGTGAACGTCGCCGCCGAAGGTAACGACAACGACGACCACGACAACCCGACCATCGACGCGGCATCCCCCAACGACGTTGAGGGAGCCGCCCACGAGCGCGACGTCCACGGTGGCATCGACGTTCCCGCCATGCTCAACGACTCGGTCGTCTCCGTCGCCGCCCTCGCACTGCCCACCGGCACCAACCCGGCGACCGACCCCCTGGAGCGCTCCAACTTCTCCAACTACGGCAAGAACTCCGTCGACGTGGCCGCCCCGGGCTCGCGCATCTGGTCGACCATTCCCACGTGGAAGAGGGAACCCCCCTTCGCCTACCTGTCGGGAACCTCGATGGCCTCCCCGCATGCCGCCGGTGTCGCCGCGCTGATCAAGGAGATCCACCCGGACTACACGGCCGACGAAACCATCGACCTGCTCAAGAAGCAGGCCGGCTACACCTACGACCGCCTCGCCGCCCCCACGGACGGCAAGGAATACCGCGGTGCGGGCCTCGTGAACGCGCTGGCAGCCGTCCTCAAGGACCAGCCCAAGCCGACCCTCGGAGCGATTGAGTACTCGCGCGACGGCGCCACCGACTGGAAGCCCCTGGCCGACGCGCGCGTGTCCGGCACCATCTACGTGCGTGCCACCGTCACCGGACCCGTCACCAACGTGACCCTCGACGTGGCCGGCCTGGCCACCGCGCAGGGCAGCGCCGACGGCTCCTTCAACGGCGCCGTCACCGTCGCGACCGGCCCCGTCAACGTCTCCTCCCTGGCCGGGGCCTCCGCCCAGGAGAGTGCCACCCTCACCGCCGAAGGCCGCAACAAGGATCCGCGCGCCGACGACGACGTCACCTCACCCGTCCACTTCCACGTTGACGAGTACGTGCGCGAGGGCGGCGCCTGGTCCAACGGAGCCAACGGCTGGAGCTACTGCTACGCCGACGGCTACTGCGAGCACAGCGGCCACGCCACCATCGGCGACGCCGACTACTACTTCAACGAGGCCGGCATCATGGTCACCGGTTGGGTCCACTACGACGGAGCCTGGCACTGGATGAGCGCCTCCGGCCGCGCCGGAAGCGGCTGGCTCAACGACCGCGGCACCTGGTACTACCTCAACGCCGGCGGCGTCATGGCCACCGGCTGGGTCAACGACGGCACCGCCCGCTACTACCTGGACGACTCCGGCCACATCGTGACCGGATGGGTCAAGGACGGCGGCACCTGGTACTACCTGAAGGCCAACGGCCAGGCCGCCACTGGCTGGACCTACGTCGGCGGCTGGTACCACCTGGGCGCCGACGGTGCGATGACCACCGGCTGGTTCAAGGACGGGGACACCTGGTACTACCTGGACACCGCGTCCGGGAAGATGGCCACCGGATGGGTCCGCATCAACGGATCCTGGTTCCACTTCAGCTCCTCGGGCGCGTGGCTTGGCTGATCGCCCCACACGTCGCCGCCCCCGCGCACCAAGCGCGGGGGCGGCCCCGTCAAGGCGGGTGGGTCCGAACGAACGTTCGGACCCACCCGCCCCTCTATGCCCGTAACTCCCGCAGGTCTCAGCCCAGTGAATCGAAGAGAACCTGCAGGCCCTCCGCCATCGTCGGGTGCGCAACCGGGAGGAAACGCAGCTGCTCGTAGGTGAGGTGCCCGGCCATCGCCACCTGAACCGCGGTGATCACCTCGGACACGTTCGGGCCGATCAACGTCGCGCCCAGGATCTCGTGGGTGCGCGCATCCACGACGGCCTTCCAGAAACCATCGCCCGCGTAGCGCAGCGTCTTCGCCCGCGGGATCGCCGCCGTGGGAACACGCGCCACCAGCACGTCCAGGCCGCGCTCGCGCGCCTCCTCCTCGTTCAAGCCGATGCGCGCCAGCTCCGGGGAAGCAAACACCGCGTAGGGGATCGTGCGCCCGGCCGTGGACGTGGCCGGATCATCCTCGGCGGCACCCGTCAGCTGGAGGCGAATAATGCGGAAGTCCGACCACGAGGCGTGGGTGAACATCGGCGTGCCGGCGCAGTCGCCGGCCGCCCACACGTTCGCGGCGCTCGTGCGCAGGTGCTCATCGACCGCGACGAAACCGCGCTCATCCAGGGCGACCCCGGCCTCGTCCAGGCCGATGCCATCAGTGTTGGGCACGCGACCGGCCGCCACCAGGACCGCCTCGGCGGCGACCGAGGAGCCATCCGAAAGCACCAGGGTCGTCTCGTTGCCGGAGCGAGACGCCGACTGCGCGCGCACTCCGCGCACGATCCGCACGCCCGCCGCCTCCAGGCCTGCCTCGACGACGTGGGCCGCGTCCTCCTCCTCGCGCGGCAGCACGTGCTCTCCCGAGGAAATGAGAGTGACATCCACGCCGAAGGTCGCCATCATCGACGCAAACTCCACGCCGATGTAGCTGGCCCCGATGATCGCCAGGGAAGAAGGCAGCTCCTCCAGGCGCAGGATCTCCTCGTTCGTCCACGCGCCCGACTCCCACAGGCCCGGGATCGCGGGGCGGGCCGGGCGAGACCCGAGGTTGATGAGGACGCGCTCGCCGCGGATCGTCCGCTCTCCGCCGTCTTCCAGGGCGACGCTCACCGTGCGCTCGCCCACGAAACGGGCCTCTCCGCGCACAAAATCCAGGCCGGGGGCAGCGAACATCTTCTCGTGGGCGCCCACCATCGCCCCCACGATTCCCTCCTTGTGGGCGCGCAGCTTCCCCAGGTCAACGCGAGCACCGTCCGTGCCCACGACGCCGAAGGCCTCGTCGCTGCGAGCATCCGCGAGGCGCCGCGCCGAGTTCACCAGCGCCTTCGTCGGAATGCAGGCGACGTTGATGCAGGTGCCGCCCACGAAGCGACGCTCCACCATCGCCACGCGCCAGCCCGCCTTCGCGCGCTCCATCGCCAGCGACTTGCCGGCCTTGCCGCCTCCGACGACCAGCAGGTCGACGTCTTCGATCGGATTCGTGGACATGTTGCTCCTTACGTTCGGAAAAGTCTCTTTCCTCAACGCGCGCGGTGCCGAGCTATTCCACCAGGCGAACACTCGGCGCGTGGTGATTGTCACTGCCACGGGTTCGTGTGACGCTCGTTTAGCCGGTGTATCGGTGCCATGTGTCATATGGTGACCGCGCGGCTGGTTTCAAGGCCCCCCGGCGTGCTTAGATAGTCCCATGAGGGCTCTAGATATTGGTGATTTCAAGCAGGATGTGGGGGCCGCGCTCGCGCGGGCCTCATCCGGGGAAGTCGTCACGCTCACGCAGGAGGGCCAGCCCGTCGCCGAGCTCGGCCCCGTGCGCATGTCGACCTACGCGCAGCTGCGCGAACTGGGCCTCGAGCGCCCCGCAATCGCGGACCTCGACGCCTACCAGATGCCGTCCAAGAACCTGCCCGACGGGCGTGGAGTGGTCGGCAAGATCAGCGAATGACCGCGCCGCGGGCGCCTCTCCGCGCCCGCGAGTTCGCGCGGTGCGAGGCGCCGTCCGCCCGCGCTATACCAGCCCTCCCGCGTCGCGCGGGAGGGTTTTGGCGCGCGCTAGCGCCTCCTCTTGGCCCTATTCGTCGGCTCGGCGCTGAGCGGATCCTCCGGCCACGGGTGCTTGGGATAGCGGCCGCGCAGCTGGGCGCGTACCTCCCGATACGGCCCCGCCCAAAAGGACGTGAGGTCCGAGGTTACCGCCGCCGGGCGCCCCGCCGGATCCGTCAAGTGCAGCACCAGGGGAACGCGCCCGTCCAAGAGCCGGGGCGTGTCCCTCCACCCGAAGGCCTGCTGGACGCGCAGGGTGAGCACCGGGTGTGCTCCGGCCCAATCCACCGGCCGGGTGCCCCCGGCGGGAATCTCGAGCCTCTCGGGAGCCAACTCATCCAGGCGCGCCGCCTCGGGCCACGGCAGCAGGGAACGCAGCACCTCGAGCATCGACACCGACGACAGGGGCGCTCCCTCGGCCAGGCGCCGCCCCCACGGGGCCAGCCAGGCCCCCGCACTCGAGGCCAGGGCCGCCTCGGACACGTCCGGCCACGGATCCCCCAGAGCGGCGCGCACCGCCGCCATCCTCTCGCGCAGCGACGAGGCTTCCTTCCCCCAGCCCAGCTCGCCCAGCCCGCGCGTCGCCAGATGCTCGGCCGCCAGCGCGGTAGCCTCCTCGGCGCCGAGGGACGCGGGGGAGGAGGACAGCGGGATCGCCCCCAGGGAACGCGTGCGCGTGGCCCGCAGTGCCCCGCGCTCGACCGACGCCCGCGTGTCCTCGTGCCTCAGCGCCGCCCCCGCCGCCAGCGCGTCCTCCTCCGATAGGGCAACGGCGGCCAGGATGCGCGCGTGGCGGGACGTTGGCGCCCGATCGATCGACGCGACGGCCAGCCACTCCTGCCCCTCGAGAGGGGAGGAACCCGGAAGCTCAGCCCCCACCCCGCCCGCCAGCACGTAGGCGGCCGAACCCGGGCGCTTGCGCGCGATCCACTGCGGATTCGCCAGCGCGCACGTGAGCGCCAGCTCGTCCTCGCGGGTCCGAGGCATGCCCCGCCGCTCGGGGAAGCCCGCCGCGGCCTCGCTCTCCCACGCCTCGACGCCCGGCAGGCGCGAGGCCAGGCGCCGCAGCCGAGCCTCCGTCTCCCTCACGCGCGCCGCCAGGGGCTCGCCCGCCTCACCCCCGCGGTCCAGGCGGCGCTCGAAGCCCCCCAGGTCCGCGCCCGGGGCACGCACATCCTCGGCCAGCACGGCCACGAAACGCGCCGCCTTCGACGCACCCAGTGCACCGCTGGCCACCAGGAGCGCCCTGCCGAGCGGCGGATCCAGGGGCAGGGACGCCAGCGTGCGCCCCAAAGCGGTCGGGACCCCGGCCTCGTCGATCGCCCCGAGGGAGGTCAGACGGGAGCGGGCGGCCTCCCACGTCCCCGACGGTGGAGCGTCCACCAGGGCGAGCTCCTCCACCGGAGTGCCCCACGAGGCCACCTGCAGGCGCGCGTCCGTCAGGTCCTGCGTGGCGATGCCCGGAGCCGACTGGGTGGGCCTGCGCGCCACGTCCACCGGGTCCATGACCCGCACCGCCACCCCGGGACCCGTGCGCGCCGCACGCCCCGCCCTCTGCTCCAGTCGGGCCAGCGACGCCGGCACCGTCACCAGGGAAGACAGGGATCGCCCCGCGTCGAAACGCGGCTCGCGCGCCAGGCCGGAATCCACCACGACGGACACGCCCGGGACCGTCAGGGATGACTCCGCGATCGACGTGGAGAGGATGACGCGGCGTCCCGAGGCGGGGGACAGGGCGCGGTCCTGCTCGGCGGCGCTCAGCTGTCCGTGCAGGGCGAGAATCGGGACGCCGGGCAGGCTCAGGCCCCGGCGCACGGCCTCGATCTCTCCGACGCCCGGCAGGAACGCCAGGAGGGACCCGGACGTGGCAGCCACCGTGTCCTCGATCACGCGCACCACGTGCGCCAGGTACTCCCGGCGCACCCCCACGCGCTCCGACCCCAGCGCGCCCACGGCCTCCACGCCGCGCGGGGCCGGGGCGTAACGCACCTGGAGGGGGTGGATCTCCCCCGGGATGTCGACGGTCGCCGGATCGGTGCCCGTGGCGTCGCGCAGCAGGGCGGTGGCGGAGGAGGCCTCCAACGTGGCCGAGGTCAGGGCGATGAACAGGTCCTCGCGCAGGGCCGCGCGCGCGTCCAACGCGAACGCCAACGCCAGGTCCGTGTCCAGGTCGCGCTCGTGAAACTCGTCGACGACGAGGGCCGCCACGCCCGGAAGCTCCGGGTCCCGCTGAAGGCGTCGCAGGGCCACGCCCGGGGTCACCATCTCCACCCGGGTCGCCTCGCTCACCCGCGAGTCCCCGCGCACCGAGTAGCCGACCTGGCCGCCCACCTCCTCACCGAGGAGACGGGCGATCCTGCGGGCCGCCGCCCGCGCGGCGACGCGCCTCGGCTGGGTCACCAGGATCCTTGATGGCCCCTGTCCGCCACCGCGCCCTGCCAGGGCAACCGCGACGGCCACAGGCAGCATCGTCGTCTTTCCCGTGCCTGGGGGAGCCGTGACGAGCGCGCATCCGCCCGGACGCGCCGCTTGCGCGATGTCGCCCAGCGCGCGCGTCACCGGCAGGTCGGGCGGGCTGGCGAGAAGATCCTCCAGGGTAGGCATGCCCTCATTGTGCGTTGCGGCGCCTCCCGGCCGCATCCGCTCGCCCCGCCTCGCGAGCGTATGCGGCCGGGGTCACTGCGCCGGGCGGCCCCACGGCCCCACCTCGCACCGAGGGCGGCGTAAAATAGAGCCAGTATGACTACGGAGAACACTGAGCCGACGCTCGCGGCGGTCACCCTCGCGCACACGACGGGCCGCGTCACCATCCCCGCAGACATGGACCCCATCTCGGTCCTCGGCGTGGCCGACCAGGTGCTGCGCGCCCTGGAGCGGGGCTTCCCGCACGTGCGCTTCCTCGTCACCGGCAGGGAGATCTCCCTGGCGGGCGCACAGGCCGACATTGACGTGGCAGCCGGGCTCCTCGAAGAACTCATCGGGATGGCCAGGCGCGGCACCGCCCTGGACGCGACGGCCGTCGAACAGGCCATCGGGCTGCTGGGGCGCCTGGCCTCGGGCGAGGCCCCCACCGAGGAGATTCTCTCGGCGCGCGGGCGATCCATCCGCCCCAAGACCCCCGGGCAGAAGGCCTACGCTGACGCGATCGACCGCGCCACCATCGTCTTCGGTATCGGCCCGGCAGGCACGGGCAAGACCTACCTGGCGATGGCCCAGGCCGTGCGTCGCCTCCTCTCGGGCGAGGTGCGCCGCATCGTCCTGACCCGCCCGGCCGTCGAAGCGGGCGAGAACCTGGGCTTCCTGCCCGGCTCCCTGACCGACAAGATCGACCCCTACCTGCGCCCCCTTTACGACGCCCTGGGCGACATGCTCGACCCCGAGGCCCTCCCCAAGCTCATGGCCGCCGGAACCATCGAAGTGGCGCCGCTGGCCTACATGCGCGGGCGCACCCTCAACGACTCCTTCATCATCTTGGACGAGGCCCAGAACACGACTCTCGGCCAGATGAAGATGTTCCTCACCCGCCTGGGCTTCGGATCGAAGGTCGTCGTCACGGGCGACGCCTCCCAGGTTGACCTGCCCGGCAGCCAGACCAGCGGCCTGGCCCTCATCGAGTCCATTCTCGGCGGCATTGACGACATCGAGTTCTGCCACCTGACCAGCGCCGACGTCGTCCGCCACGAACTCGTGGGCGCCATCATCGACGCCTACCAGCGCTTCGACGACCGCAGCGCTGCGCGCCGCGCGCGCTCGCGCAGCCACCACACAGCACGCAGGGAGTACACGCCATGACCGAGGTCATCAACGAAACCGACTACGACATCAACGTCGCCGAGTTTTCAGCGCTGGCCGACTACGTGCTCGACCAGATGCACGTGAGCTCGGACGCCGAGGTCAACATCATCTTCATCGAACCCGAGCCGATGGAGGAACTGCACGTGCGCTGGCTCGACCTGCCCGGCCCCACGGACGTCATGAGCTTCCCCATGGACGAGCTGAAGCCCGGAACGGCGGACCACCCCACGCCCCCCGGCATGCTCGGCGACATCTGCATCTGCCCGCAGGTCGCCGCCCGCCAGGCGGCCGAGTCCGGCCACAGCGCCGCCGAGGAGATGCTCCTGCTGGCGACCCACGGAATGCTCCACCTCCTGGGCTACGACCACGCCCACGACGCCGAGCGCGAGGTCATGTTTGCGCTCCAGCGCAAGCTCTTGCTGACCTTCCTGGCCACGCGATGACCCTTGTCCCCTCGGCCGCCTCGGCCGCCTCGCTCCCGGGCGTGCCCTCGCTGGCGTTGCTGCTCCTGGCGCTCCTCGCCCTCGTGGCCGCGTCGCTGGCCCAGTGCGTCGAACAGTCCGTCCAACGCCTGACCTTGGCGGGGGTGGAGGACCTCGTCGAGGAGGAACGCAAGAACGCGCGCACCCTCTACGCGCTCGTCGACCACCAGCGGCGAACCCTGCTGTCCCTGCGGGCATTCCGCACCTTCTGGCAGGTCGTCTATGCCGTCATGGTCACGATCGTCCTGGCGGGCACGGGCATGCCATGGTGGGCGGTCGCGCTCATCGCGGTTTTCGCTACCGCCGCCCTCCAGCTCCTCTTCGTGTCCTTCATCCCCGCCCGCTCGGGCGCCCGCAACCCCGAGGGCATCGCCCTGGCGGGAGCGGGATTCGCCTGGCGCCTCTCGCGCCTCAGTCACCTGGCCGACCCGGTGCTGCGTCGGCTGCGTTCCGCGCGCCCCGCTCCCGTCCCCACCGAGGCTCAGGTGCGTGCCGAGCTGATCTCCGACCTGCGTGAGATTGTCGACGAGGTGGGCGAAACCGAGGGCTTCGAGGAGGAGGACCGCGACATGGTTCGCTCCGTCCTCGACCTCGGGCACACCCTCGTGCGCGAGGTCATGGTTCCGCGCACCGATATGGTTACCATCGACGCGGACGCGCCCGCCCGCTCGGCGCTGCGTCTTTTCGTGCGTTCCGGCTTTTCGCGCGTGCCCGTCGTCGGCGATGACGTCGATGACATCCGGGGCATCCTCTACTTCAAGGACGTGGTCTCCCGGTGGGAGGCCAACGGCGGCCAGCTGGACATGCGCGCCGAGCAGATGATGCGCGCCGCCGAGTACGCGGTCGAAATGAAGCCGGCCGACGACATGCTGCGCCAGATGCAGGCCCAGCGCTTCCACATGGCGATCGTCATCGACGAGTACGGGGGCGTCGCCGGCCTGGTGACCCTGGAGGATATCCTCGAGGAGGTCGTCGGAGAACTCACCGACGAGCACGACCGCCACAGCGCCGAACCCGAAGAGATCGAGCCCGGGACGTGGCGGGTTCCCTCCCGCTACCCGATCTCCGAGCTCGGGGAGCTCCTCGGGCGCGACATCGAAGACGAGGACGTGGACTCCGTCGGAGGACTCCTCGCCAAGGCGATCGGCAAGGTCCCCCTCCCCGGTGCCACCGGCACGCTTGCGGGTGTGACGATGAGTGCGGAGGAGGCGCGCGGGCGACGCCGCCAGGTCTCCACGATTCTCTGTCGCCTCGACCCCGATTATCCTGCCCTCACCCCCGACCAACACCCCGCCGACGACAAGGACAACTGACATGCGATTCCCCTCCGACGACGAACTCATGGCCGGCCCCAACGCCCTCGGGGACGCGCGCATCGAGGTGGCCGCTGATGCCGCGGACCCGGAAGCCGACGCTCGCGCGCAGATCCACTCCGGCCTCGGCGAGGCGAGCGAGACCGGGGGTGAGCGGGGCGACGACGCCCAGTTCGACGACGGCGGGGTGGACCCGCAGGACCTGGAGGACGAGGAGGACGCGGACCTGGACGCCTTCGAGGCGCTGACCTCGCTCGCATCCCTGCGTGAGGATGCGGCCGCGACCATTGAGGTCCCCGACTTCCCCGAGGACTTCCGCGCCGGCTTCGTCTCCATCGTCGGGCGTCCCAACGTCGGCAAGTCGACCCTGACGAACGCCCTGGTCGGGGCTAAGATCGCGATCACCTCGGGTCGCCCCGAGACGACCCGCCACAACATCCGCGGCATCGTGCACGGGGATAACTACCAGCTGGTGCTCGTCGACACCCCCGGATACCACCGTCCCCGCACGCTGCTGGGCAAGCGCCTCAACGATATGGTGCGCGAGGCCCTCTCCGAGGTCGACGTCGTGCTCTTCTGCCTGCCCGCCGACCAGCGCATCGGTCCAGGCGACCAGTTCATCGCCCGCGAGCTGCGCTCCGTCAAGCGTCCGATCATCGCCGTGGCCACCAAGTGCGACGCGGTTGCGCGTGAGCGCGTCATGAAGCACCTGCTCGCGATCGAGAAGCTGGGGGAGTGGGCGGCCATCGTGCCCGTCTCCTCGGTGGAGGGCAAGGGCATCGACCACCTGCGCGACGTGCTGGCCCAGACCGTGCCGCTCTCGCCGCCCCTGTACCCCGACGGGGACGTCACCGACGAGTCCCGCGACACCCTCATCGCCGAGTTCATCCGCGAGGCCGCCCTGGAGGGGGTGCGCGACGAGCTGCCACACTCCCTGGCCGTCCAGGTCGAGGAAATCATCGAACGCCCCCGCCGCGAGGGCGACGAGCGGCCGCCCATGCTCGACATCCACGTGAACGTCTACGTCGAGCGCGACTCCCAGAAGGCCATCATCATCGGCCGCAAGGGCTCGCGCCTCAAGCAGATCGGCACCCAGGCGCGCACACACATCGAGGAGCTGCTGGGGCGGCGCGTCTACCTCGACCTGCACGTGCGCACCGCGAAGGACTGGCAGTCCGACCCGAAGATGCTGGGACGATTGGGCTTCTGACGTGCCCGACGTCATTCGCGTGCGCGGTGCCCACGTCCACAACCTCAAGAACGTGGACATCGACGTTCCCCTGAACTCCTTCGTCGCGATCGCGGGTGTGTCCGGGTCGGGCAAGTCCTCCCTCGCCCTGGGCACGCTGTATGCGGAGGGATCGCGGCGCTACCTTGAGTCCCTGGCGACCTACACGCGCAGACGCATCTCCCAGGTGGCCAAGGCCTCGGTCGACGAGGTCGCGCATGTACCCGCCGCCCTTGCGCTGCGTCAGCGCCCGGGCGTGCCCGACGTGCGCTCAACCTTTGGCACGGCCACGGAACTCCTCAACCACCTGCGGCTCCTGTTCTCGCGTGCGGGCTCCTACTTGTGCCCCAACGGGCACCGTGTGCCGCCCTCGCGAGCCGTCGCCCTCGAGATTCCGCTCGTGTGCCCGACATGCGCGGAGTCCTTCTATGGGCTCGGAGCCGAGGAGATGGCCTTCAACTCTGGGGGCGCGTGTCCCGTGTGCGAGGGGACGGGCGTCCAGCGCCTCGTGAACCGTGACGCCCTCGTGCCCGATCAGTCTCTCACCATTGACGAAGGGGCCGTCTCCCCGTGGGGATCCCTCATGTGGAAACTCATGAAGGACGTCGCTAGGGAGATGGGCGTGCGTACCAACGTGCCTTTCCGAGACCTGACCGACGGAGAAAAGACGATCGTCTACGAGGGCCCGCCCGAGAAACGGCACATCGTCGTGGCCACCAAGACGGGAGGCACGGACCTGGACTTCACATACTTCAACGCGGTCGCCACCGTCGAAAACGCGCTGTCGAAGGCCAAGGACGAGAAGGCCCTCGCCCGCGTCTCCAAGTACCTCATCACCCGCACGTGTCCCGCCTGCGAGGGCACGCGGCTGGGGGAGCGGGTGCGCTCCACCCTCATCGACGGTATGGACCTGGGAGCGGCCTCCCGCCTGACCCTGACCGAACTGCGCGAGTGGGCCTCGCGGGTCCCGGGCCTTGTCCCGGATGAGGTCGCGCCCATGGCCCGCGTTATCGTCGACGAGATGACTGAGCCGATGGAACGCCTCGTCGAGTTGGGCCTGTCCTACCTGTCGCTGGACCGCGCCTCCTCGACCCTGTCCAACGGCGAACGCCAGCGCGTCCAGCTGGCCCGCGCGGTGCGCAATCGCACGACCGGGGTCCTCTACGTCCTCGACGAACCGACGATCGGCCTGCACCCCGCCAACGTCGACGGGGTCCTCGCGATTATCCGCGAGCTGATCGCCGACGGAAACAGCGCCGTCGTCGTCGACCACGACACGCGCGTCCTCGGGGCTGCCGACCACCTCATCGAGATCGGCCCGGGCGCTGGCGCGAACGGTGGCAGCGTCATCTTCCAGGGGTCCATCGACGAGGCCCGCGCCGCCCCCGCCTCCCGCATTGGCCCGTACATGGCGGGCTCGCGCAGGGTTGAACGGCAGACGGGGGAGTCGGAATCTGGCGCGGACACGGATGGGCGCGGCGCGATTCACCTGGAGACCTTGCGGATACACACGGTGGCACCGCTGAGCGTAGACATCCCCGTGGGGACGCTGACGGCGGTGACGGGCGTGAGCGGGTCCGGCAAGACGACGCTCGTGCTGGAATCGCTGGTTCCCGCGCTGCGCGCCCAGCTGGCGGGTGAGGCGCTGCCCGGGCACGTGCGCGACGTGGATGCCGCCGGGATGTCCCGCGTCAACCTGATCGACGCGACGCCCATCGGCGTCAACGTGCGCTCGACCGTCGCCACATATTCCGGGGTGCTGGACGAGCTGCGCCGCGCCTTCGCTCGCACCGAGGAGGCAACAGCCGCCGGGCTGAAGGCGGGCGCGTTCTCCTACAACACGGGCTCGCTGCGCTGCGCGACCTGCGACGGTACCGGGCAGATCACCCTGGACGTTCAGTTCCTGCCGGACGTGGACATCGAGTGCACGCAGTGCCGGGGGAGCCGCTACGGGACCCAGGCCAATGAGATCCGACGCGAGGGCCTGAGCCTGCCCGAGATCATGACGATGAGCGTGGACGAGGCCCGGGTGGCCGTGCGCGGACTCAAGAAAGCGGGTGCTCTCCTCGAGACGTTGTCCAGCCTCGGCCTGGGCTACCTGACGCTGGGGGAGGCCACGCCCGCCCTGTCCGGCGGTGAGGCGCAGAGACTTAAGCTGGCCTCGGAGATGGGACGCCGCCAAGATGGGACGCTGTTTGTCTTCGACGAGCCAACGATTGGCCTGCATCCGGACGACGTGCAGGTCCTCCTCGACGTGTTGCAGCGCCTCATTGACCGCGGCGCGACCGTCCTGGTCATCGAGCACGATGTGGACCTGATTCGCTGCGCCGACTGGGTGATCGACATGGGGCCGGGCGGCGGAATTGAGGGCGGCCGCATCGTCGCACAGGGGACGCCGACCGATATTGCAGCCAACGAGGCCTCGGTGACGGGCCGCTATCTGCGCTGACGGGGTCATCATTACCGGCTCGGCGCCCTGTGCCCGGGCTGGTTGTGGCGGGGAGGGGATGGGTTCTGTCAGTTCCGCGTTTGTTCTTGTGTGTTGGGGCGCTGCACCCGATCCGTAGGCAATGCACCTCTTCTGTTCGGGTGCACTGCCCCTGTTTGGGTGCACTGCCCCTGATCGGGTGCACTGCACCTGATCGGGTGCACTGCCCCTGTGCTTCTGGCGGCTGGTGGCTGCCTGGGGTGTAGGGCTCAGCTGCGCATTGAGTGGTTCGGGGTGCAACCCGTCGTGGCGCCGGGCTGCGCATAGAGGGGCGCACGGCGCCACCCGTAGGGCCCAGTTGGCGAGGCCTCGGCGGCGGGCCGCTACCTGCGCTGAGGTCTTCGGGACAAAACGAGCGCCCGGCTGCGCAATGGCAGCCGGGCACAAGTGTTGTCAGAGCGAAACGCTCACTTGACGATGACGACCCGCAGGAAGCGGGGGCCGTGCACGCCGTTGACACGGACGAGCTCGATGTCGGAGGTCGCAGAACCACCGGCGATCCACGTCATGGGGCGCGTCGGGTTCTTGCCGAGGATATCGACCGCCTGAGGGACCGTGGGCACGATGTCCTCACGCCTGAGGACGACGACGTGTGTGTCGGGCACCAGGGAGATGGCGCGGCGCCCCTGGTCCGGCTCGCCATCCAGGACGATCGTTCCCGAAATGGAGATTGCGACGCGGCTGCGGGTGACCACGGCGTCGATCTCGTCCAGCTCCAGGGTGGGGATGGCCTTCTCGCGACTGTCTTCGCGCACCGTCCTGCCCTCGCGGGCGGCCGCCTTCTTGAAGGCCTCGTCCAGGCCGGTGGGGACGACGACCGAGGTCGCCTTCTGATCGACCAGGAACGAAGAGATGGCGTCGGCAGCCTCGTCCTCGCTGGAGACTACGACGACCTGCGCGGAGTAGTCCTCAAGCTTCTCGATCATCTCTTCCACGACGGCATCCGAGCCCGGAGCGTGCTCGGTGGAGCGGATATAGTCGCGGGGAATGGGACGCACGGGGCGGCCCTGCTGGGAACGGGAAATGGCGTCGCGGGCGCGCGCTAGGATCGCGGTCTTCGCGTCCATCGTGATCTTGCTCATGTCACGCCTCCTCGGGGGTCGTGCTGGTGGTCATGCCGTGCTCGGAGGCGAGCGGGATGCCCGTGGCGGGCGCGTCCGTGCGCGGAGCGTTCGCATCGGAGTCCGCGTGCGTGCGCTTCCACCACTCGCGGAACGTCTCCTTGGGGGCGACGGGCAGGTCGCGTGCGCGCGTCCACAGCGAGGCCGGGAAGGGCAGCGCCCCGATCGACCCCTTCTTCGCGAAGAGCCGGGTGGCCTTGGCGGGCTTGCCCGCGGCCTTCCACAGCTTCGCGTTGGACATCATCGGTGTGGTCACGCCCATCGCCAGGTCCCACACGTCCGGCACGATGTTGCGCTTGACGTCAACCGTGCGGGCGCGCATGTGGATGAGGATGGTCGGAATGTCGATCTTGACGGGGCAGACCTCGCCGCAGGCGCCGCACAGGGAGGACGCGAAAGGCAGGGTGTGCACCGGATCCTTCTCGTCCAGGCCCTGGGTGAGCTGCGGGGTGAGGATCGCGCCGATGGGGCCCGGGTAGACGGAGCCGTAGGCGTGACCCGAGGTGTGCTGGTACACCGGGCAGATGTTCATGCACGAGCCGCAGCGGATGCAGGCCAGGGCCTGGCGGCCGATCGGGTCGGCGAGGACCTTGGTGCGCCCGTTGTCCATGAGGATCAGGTGGAACTCCTGGGGGCCGTCGCCCGGGGTGACGCCCGTCCACATGGACGTGTAGGGGTTCATGCGCTCGCCGGTGGCGGAGCGGGGCAGCAGCTGGGAGAAGATCTCCACGTCCTGGAAGCGGGGGACCAGCTTCTCGATGCCCATCAGGGTGATGAGCGTGTCGGGCAGGGTCAAGCACATGCGGCCGTTGCCCTCGGACTCGAAGATGGAGACGGTTCCGGTTTCCGCGATGCCCATGTTGGTCCCGGAGACGGCGACCTTGGCGTGCAGGAACTTCTTGCGCAGGTGCGCGCGGGCGGCGCCCGTGAGCTCGGTGGGGTCGTCGGAGAGGTCGCGCGGTGCGTCCTCCATGCGATCGAGGAAGATGCCGCGAACCTCGGAGCGGTTGCGGTGGATCGCCGGGACGACGATGTGGCTGGGCATGTCGTCGGCGAGCTGGACGATCATCTCGGCGAGGTCCGTCTCGCGGGCGTTGATGCCCTGAGCCTTGAGGTACTCGTTGAGGTTGGTCTCCTGGGTGGCCATGGACTTGACCTTGACGACCTCGTCGACGCCCTTGGACTTGATGATGTCCGCGACGATGCGGTTGGCCTCGTGCTTGTCGCGCGCCCAGTGGACGATGCCACCGCGGGCGGTGACGTTGCGCTCGAACTCCTCGAGGAGTTCGGGCATGCGGGACTCGACTTCGAACTTGACGGCCTCGGCAGCGTTGCGCAGGTCCTCCCAGTCCGGCATCTCGGCGACTCGCTGTCCGCGCTTGGTGCGAATCGTGCGCGTCGCGTGTCCGAGGTTGCGGCGCATCTGGGTGTTGGCCAGGGTCTTGTGTGCGCCCTCGGGGAAGGAGGGGCCCCAGCGGAGGGTGTCTTCGGGGATGGTGACGGTGGTGCGCCAGCCGCCGGTGTGTGAGTCGGGGGCGGAGGGCATTCCGATGAACGTTTCGGTCATGTCAGATCACCTGTGCGCTTTCGGGTGCGAAGGAAATGTTGCCCTCGAAGGGCTGGTCCTTGGTGGAGGCCAGGATTTCGGCGAGGTGCATGGGGCGGATGCCGGAGTTGAGGCGGGAGAGGCCCCCGCCCACGTGCATGAGGCAGGAGTAGTCGCCCATGACGAGGACCTCGGCGCGCGTGGACATGACGTTGGTGACCTTGTCCGCGAGCATCGAGGTGGAGGTCTCGGAGTTCTTCATGGAGAAGGTGCCGCCGAAACCGCAGCAGACCTCGGCGTCGGGCAGGTCGATGAGGGTCAGGCCCTCGACGTTGCGCAGCAGGCGGTAGGGGCGGTCGCCGACCTTGGCGATGCGCAGGGAGTGGCAGGTCGGGTGGTAGGTGACGGTGTGGGGGAAGTATGCGCCCACGTCTTCGAGGCCCAGGACGTCGGTGATGAGTTCCGTCAGGTCATAGGTGTGCTGGGCGATGCGCTGGGACTGCTTGGCCAGCTGCTCATCGCCCACGTGTTCGGCGACAATCTTCTGCTCGTGGCGAGCTGCGCCGGTGCAGGAACCGGAGGGGACGACGATGGCGTCCCACTGTCCGTCCAGGACGGGTTCGAAGGCCTTGACGTGGTTGCGGGTGATCTTGGCTGCGTCTTCGAAGTAGCCGGTGTTGGCGTGCATCTGGCCGCAGCAGACCTGGTCTTCGGGGAACACGACTTCGTGGCCGAGGCGCTCAAGCAGGGTCACGGTGGCTTGCGCTGCCTGGGGGAACATGACGTCTGCTAGACAGGTGGAAAAGAGAGCGATGCGCACGGGGGATCCTTCCTCGTAGGTGCTGTCCAACTCAGGGTATGGCTGGGCCGGAGGTCCCAGCGACCGATATTGTCTGGACAACACTTGCGAGGTTGGCCTATCCGCTATTTTCCGCGGGAAAGTCCGCGGAGGCGATCGGTGAAAAATCGCCCCTCGCCGAGCGTTTTGGGACTTTCGGGGAGCGACTTAGCTCAGAGTGTGTTTTCGTTTTTCGTTTTTCGGTGGTGCCTGGCATGCCCGGACCCTCCGCTGCCTCGCAGATGGACGAGGCGTGGGGGAAGCCCCGCCCGGTTGGCTACAGGTCGCCGATGGGGGCCTGGTGGTCGTAGTCCATGAATGCCTCCACGTACACCTGCAGGTTGTTCTGGTGCCTGGCCGCGTTCGGGCCTAGGTTCGGACCGCCCATGAGTCCGACAACCGGACTGACTATGACGTGCCAGTCCTCTGTGACCATGAAGAACCTCTCGGACGCAATGAGTTCCAGGTAGCTGATGACCGTGCGCTGGAGGTTCTCCTTGTTCGAGCAGTAGGTGTCGATGGCCTGGTCGACCGAAATAATGTCGTTGATGTGGTCAGTGATTTGCTGGTCGAGCCGCTGCAACCGGGCGATCGGCTGCTGCGAGGTGTCGCCCTGCCATCCCGCCTGGACGTGGCCCCTGGCCTCGTTGACCCCGCTGCGCCTGGCCTGGTTGTTGCTCTGGGACTGGCGCAATTCGCTTTGCACGGTGCGAAGCGACGACAGGTCCATGGACAGAAGCTGGCTCTTGGTGATCATGAATCCCCCTGGGAACGTTGGAGTTCGGCGATTGCCCGCGCAATGTCGCCCTGCGTCGTCTCGTAGACCCTGATCGTTTCCCGCAGGTCCTTCTGCGTCTTGTCGATGTCTTGGTCCAGCTTCTGGTCGTCATTGTTCAGCGTCGTGATCGAGGCGGTCAGCCTGCTGACGTACTCGCGGCAGCAGGGGTCCCCACCCGGCTGCGAGATCGTGACGCTGGAATGTGCTCCCTGGTCGAGGCTGGCTGCCGCCCGCTCAACCTCGTCGCTTGAGAAGCGTAAGTATGGCACGGTTGCTCTCCTTCAGTGAGGTTATATGTGCCAGGCTACTCGCGCCGGGAGGCTGGAGCAAGCGACTCCCACCACCCGGTCAGATTGCGATGTCGTGCGTTGGGCGGCTATTGAGGCACGGAGGCTTGGGGCAAACGGGGTGCATGCCGACGCGAGCGCCGCGACGGCGGGCGCGGGTGCGAGGAGTTGAAGAGTGGGCTTCGTGTGTTTCCTTAGGTGTGAAGTCTTCGATACGTTCATCAACGAGGCTGGGGTGGGCCTAGAGGATGAGGCGAAGCACCGTGGCGCTTAGGAGTGGCCGATGGCGGTCAACACGAGAAGGTGGCAATCTTCGGACATAGCCAGCGCCTCGAGGTTCATGGGACCGAAGTCGCGTGGGATCTTCTCCTTATCCGGTGCGAGGGCATTGTCCGCAAACTTCGGGTCGATGGTGGTGAACTGGCAGTCCTGGGGGACGTACTCGTAGAGATCGGGATAGATGCTGGGTAGGAGTGTGTCGGTGGTTGTCCCCTCCGTTAGGAGCTGCACCGTCTCGTCGGGAACGGTGGCAACAGCGGTGAGCCAGAATTCGGGGTCCTGTGCGGGGATAAAGGTAAGTGCCGGGGAATACTCGAGGACGACGTGCGCTTCGCTCGCCTCCATGTTCGGCCAACGCACGTTCACGGAGTCCGTCCGGGCCTTGACGGTCGGCTCTTCGTCGCTCTCGAAGACAAATTCAGAGAAGCGGGGATCCTGCGGGTATTGAGTCGGCGTGGCCCTCGGTGTGTCCTTGGGGGTGAACGGGTTGCAGGCAGCGGTGAGCGCCGCGACCACGAGCAGCGGTACGATGGTCTTAACAGTGAGTTTCATGTTTTCCTACGGCTGATCGTTCGGCTGTCATTGACGGAGCCTGGGGAGGAGTGGCAATCAGCTGCCGCGGTGGCCGAGGGCGGTAATGACCATCAAATGGCAGTCCTGTGTCACGGCGAGATCCTGGATGATCATCGGATCAATTGTGGGCACGGTTGCGTGTGAAAATTGGGGGCGCTGGAGAGTTTTGTTCGCGTGTTCGAGATCAATGTTGCTGAAGGTGCAGTCTTTAGGAACGTACTCGTAAAGGCCCGGGTAGATGCCTGGCAGCAGGGTTCTGTTGTCGTTCGTCTTGTTGAGGAGCATCGTGGTTGCTTCATCAGAGATGGTCGCGACGCCACTCATCCAAAATTCGGGTTCGTTGTTGAGTTCAAAGAAGCCAGTGCGGGAAAACGCGAGGGTGAGGTGAGCCTCCGTCGCATCCAGGTTGAGCCATTGCTTGTTGAGAATATCGACGCGCTCTTGAATTTCCGGTTTTTCCGTGAAGGTGTACCGGAACTCAGCGAATCGAGGGTCCAGCTTCGATGGGCTGAGTGTAGTTTTGTGGCTGGACGAACGCCCAGAGGAGGCCGACGGAAGACAAGCGGATACCAGAGCGATAACCGCGAGAGCTGGGGCGAGAAGCTTGAGAGTGGGTTTCATGAGTGTCCTGAGCGTTGGTGTGCTAGGCGTTGAGGCCATCGCCGGTGACGATAATGAGATTGCACTGCGCGGAGACAGCAAACTCGCGGATCTCGAATGATCCCCAGTCCGAATAGATGGCGTCCGGATCGGTGCCGAGGACCTTGTTTGCAACGGCCGGATCAACGGTCGTGAAAGAGCATTCCTCAGGTACGTACTCGAACAAGAGAGGGTGGATGCCGGGCAACAACGAAGATCCTCCGATGTTGTCATCTACGAACATGGCGATCGTCGTGTCGGGGACCTCGGCGACACCGGTCAGCCAGAATTGGCGGTCCGGCGTCGGCTCCCGGTCGGCGCCATCCCGGAAATGTGCCGTGATAACGTGCCCGTCGGCCGCCCCCAGTCCGGGCATACGCTCGTTGAATGAGTCGACACGCTCCTGTACCTTCAGCTCGTCATCGGTCTCGTACGTGAACTCGGCGAAGCGTGGGTCCTGCGGGTACTGAGTCGGGGTGGCCCTCGGTGTGTTCTTGGGGGTGAACGGGTTGCAGGCAGCGGTGAGCGCCGCGACGGCGAGCGTAGATGCAAGGAGCTTAAGAGGGGTCTTCATGTGTTTCTTTAGGTGAAGTCTTCGGTACTTTCGTCAACGAGGCCGGGGGAGTTACCACTGCGCTCCTGGAGAGCATGTCATGGTGGCGATGGTCAGGAGAATCGTTACTGGGATTGGCCAGGATACGAAGGGGGAGTGAAACTGTGCCCGAGCGCTGTTATGACGATGAGATTGCAGTCTTCTGACGCTGCGAGTCCGGTGATGTCGATCGGAGCGAAGCCTTTCGTTGCCTCGTCTAGGTCTACTCCGAGGCGATCATTGGCGAATGCGGTGTCAATGTTCGTGAAGTGGCAGTCCTGGGGGACGTACTCGTACAGTCCTGGGTAGATCCCGGGCAGAAGGGACGAGTCGCCGATGCTGCCGTTGATGAGCTGCGCGATTGTCTCATCCGGGACAGTAGCGACAGCCGTGATCCAGAATTCTGGTTCCGTCTGGGGAACGCCGATACCCGAACGTGAGTATTCGACGACGACGTGAGCTTCCGTGGCGTTGATCTTAGGCCAGCGTAGGTTGAGGGAATCGACGCGTGTTTGGACCTTTGGTTCTTCGTTAAAGTCAAAGACGAACTCGGAGAAGCGGGGATCCTGCGGGTATTGAGGCGCGGAGGCTTTGGGGGTGAACGGGTTGCAGGCAGCGGTGAGCGCCGCGACGACGAGCATGGGAAGAAACAAACGAAAGTGTGACTTCATTGGTCAGGCTCCGACAGGGAACAAGATGTACACGTAGTTCCCGCAGACCGCCACGTCGGTCGCGGGAAAGCTGAGGCCCAGATATGTTGGCAGGTCGGGTCCCGTCAACCAGGTCTCGCCTATAAGGTGCGCGAGACTGTCAGGCAGGTGGAGCTCGCCAGTGTATTCACCGATGCAATGCTCGGCGAAAACTCTACTCCACTCGTCGGTCGCCTCCACGCAGATAATCAAAAACCTGTCTGAAGGCCCGATCAGAAGTTCCCCTGGGCGCAGGAAAATGCTCCGGTCCAGGATCTGAAAACAACCGTGCGCCGGAAACAAACGGTCGAGCCATTCATCCGATAGTAGCTGTCGTGAACTCACCATGGCTTGTACTTTTCGTAGTCTTTCGTCTTGCGGTCTTCATTGCTTTCGGTAGCCTGCGTATCCAGCATGGGAGGCTGTTCACCGACCTTCCACGTGTAGGTGCGGGTCACACTGCCGCTGCTTTGGAAGCTCTTGCCCCACCCGAGCTCCTCAAAGCGCCCGTTGACAGCATCTGGCGTGCCTGAACCTGAGTCATGCTCGCCCCGATTGAAATTCCACTTATCCCGAGCGTAGACGGTGACGGTCGCGGTCACGGTGTCCCCCTCCACTTTGACGGCCGTGTTGGTGTACATCGTGTGGCCGCCAATGGTTCTCTGCCAGTTTTCGGTGGCCGGATTGGGGACTGAATGCTTAGGGGAATATAGCGTCACGTCAGTCTGGCCGGCCATCACTGCCTCGTTTGCAGCCTGCAGTGATGCATTGAGGTCCGTGTTGACGTAGTTTCGGATTGCGGCGTCGTCCCTGTACGCCTTTTCGTAGTCAAAGGTCTTGGGGGTGCCCGTATTTTCCCGAAAGTGCCCGTAGAAGTCGGCTGAGTCGTAGTGTTGCAATACCCCGGCCGCCGCTAGCTGCATGACCTTCCACTTGCGCCAGTTGTCGTAGTCCTCCTGAGTTGCCTGGCCTGCTTTCGACCCGTATGGAAAATCGTCGTCCCACTCGATGGTTCGGTCGGGTTCGATGGTTGAGAAGCCCTGTGATGTTGTGTAGGGTTTGACATATTCACCCGAATCGGTGGCCGCTTGTAGGTCATACCGTTCGAAAGTTGACACCAACATACTCAGGATCATTTGCCGTCCACTAGCGTCGATAAACTTCGCCCCGAGGTAGGCAGGAGAAACTGCCGACAAAAAAGTATTCGAAGGGGTGACGATCCAGTTGTTGTTCACACAAAATGCATCAAGTTCTGCCTCATCAACATAATCGATCACGTCGCGTTGAAGCCGCTGCTTGTTAGTGCGATATGTGGTGAGTGCCGCCTGTGTCTGTTGGATCATGGTCATGTGAGCGTTGATCCGCTGCGCGAGTGTGTCCAGCTTGGCGATGATCGCTTGGGCACTCTGTCCCTGCATGCCCGACGCAATTGTCTCCTTGGCGTGGGCGATATCGTCCAGCTTGTCCTGATTGGCTTGCAGCTGCCCGTCAAGCTCCTCGATCGCGGCGGTAAAGGGTCTTAGATCAAGCGCGTACAGTTCGGTTTTAGTGACCATCTGAGATTACCCCTCGATAAGAGCAGCAAGTGAATTCGCGATGTCATTCTCTATCGCCTCGAACGCCTGGAGCGTCTCCAACATGCTGGAGTGCATTGCCTTGAGTTCGTCCTGGATACTCGCTTCTTCTGCGTTGAGGTCATTGATCGGCTCGCTCACCCGTTGCGCGTAGACGTGGCTGCAGGCGTCCCCTGTAGGAGGCGTCACCTTGGTGCAGGTCGCCGCTTCGTCCACGTATTGAGCGGCCGTGCGTAGGGCGTCGCTGGAAAAACTTAAGTCAGCCACTTTCGTGTCCTTCGTCGGTGCTTCTGATGGGAGCCTACAAGGCGCAGGTCTCGGGAGGCAAATCGCCTCCCGAGACCTGCCGAGCGGGCGTGGCGCTGCTCAGTTCGGCATGTAGGCGCCGAGCCAGCCCTGGGATGCGACGAACACCAGGACACACAGGACCAGGAGCAGGCCGATCGAATAGGGAGCGGCTTTCTTGAGGATCTCCGCGTCCGATCCTTCCGCATCGACCGAGGTCGCCGCAATCGCCAGGTTCTGCGGGGAGACGATCTTTCCGATGCCGCCACCGATCGTGTTGGCCGCCAGGAGGATGCGCGGATCCAGGCCGGCTCCGGCGGCCGCCGTGGACTGGAGGTTCGCGAAGAGGGCACCCGCGGAGGTCGCGGAGCCTGCGACGGCGGTGCCGATCCACCCCAGGATGGGGGAGAGGAAGGCGAACGCGGCGCCCGTCGTGGCCAGCGCGGCGCCGATGGAGGTGGTCTGACCCGAGAAGTTCATGACGAAGGCCAGGGCCATCACGGAGGCGATGGTCAGGATCGCCATGCGCAGAGAGTAGATGGTGCGCGGCAGCACGGCGAACATCTCGCCCACCGAGGTCTGGAAGCGCCCAGCCGAAGAGTTCATCCCATACACGATCGCCACGATGATGCCGGTGACGAAGATCCACGTACCGGGGTTGGACAGGACCTGCAGCGAGTAGATCGCCGCCCCCGATGGCTGACCGTCGGCGCCTAGCAGATTGCCGTAGATGCCCGGCCAGGGGATCTTCACGTCCGTGGAGGACAGGAACGCGGTGATCGGCTTCGCGAGCTTGGTGATCGCGATGATGACGACGACGAGCACGTAGGGCAGCAGTGCCAGGCCGATGCGCGCACCCGTGGGCTTGTCGGACTCATCGGTCGTGGTTGCGCATTCCTCGGGTGTCGTGGGGCCCCACAGCAGCAGGAACACGTAGCAGGCGGCGAATCCGAGCAGGGAGGCGACGACGGCGGTCAGCTCGTAGGAGATCGCGGGGGTGAAGAAGTGTCCTACGCCGGCGGCCGTGCCCGCGACGAGACCGAGGGGCCACAGCTGACGGACGCCTCGGCCACCATCCAGGATGAAGAGCATGAGGAAGGGAATGAAGAGGCAGAAGACCCAGGTCAGGTGCCCCATGTTGGCGGCCACCTCCGTTGCCTCGGCGCCGCCGAGCTTGCCGGCGGTGGTCGTGGGGATCGCCATCGCACCGAAGCCGACGTTGATAGCGTTGCCGACGACCGTGACGACGGCCGCCTTGATCTTCGACACGCCCAGGGTGACCAGCATCGCGCAGGTGATGGCGACGGGGGCTCCGAAGCCCGCCAGCCCCTCAAGCAGGCCGCAGAAGCAGAAAGCGACGATGAGCGCCTGAGCGCGCTGGTCGCCCCGCCCGATCGCGTTAAAGACGGCCTTCAGGTCGGCGCTGCGTCCCGACTTCTCGGTGAGGTTGTACAGCCACACCGCGGCAATGATGATGTAGATGATCGGCATGAATCCCATCGCGGCGCCCTGCGTGCCCGCCAGCAGTGCCAGGTCGATGGGCATGTGAAAGGCGAAGACCGCGATGATGAGCGAGAGCACGAGAGCGATGATCGAGCACCAGTGGGTCGCCACCTTGAAGACGCCCATGAGGACGAAGAAGACGACGAGGGGAAGAAGCCCCACGACGGCGGTGAGGAAGACGTTGCCCGCGACTGCGGTTGTCGACGGGGTAAAGGATTGGGCTAACAAGAGAGAAGTCATGGCTGCTCCGCGCGTCAGTGAGTGGGACATTGGACCCAGTTATCATGACATATGAAGGCGGGGGTGTACACATTTTTGCGCATTTTTCTTTGGCAGTGCTGGCCGGGGGAGCGCGCCGCATCTCACGTCCAGCATGCGCAGCTCCGCCCCTCCGGCGATAGAGCGCCGATAGACTACACAGCGTGAAGACTACATCCCGCGTTCCCGTTCCTTCCGGCTCACCCATGCCCGTCGGCAAGTACCGGGCGTTCCTGGAGACGAATCCCATTGACCTGCCGGATCGTCAGTGGCCCTCCAAGCGCATCACGAAGGCGCCGCGCTGGATGTCCACCGACCTGCGCGACGGGAACCAGGCGCTCATTGAGCCGATGGATCCGGCCCGCAAGCGCCGCATGTTCGACCTGCTCGTGGGCCTGGGCTACAAGGAGATCGAGATCGGCTTCCCCGCGGCATCGCAGACGGACTACGACTTCGTGCGCTCGCTCATTGAGGACGACGCCGTCCCCGACGACGTGACGATCTCCGTCCTCACCCAGTCGCGTCCGGAGCTCATCGAGCGCACGCTCGAGGCCATGGTCGGCTTCCCGCGCGCCACGGTTCACCTCTACAACGCGACCGCTCCGGTGTTCCGGCAGGTGGTGTTCCACGCGGACAAGGCCCAGACGGTTGAACTCGCCCAGGCGGGCGCGCGCGAGGTGATTGCTCAGGCGGAGAAGCGCCTCGGGGACGAGACGATCTTCGGCTTTGAGTACTCTCCGGAGATCTTCGTCGATACCGAGCTGGACTTCGCCCTCGAGGTGTGCGAGTCGGTCATGGACGTGTGGGAGCCGGGCGAGGGCCGGGAGATCGTCCTGAATCTGCCCTCCACGGTGGAGCGCTCGACCCCGAACGTGTTTGCCGACCAGATTGAGTGGATGAGCCGGAACCTGAGCCGCCGTGAGTACGTGGCGCTCAGCGTCCACCCGCACAACGATCGGGGAACGGGCGTGGCCACCGCCGAGCTGGCGCTCCTGGCCGGCGCGGATCGGATCGAGGGCTGTCTGCTGGGGCAGGGCGAGCGCACCGGCAACGTGGACCTGGTGACGCTGGGCCTGAACCTCTTTAGCCAGGGCATCGATCCGGGCATCGACTTCTCGGACGTGGATGCGATCCGCCGCACGGTGGAGTATTGCACGCAGATGGAGACCTCGCCGCGAGCCCCCTACGTCGGAGACCTCGTCTACACGAGCTTCTCGGGCTCGCACCAGGACGCGATCAAGAAGGGCTTTGCCGCCCGCAAGAGCGCCGTCGACGCCGCCGGGGGTGACGAGAATGCGGTGATCTGGGAGCTTCCCTACCTGCCGATTGATCCGCACGACGTGGGCCGCTCCTACGAGGCCGTGGTGCGCGTGAACTCGCAGTCCGGCAAGGGGGGCGTCGCCTACCTGATGTCGACGGCGCACGCGCTGGAGCTGCCACGCCGACTGCAGGTGGAGTTCTCTCGCATCGTGCAGCGTCACACGGACACCTACGGTGGCGAGATCAACGCGGCCACCCTGTGGCAGATCTTTGCCGACGAGTACCTGCCGACCAGCGCCGCCCCCGGCCTGGAGGCGTGGGGGCGCTTCGAAATGCGTGCCTCCCAGGTGACCTCGAAGGACGAGGAGAACGTCGCTCTCGAGGCGACCCTCATCGATTCCGGTCAGCCCATCAAGGTGCAGGCCACGGGGACGGGACCGATCGATGCCTTCGTGTCTGCCCTGCACGAATTCGATCTGGACGTGCGCATCCTGGACTACGCCGAGCACGCGATGAGCCAGGGGCGCGACGCTCGCGCCGCCGCATACGTGGAGGCCGCCGTGGAGGGGCAGATCGTGTGGGGAGTGGGCATCGACCCGTCGATCACCCGCGCCTCGTACAAGGCCGTCATCTCTGCGGTCAACCGCGCCCTGCGCTGAGCGGGCGGGGAGCCGACAGAAGCCTGGGCTGCCCCGGCCTCGCGCCTCAACGAGGCCGGGGCGCGCCTAGCCGCGCGGAGCCGAGGAGCTCGGATCCTCGGCGAAGAGGGTGAGGGCGCGGCGCACCTGACCACGAAGGACGCGCGAAATCCTCTCGGTGAGGAGGAACGGGTCCGCGCTCATGCCGGTTGCCAGCCACTGGCAGACGTGGCCGAGAACCGAGAGGGTGAAGTGGTCGGTGACGAACGCTCGGTCTTCCTCGCTGACGTCCAGCCCCTCGCTGTGATGGGCGACGATAGGCTCCATGACGGACCGCAGCTGGCGGTGGAGGAAGACCTGGAGCTCGTCCATCGTCAGCGACGACACCACGGATCTGGTCTCCTGGGGGTGTGCCTGCATCCACACGAGCATCGACAACAGCCCATCGGACCAGTTCTCGGGCGTCGAGTGAGCGACGATCTGGTCGGCGACCTCGCGTTTGAAGACCCACGCGGTCAGGTCGCGGATGTCGGAGAAATGGTAGTAGAAGGCCTGACGGGTCACGCCGGCGGCGCGCGTGAGACCGGAGACCGTCACCTTTGAGAGGGGCACGGTCTTCAGCGCGTCACGCAGGGCGAGAGCAAATCTTGTTTTCGCATCGGTGTGGGCCATGGGAGATCCTCGTCGACAGCACAGACTTGTTTCGGCGAACTATACATGCCAGAACGCGGAACCGCGAAATCCTGCCCGTAGGCAGAACTAGACAATTGTATAACGCGGCGAACCTCACACGCATCCAGTCTGAGTGTAATGGGCGCGACATCGCGCGGCGGTGGCGTTGGGTGGGCTGCGAATCGGTCGGACGCCCGAGAGCTGATTTGTGACAACGCCGCGGTCGCCTAGGGGCGGCGAAACCCCGGCCCGCGTGGAGCGAGGCCGGGGTTGAAGTCGGCGTGTGTGCCTGAGCGCGGTTGGTGGGAGTGCGCTACTTGGTGATCCGAGCCAGTGCCGGTCCGGTCTGGTCGGTCATGAGGATCTTCATGCGTGCGATTGCGAGCGAAGGGTTAACCTCCAGCCCGGAGAGCATCCACTGGGCAATGTGCGCGGTCGCGGCGAGCGCGAAGTGCTGGGCGACCACGTCGCGCGCCGTGGCCGAGGCCGAGGACGGCAGCCGGGGCTCGATCTGCTCCTGGATCTTCGAGGCGAAGAATGCCCACAGGTCGTTCGACTCGATGGTCTTCATCGCCGCGGAGGCCTCGTCGCGATGGTTGTGGATCCACATCATCGTCGCCTCCACCGCGTCGAGCCAGTTGTCCGAACTGGCGGTCAGTCGCGATGTGATCTCCTCGCGGAACACCCAGGCGTTGAGATCATTGAGGGAGCTGAAGTGGTAATAGAATGCTTGACGGGTGACCCCTGCTGAGCGTGTCAGCGCGCTGACAGAGATCTTTGACAGGGGCGTCTGTGTGAGTGCCTGGCGCAGTGCCGTGCCAAGCTTTTCACGGGCGTCAATCGGGGGTGCCATCTGTATCCTTCCTTCAATGGTTGTGAGTAAACTATAATAAGTTACGAGAAAACTATCTAGTTGAATTCTGTTCTTTGTGTGTGCTCTCGACCACGCTGTCAGTTTCTCATACTTTCGTGACGCCGTGCGCGGTAATGCTTGTCGGTGGACACGACACCCCCTTTCACAGGCGATTTCGCGCCGAGCGCACGGGGGTGACGGCGGGCGCCCGCGCCACGCTGCCGTGACACAATGGCTGCGTGATGAAGTCCTATCGTGACGAGGCGATCGTCCTGCGCACCCACAAACTGGGTGAGGCGGATCGCATCATCACCCTGCTCACCGCCGAACACGGCCAGGTTCGCTCGGTCGCGAAAGGGGTGCGGCGCACGACCTCCAAGTTCGGTGCCCGAGTCGAGCCCTTCTCCGTCATCGACGCGCAGCTCCACCGCGGACGAACCCTGGATACCCTCACGCAGGTCGCCTCGATCGCCCAATACGGCGACGCCATCGCCGCCAACTACGACCTCTACCTGGCTGCCACCGTCATCGTCGAGACCGCAGAGCGCCTCACGACCGATGCCACCGATGGCACGCACTCGCAGTACCTCCTGCTCCTGGGGGCTCTCAACGCGCTGGCGCGCTCCCGGCACGACCCGACCCTGATTCGCACCTCCTACACGCTGCGAGCCCTCGCCCTGGCGGGTTGGGCGCCCTCGTGCTTCGACTGTGCGATCTGCGGCAGCAAAGGACCGCACGGGTCCTTCTCCATCCCCGATGGCGGCACGGTGTGCGACACCTGTCGTCCGCCCGGCGCCTCCTCGCCCGCCCCGGACACGGTTGCCTTGCTCGGCCAGCTTCTCAGCGGAGACTGGGCGCGGGCGGACGGGTGCGAGTCCTACGCGCGCGCCGAGGCCTCGGGCCTCATCTCGTCGTACACTCAATGGCACCTGGAGCGTCGCCTGCGCTCACTCAGCGTCATCGACAGGAGCCGCTCATGACGAAGACTCGACTCACCCCCGTTGACCGCGCCCCCGCCGACCCCGCGGCGCCGCTGCTCGGACCGGGCCAGTGGCACCGCAGCGCGCCCGACTTCCGCCGCGGCGAGGTGCCCGCCCACGTCGCCCTCATCATGGACGGAAATGGCAGATGGGCCAACGGCCGGGGCCTCGGTCGAACCGAGGGGCACCGTGCGGGGGAGTACGCCCTCATGGACACGATCGCCGGAGCGATCGATGCCGGCGTGCGCTACCTGAGCGTCTACACGTTTTCGACAGAAAACTGGAAGCGCTCGCCCGCCGAAGTCTCCTTCATCATGAACTACGCCTCCGACGTGCTCGCCAGGAGAACGGATCAGCTCGCCCAGTGGGGAGTTCACGTCAGGTGGAGTGGGCGGCGTCCCAGGCTCTGGAGAAGCGTCATCAATGCCCTCGAGAAAGCCGACCGCGCCACCTCGCACTGCTCCACGCTCGACCTCATCATGTGCGTGAACTACGGGGGGCGAGCCGAGCTGGCTGACGCTGCTCGCTCCATTGCCGAGGGCGTGGCCGCCGGTCGGCTCAGCCCGCGTGGCGTGACCGAAAAGACCCTCGCGCGTCACCTCTATCTGCCCGATGTCCCCGATGTCGACCTGATGATTCGTACCTCGGGGGAGCAGCGCATCTCCAACTACCTTCTGTGGCAGATGGCCTACGCTGAAATGATGTTCGTCGACACCCCCTGGCCGGCCTTTGATCGCGAGGAACTGTGGGGGTGTCTGGAGGAATTCGCCGGGCGCGAGCGGCGCTTCGGTGGCGCCGTCGACCGGGTAGCCCAAGCCTAGGCGTTCTTCTTCTGGGGTGCGGCCTGTGTGCCTCGCCGCCTGCGGCGCCCATAGATGATCATGGCCGCGATGAGGGCGACGAGGAGGAGCCCCGCCCACCCCCACGGGGATCCGGCTATCGCGCGGACCGCCGCGGCGAAGACCGCGAGCATTCCGAGACCGTAGAGGATCGCCCACAGCACGCATCCGGGGATCATGGCGATCGTGTAGGTGGTCCAGCGCATGCGCACCAGGCCGGCGCCGGCGTTGACCGCCGTCTGCACGCCCACCGTCAGGAAGCACAGGGGAATGATGATGAGACCCCAACGATCCAGCAGCGTCGCCCCCTTGCGAGGGACGGGGCCGTTGAACCACCGGGCGATGGCCCCGACCAGGCCGCCGCGCCCGGTCGCCCGCAACGCCCCGGAAGCCGCGCCGCGTCCGAGCCAGTAGGTCATTTGGGCGCGTGAGAGAACGACGAAGAAGAGAAAGACGAAGAGCCAGATGCCTTCGCGGGCAAACGGCGGAACGATGGACTCGATATGCGCGGCAAACATGAAACTCCCCAGAAGTGGACGAACATCACAAAGCCTACCCTAATCTAGCTGTGGGTGGCATCGGCGGCCTTTCGTTCGCCGCCCTCGCCCCTAGCGCCGCTTGGCCCCGTTGCGGCACGAGGAGCACAGACCGAAGAGCTCGAAGGAGTGTTCCACCTCGGTGAATCCGCTGGCCGTGGCCACCGCGTCAACCCAGGACTCCATCTGCGAGGGCTCAAACTCCTTCGTGAATCCGCACTCCCGACACACCAGGTGATGGTGGTGGCGGGGCGTGACGCACGAGCGGTAGAGCGTCTCCCCATCGGCGGAGCGCAGCGTATCCACCCGGCCGTCCTCGGACAGGCCCTGGAGTGACCGGTAGACCGTCGCCAGCCCGACACGCTGTCCCTGGACGTGCAGGTCCTCGAAAATCTGCTGGGCGCTGCGAAAGTCGCTGACACGAGCGAGTTCGTCCAGGACCGCCTGACGTTGCTTGGTCATCCGTTGCATAGGTTCTTCGCCTCCTGCGGTCGAGTCACGGAGCGGAATGCTCCGGGTGCTGGTTGTGGGCGCGCGCCTGGCGCAGTCGCTGAACGCGTCGAACCCGATCGAGGACCGCCCTGACGGTGAAGGCCACGGCGTAGAGGCCGATCGCGCCGACGACGATGGTCGCACCGGGGGACAGGTCGACGAAGTACGTCAGGGAAAGTCCGCATGTGCAGATTATGACGCCCAGGGCCATCGCGATGCCCATCGTGGAACGGAAGGACCTGGCGCCCAGCTGAGCGATCGCGACGGGAATGACCATGAGGGCGCTCACCAGGAGGGACCCGACGACCCTCATCGCGACCGCGACGGTGAGGGCTGACAGGATCGCGATGAGGAGTGAGAGCGCACGCACGGGTAGGCCGGTCGACCTGGCGAAGTCCTCGTCGTTCGTCACCGAGAAGAGTGCGGGCGCCAGGCCGAGGCCCAACGCGATGATCGCGACGCCGAGGATCGAGATGAGCGAGATGTCGCTCCACCGCACGGTCGAGATCGAACCAAAGAGGTAAGAGTTGAGCTGGGCCGAGGTTCCTCCGGCCAAGCCGATGAGAAGGACGCCGCCGGCGATGCCCCCGTAGAAGAGCATGGCCAGGGCAGTGTCCCCGGAGGTTCGACCGCTCTGCCGGACGAGTTCGATGGCAACGGCGCCGAGGACAGACACGACGATTGCCCCTGGGATCGCCCAGGAGTTGGCAGGGGTGACGTTCGCGACCGCGCCAAGGAGCCACCCGAGAGCGACGCCGGTGAGGGAGATGTGGCCGATGCCGTCCCCCAGCATGGCGAGCCTGCGATGCACGAGGTAGGTTCCGATGATCGGTGCCGTCACGCCCACGATGATCGCCGCCAGGAGGGAGCGCTGCATCATGGGGGAGGAGAGCAGGGTGGTCAGTGCGTCAATCACGGGTTCCCCTCCAGATCCCGCCGACGAGGCCGGCGTCTGCCCGATCCAACGGGGTGCCTGCCGGAAGGTGGCAGTGCTCGCCGTCGTGGTGGCGCTCGTGGTCGTCGGCGATGTGAGGGGGCCCGTCGTAGGAGACGTGTCCGGCGCTGATCTGTAGTTCGCGGTCGAGGAGGGGGCCGAGTTCGCTGAGCTCGTGCAGCACGACGAGGATCGTGGTTCCCTTCGCCTTGGCGTCGGCAACGATGGAAGCCAGGCGCTGGCGGGAGGCGGCGTCGATTCCGGCCATCGGCTCGTCCATGATGAGCAGGCTCGGATTGCGCACGAGAGCGCGAGCGATGAGGACGCGCTGGGCCTGCCCACCCGACAGGATGTTCACCGCGGAACGCGCGCGGTGTGCCATGCCCACCCGCTTGAGCGCCTCCATCGCCCTGGCCGTGTCGCCGGGCAGGTGCCACAGGCGGGTGGGGCCGAGCAGGCCCGAGGAGACGACCTCGATGGCGCTGGCGCTTACGGCGCCGCCCGAGGAGACGCGCTGAGGGACGTAGCCGATCTTCCTCCACGGCACGCGCCGCCGAGAGGAGATGGAGTGGCCGAAGAGGAGCGCGTCCCCGCTCGTGATGGGCGCGTTGCCTAGGAGTGCCTTGACGGTGGTCGACTTGCCCGACCCGTTGGATCCCGTGATCGCGACCGCCTGTCCGGCCGGGATGTCGATCGTGATCCCGTGCAGGATCAGGTCCGTGTCCCATGCCACGTGAAGATTCTGCAGACGCACGACGGCGAGCTCCCCCGTGGTGGAGGTGCCCGCCGTGGCGTCAGTGTCGCTTGTTGTCACTGGCAGTTGAGTGCTTTCGTGAGCGCGTTGATGTTGTCGTTCATCGTCGCGGCGTAGTCCTTGGAGGCATCGGTTTGGGACTCGATCGGGTCCAGGACCGCGGTCTCGATCCCCAGGTCGTCGGCCAGTGTCTGGGCGACCTTCGGGTCGATGAGGGCCTCGGTGAAGATCGTGGTCACGCCCCGGTCCTTGGCGATCTGGGCGATTTCGGCCAGGCGGGCCTGGGAGGGAGAGGAGTCCGGATCCAGCCCTGAGATCCCGACCTGCGTCAGGTGCGCCCGGTCGGCCAGGTAGCCGAAGGCGGTGTGGGCGGTGACGAACGTCGTGACCGAGCACGAGGAGGTTTTCTCCACGAGGGTGTTCCCGAGGGCGTTCATCTCCTGAGCGAGGGCCTGTGCGTTGGCCTTGTACTCGTCCGCGTGGGCGGAGTCAGCCTCGGCGAGCTTGTCTCCCACCAGGGTCGCGGCCTGCGCCATGCGGACAGGGTCGAGCCAGAAGTGGGGGTCGGCGGTCATGTCGTGATCGTGACCCTCGTGATCATGCCCCTCGTGACCCTCGTGATCATGTCCGGACTGAGCCTCCTCGCCTTCCTCCTCTTCTGCAGGGTGGTTGGCGTCCGCGCCCGCGTCAATCAGCTGGGCGGCTGAGGAGACATCAATGACGGTCTTGGGGCCCTGCTGCTCGATGGCTTCGTCAACCGCGCTCTGGAATCCGGCGAGGTAGACGACCGCGTCGGACGAGGACAGCGCGTTGACCATCTTCGGCGAGAGCTCAAGGTCGTGCGGCTCCGCGCCATCGGGAGTCAGTGAAGTGACGGAGACGTGCTGGCCGCCGACCTTCTCGGTGAGGTACTTCAGCGGGTAGAAGGACGCCATGACGGCCAGGGTGCCGTCCTTGGCGGCATTGGAACCGGATCCTGACTGGGCGGGGGAGGAGCACGCGGATAGGGCGAGCGCTGTGGCGGCCGCGCAGGCGGCGGCAAGGATTCTCTTCGACATGAGAATCATTCTCTTTCCGATCGAGAATCTTTGTCAAGTCATTCTCGGGTGGTGAATCCCTCCCCGCGAGGAACGTTGGGCGCGCCGGGTTCTGTCACGCCGCGTTCGGAGGTGGCAGTGGCGCCAACTAGCGGGCGCGAGCGGTTGAACCACGCACGATCAGGTCGGGGGAAAACACGTAGTCGGCATGGGTCGCGAGGTGTGTCGTTGTGGCCAACGCCTCGAAGAGGCTGCGAACCGCCGAGGTCACGATGGACTGCACCGGCTGGTGAATGGTCGTCAGCGCCGGGTTGAGGTGGCTCATCAGGAAGGAATCGTCGAAGCCGATCACCGAGATGTCGTCGGGCACCGACAAGCCAGCCGACGAGATCGTGCGGATCGCGCCCAGGGCCTGCAGATCCGACCCGGCGATGATGGCACTCACGCCACGTTCAATGAGGGCGTGGGTGCGCGCCGCCGCCGCCTCGTACGTATAGAAGGTCTCCTCGATGATGGGACAGTGGTCCCCGAGCATCTCCGCCATGATCTGGGTGAAGGCCTCGGCCTTGCGGAGCGCGGGAACGATGTGCGTGCGTCCCGAGAGCAGCGCCATGCGCGAATGCCCGAGCTCGAGCAGGTGAGTGACGGCCGCGCGGATTCCGAGGGCGTCTCCGGTGGAAAAGTCGGGAGCGGGCACCTCGGGGCGCGCCCCGTTGATGGTGACGAAGGGGATACCGCGCTCGGCAAGGTTTGCGTAGGGGCTCAGGTCGGCCAACAGATCCGCGTGCCTGCCCGAGACGAAGATGAGACCGTCAATCTTGCGCTCGACAAGAGAGCTGAGGTAATCGAACTCGGAGGTTGCCCCGGGGGTCTGCGAGCAGATCAGGCAGATGCCTCCGGCCCGGGACACCTCCTCCTGGATGTGGTGGGTGAAGGAAGCAAAGATCGGATTGGTCAGCTCGGGCACGATGATCCCAATCGTCGGGGTGTCCGGAGCACCCTCGGGGGCGGGACGGTCGTACCCCAGCTCGTCGATCGCCGTCAGGACTCGGCGGCGGGTCTCGGCCGAGACCTGGCCGACGCCGTTGAACACGCGCGACACTGTTGCGGTCGATACGCCGGCGTGGGACGCAATATCCGCCATGCTCGTGCGATTCTTCGTCATCGACTCAGCTCTCCTTCGGGTTGTCGCGCGAACGATCCATTCAAATGTAACAGCTTGCACACAATTCGGAAAATTGTTGCAGAAACAAAATACGGCGTTTACAGTGGCACATGTAGCGGGTCGCTGATGGAGGCGACCGGCCCGACCAACACAGGAGTAATAATGCGACGTGGCATCGCAGCACTCGGCGTCATCGCGGCGGCTACCGCCCTGGCCGCCTGCAACAACGGAACGAACCCTTCTCCGTCCTCTTCCTCCACCGACGACTCCCGCGGTGAGGCGGCCGCGACCCTGACGATCTGGGCGGACGATACCCGCTTCTCCCAGGTCGAGACGATCGCCCAGGACTTCACCAGCTCCACCGGCGTGAAGGTGGATGTCGTTCAGAAGTCCGAGTCCGACATGGATCAGGAGTTCACCACGCAGGTCCCCACCGGTAACGGCCCCGACCTGATCGTCATGGCCCACGATAAGCTGGGTGCTCTTGTCTCGAACGGCGTGGTCGCCCCCGTTGACCTGGGCGAAGCCAAGTCCAAGTTTGCCGACGTCGCCGTCAAGGCCGTCACCTACAACGGCCAGACCTACGGCGTGCCCTACGCCGTCGAGTCCGTCGCCCTGGTGCGCAACAACGCCCTGACCAAGGACGAGCCTAAGACGTACGACGACATGATCTCCTCGGGCAAGGCCGCCGGCAAGCAGTACCCCTTCGTTATCCAGATGGGCACCGAGGGCGACCCCTACCACTTCTACGCCTTCCAGACCTCCTTCGGCGCCCCCGTCTTCAACACCAACGCGAGCGGCGAGTACACCTCCGAGCTGGCCATGGGCGGCTCCGGCGGCACCGACTTCGCCAACTGGCTCAAGGCTCAGGGCGACGCGGGTATTGTCTCCCCCTCCATCACCGCGGACATCGCTAAGCAGGCCTTCCTCGATGACCAGGTTCCCTACATGGTGACCGGTCCGTGGAACGTGTCCGCCTTCCGTGCGGCAGGCAAGGATGTCTCCGTCCTGCCCGTCCCCGCCGCCGGCTCGCAGGCCGCGCAGCCCTTCGTTGGCGTCCAGATGTTCTACCAGAGCGCCAAGTCCGCCAACCCGGTCGCCGCCAAGCAGTTCTTCAACTACATGGCCACCCCCGAGGCTCAGACCGAGATGCAGAAGCTCGGTGGCCGCGCTTCCGCCATGCCCTCAGTCGCCGCCGCGTCGGAGGACCAGGACATCAAGGACTTCTCGAAGGTCGCAGAGGCAGGCGCTCTCGCACCGGCGATCCCCGCGATGGGTTCCGTGTGGAACTTCTGGGGCCAGACCGAGGCCAACATCGTCACTGGCTCCGAGGCGCCCGCCGAGGGTTGGTCGACGATGATCACGAACATCAACAACGCGATCGCCTCCAAGTGATCGTCCTCGCCGGACGCTAGTCGCCCGGCACCGCTCACCTCTGGTGTGCACCCGCCTTGCGCCCGCCCGCCTCCCACGCGGCGGGCGGGCGCAAGGCCGTCTAACAGCAGCGCCGCGTCGCGGCGCACGGCACCCACGGTGCCACCTATCCCGCCAACCGGGGGGATAATGAAGGCGCAATGACGCGCAAACGAGCACGTGTGGAGGACACGATGGCTGAGCCAGTGAAGGCTGCGGAAAAGAAAAAAGAGGGGCGCACGACCTCTCATGCAAATGATGTGACCAAGCGTGGTTTCTTCGTCAAGCTCATCCTCATGATGCTGATTGACGCACTGGGACTCTACGGCGTCTTCACCGCCTACATGGTGAAGTCCTGGATCGTCCTGGTGGTTCTTGCTGCGCTGCTTCTTGTCGTCAACTGGATCTACTTCTCTAAGCGGATGATTCCGGCGAAGTACCTGGTTCCCGGCATGGTGTTCCTGCTGATCTATCAGGTCTTCGTCATGGGGTACACGGGTTACGTGTCCTTCACGAACTATGGGCAGGGACACAACTCGACCAAGGAAGACGCGATCTCCGCGATCCTGAAGGCGTCCGAACAGCGCGCCCCCGGCGCCGTCAATGTGACGGCTGCGGTCGTCGAGGACGGCTCTGGCCTTGGCCTCGTCATCTCCGACCCGGCCACCGGTACCCTGAAGGAAGGCACCGTCGATACGCCGCTGCGCGAGGTCAAGGGCACCGTTTCCGCCGGCATGATCTCCGAGGTCGAGGGGTACAAGGTTCTTCAAATCGCGGACATCCTCAAGCGTCAGAAGGATGTCGCCGGGCTGACCGTTCCCGTCTCGTCCGACCCGAATGACGGCTACTACAAGACCGACGACGGCGCCTCCGCCTACCTGGCCAAGTCGGCCTACAGCTACGACGCCCAGGCCGACACGCTCACCGACTCCGCCACGGGCACGGTCTACACGGCCAACAACAAGACCGGCGTGTTCGTCGATGCCGACGGCAACGAGCTGACTCCCGGCTGGCGGGTCTTCGTTGGCTTCAGCAACTACATGAACATGGTGACCAGCAACGACCTGGGTGGCCCCTTCCTGAAGGCCCTCGTCTGGTCCTTCGTCTTCGCGGCCGCCTCCGTGCTTTCCACCTTCGCCCTGGGCCTGATCCTGGCGCTCGTCTTCTCCGACAAGCGCATCAAGGGCCGCAAGATCTATCAGTCCCTCATGATCCTGCCCTACGCCTTCCCGGCGTTCTTGGCCACCCTGGTCTGGAAGGGCATGCTCAATTCGGACTTCGGCTTCATCAATCAGGTCTTCCTTGGCGGCGCGCATATTCCGTGGCTTGAAAATGGCCTGCTTGCCAAGCTCTCGATCCTCGGCGTGAACCTGTGGCTGGGCTTCCCCTACATGTTCCTCGTGTGCCTCGGTGCCCTGCAGTCCCTGCCGGGCGACATCGAAGAGGCGGCCAAGATCGACGGCGCCTCGGGCCTGCGCACCGTGTGGTCCATCAAGCTGCCGCTCGTGCTGCAGTCCACGGTCCCCCTGCTGATCGCCTCCTTCGCCTTCAACTTCAACAACTTCTCGCTCATCTACATGCTGACCGGTGGCGGTCCGAACTACCCGGGCCTTTCGGTGCCCGTCGGTGAGTCGGACATCCTAATCTCGATGGTGTACAAGATCGCCATTGACTCCGGTTCGCCGAACTATGGCCTCGCCTCGGCCATGTCCATCGTCATCTTCATTGTCGTGGGCGTGATCGCGTGGCTTGGTTTCCGCCAGACGAAGACCCTTGAGGAGCTGTGATGAGCGCTGCAACCGTTTCCAAGAAGAACGACGGAACCACCCTCAAGGGTGCCCGCTGGTGGGCGGAGGTGGGATGGCGTCACATCGTCGCGATCCTGACGATTGTCTACTGTATTGTCCCGCTGCTCTACGTCCTGTCCGTGTCCCTGAACCCGGGCGCGACGCTGACCGGCTCGAACTCGCTGTTCTCCAACATTTCCCTGGAGAACTACGGGGCCCTGGGGAGTGGCAAGTACGCCATGTACTGGTCGTGGATTCTCAACTCCTTGATCGTGTCCTCCGTGACGGCGGTCGGCACGGTGCTCATGGGTGCTGCCGCAGCCTACGCTTTCAGCCGCTTCCGCTTCAAGGGCCGCCGCGCGACCCTGACCGGCCTGCTGCTGGTCCAGATGTTCCCGCAGATGCTGGCCTTCGTCGCCCTGTTCCTGCTGCTCCTGGGCATTCAGGACATCTTCCCGGTCCTCGGCCTGAACTCCAAGCTCGGCCTGATCTGCGTCTATCTCGGTGGCGCCCTGGGCTCGAACACGTTCCTGCTCTACGGCTTCTTCAACTCGATCCCGCGCTCGCTGGACGAGGCCGCCATGATCGACGGCGCGACCCACGCGCAGACCTTCTGGACGATCATCATGCCTCTGGTTCGCCCCGTGCTGGCGGTCGTTGGCCTGCTGAGCTTCATCTCCTCGCTCGGTGACTTCGTCATCGCACGCGTGGTCCTGCAGGATCAGAGCCAGTTCACGCTGGCCGTTGGCATGTACATGTGGGCAGCCGACGCGCGTACCGCGCCGTGGGGCATCTTCGCCGCGGGTTCCGTGATCGCGGCGATCCCCGTGATCCTGCTCTTCCAGTACCTGCAGAAGTACATTGTGTCCGGCTTGACCGCCGGCGCCGTCAAGGAGTAAGCGCTCCGCGCCCTCCTGCCTAGCCAGCCCCGGCCTCGTCCCCTATCCCCGTGGGACGAGGCCGGGGCTCTTTGTGTAGTCCCGCTCGGGACAGCGCTGCCTGCGTCGTTGCATGTGGGCGAGCGTTGCTGTTGCTGTCCGAAGGGACGCGTGGCGGATGGCAGGCGACGGGCCGTGCGCGGTGCTACGGAGGGATCGGGGGATGGGTTGGCAGGTGACGATCCTACACAGACTGCGGGATCGTGACCCGGCGGACGACGGTGTCTGCCCGATTGGTGGTGCCTGGGGCCGCTCATTGTGCACGTTAACCCGATGGGTGGGCCCAGGACGGCTCTATGCGCACGTTAACCCGATGGGTGGTGCCCAGTACGGCTCTATGCGCACGTTAACCCGATGGGTGGCGGTATGGGCGCTGTGCCCAGGTTCCCACCTCGATGCGTCCGCGAGCATTCCAGCAGTTTGCGAGCACTGCACCACCTCCCACCTGGTGCAATACATATATCAGTGGTGTAGCGCCACGTAACGACAAGCATTCGCGTGGGCGCGCAGCGCTTACTTGACGCGCGAGGGGTCGATGCTGCGCCTGTTACGTGGTGCTGCACGTGTTATGTGGCGCTACACCCGTTACGTGGCGCTGCACCTGATCAGAACGGGTGCAATGCCTACGGATCGGGTGCAATGCCCACGGATCGGGTGTACCGCGCTCGCAGACAGGAACGATAGCGGAACCTGGATTCCCGCAACACGAACGATGACGACCTCAACGCCCATGCACATAACCCGGGACGTGGCAGGCTAATCAAGCGGCGACATCATGAGGGGCGCTACACCCGTTACGTGGCGCTATACCCGTTGTGTGGTGCTACACCCGATCAGAATGGGTGCATTGCTCACGGATCGGGTGCAATGCCCACGGATCGGGTGTACCGGGCTGGCCTGGTCTGGTTTTGTGGACCGGGTGTTTTGAGGGTTGTTGGTTGTTATTGGTGGTGTTGTGCCCATTGGCGTGCGTATTGGTTGGGTGAGAGCCAGCCTAGCGCGCTGTGGGGGTGTTCTTCATTGTAGCGGCGTGACCAGGCGCCGATCAGGGCGCGCGCGTGGCTGAGATCCTCGAACATGTTGTCCTCCAAGAGTTCGTCGTGCATGCGGTTGTGCAAGGACTCCACGAATCCGCCCAGCCACGGCTGGCCCGGGGGTATGAATGCTTGGAGTGTGTCGTGCTCGCTGGCCCAGTGTCCCACGGCTGCGGCGATGAATTCGGGCCCGTTATCGGCGCGTAGCACCTGGGGCGCACCATGTGCCACGGCAGCCAGGTCATGCATGTCGATCACGTCGGCGGCTCCCATGCGCCGCTCGACGCGGAAAGCCAGGTGCTGGCGCGTGAACTCATCAATGACGTGACAGACCTTCAAGACACGCCCCCTTCCAGTCTGAGTCGAACTGGACATCAATGGCCCACACCTGCCCAGGAGCGCTCGCTGTGACCAGGTGCTGTAGGTGCGGCGCGGTGCGGGGCTTGTGGGCTTTGCGCGCTCGCACGTGCAGTCCTTCGGTGCGCCACAAGCGCCGGAACGTCTCACGCCCCACGGGCAATGCCCTCACTTGTGGCCCGCGCCCAGGCACGTGTATAGCCCCAGCGTCGATGCGTGGCGGCACAATCGTTCATCCACTGGCGCACAGGCCCATGATCACGCAGCGTTTTCGCCTCGCCCGCCGCGCGGGTGCGGCAATACGCTGACCGGGACAGCCCGGCAACGCGCCCGTGCAAGACGCTGAGAAACCCCTGGCCGATCAGGTGGTTCACAGCGTCGTGCCTGCGCGCCGGGCCTAGAAGTTTCCCTCCGCGAGCTCACGCAGCGCTGCTTTCTCCAGCTCTGCTTGTCCCAGCAACTGTTTGAGGCGCGCGTTTTGCTCGCGCAATTCACGCAGTTCCTTGGCCTCACTACGATTCATCGACCCATAACGCTGGCGCCACCGGCACAACGTTGCCTCGCTGATACCCAGCACGCGGCAAGCCTGGGCTGTGCTCATGCCCTCACCTCGCAACGCCTCGGCCTTCTCCAGCTTCACGACAATCTGCTCAGGCGTGTGCTTCGAGAACTTCCTCATGGTCATCCATTCTGCCCGGCAACAAGCAGCCGGGACTACTCAGAACAACCCTCTCACAACAAACGGTCCGAAAAACCCAGACCCCTCCACACGGACGCGGCATCCGCCTCGGTTGGTACCGTCTTTGGCCATGGGTTTTCATCTGCTTTCCTGATTTGAGATAATTTGTGGCGTGCCGAAACCGAAGACGAAAACTGAACTATTGGATGCCGCCGAGGCGCAGTATGCGAGACTGGACAGCCTCATTGAGGGCATGAGTTCCGACGATCAGCATACGCATTTTGATCCCAGCATCACCCAAATCGGTAAAGAAGCCCACTGGGCGCGGGACAAAAACCTGCGTGACGTACTAGCCCACCTGCACGAGTGGCAGAGCATGCTGCTTGGCTTCGTCGACGCCAACCTCCACGGTCAACCTCGGCCTTTTCTTCCGTTTCCTCACACGTGGCGAACCACGCCAACGCTCAACCAAGAGATCTGGACTCAATATCAGGGCACTGAGCTTGAGGCTATCCGCGAAAACCTCGCCGACAGCCACACCGCAGTAGTGGCTCTCATCGGCAAGTTCACCAACGAGGAGCTATTCACCAAGGCGTATTTCCCGTGGACGGGCGCAACCTCGCTCGGCTCCTACTTCGTGTCAGCCACATCAAGCCACTACGAATGGGCAATCAAAAAGCTCCGCGCATTCACCAGAAAGCCGCCAGAATAACCCCATAACCAAGCCGCCCCCAGTATCTTCTTACCACGCTGTACACCACAGACAGATACTCGGGAGCCTCTGGTATAGGGGCTCATCCCAATGCAGGGTGGGTTCTGAAGCCGCCGGTCTCGAGTAGGCAGCGGGCGATGTAGTTGTTGAGGTTGCGGAAGCCGAGAGCGGATCCGCGGAGGTGTTCGAGCCGCCCGTTCAGGGCTTCGGTGGGGCCGTTGGAGGTCCCCGGGCGCTCGAAGTAGGCCAGCACGTCAGCTGCGCGCTGGTTCAGGGTTCGACCCAGGCGACGGAGCTCGGCCAAGACCGCGGGCACGCCGTCGCGCAGGGCGGCGATGACGGCGCTCATCGCCGCCCGGCCGGTGGCCCTGTCGGGGTGGCGGTAGGCGGCGATCATCCGTTGGAGGATGCCCCAGGTGGCTTTGACCTCGACGTGCTCGGGATTGGTGAACAGGACCATGAGTCGTTCGCGTTGCCGGTCAGTGAGCAGGTCCTCTCCGGTGTGCAGGGTCCGCCGGGCCCGGTACAGCGGGTCGTTGCTGCGGCCTCGGTGGCCGTGCAGGTCCTGCTGGACCCGGCGCCGGCACTGGTCCAGGGCATCCCCGGCGAGCCGGATGACGTGGAAGGGGTCCATGACCGCCACCGCGCGCGGGAGTTCCTCAGCGGCGGCGGTCTTGAACCCGGTGAACCCGTCCATCGCGACCACCTCCACCGCGTCACGCCACGCCTGGGGCCGGTCGGCGAGCCAGGTCTTGAACGCGGCCTTGGAGCGGCCCTCGAGCATATCCAACAGCCGTGCCGGGCCGGTCCCGTCGCGGATCGGGGTGAGATCAATGACGACGGTGACGTACTTGTCGCCCTTCCTCGTGTGCCGCCAGACGTGCTCGTCGACCCCGATGACCGCGACCCCGTCGAACCGTGCCGGGTCGCCGATCAGGACCCGCGCGCCCTCGGCCAGAACGGCCTCATTCGCGGTATCCCACGCGACCGCGAGCCCTTCGGCGATCCGGGCCACGCTCAGATGCTGCACGACCAGTGCGAGCAGGGCCCACCGCAGTCCAGCCCGGGAGATCTTCGCGCGCGGCTCGGCCGCGGCTGTGGTGTCCTGCCGCCACACCCGCCCGCAGCCGGTGCACCGGTAGCGGCGCACGGCGATCAGCAGCGTCGTGGGTCGCCACCCGAACGGCTCGTGCGCCAGCCGGCGCGTGACCACGTCGTGCACGCTGCCCTCACAGCCGCACCCCCGGCACCACCGGTCATCATCGACAACCCGGCAAGCCAGCACTGCACGATCCGGCTCGAGGCGCTGCCCGGTCACCTCCAACCCGAGACCGTCCAGGCGGCAGAACGTCGTCAGATCGGGCGTGGTGAAGGTACCGTCGGGCATGTCGTGGTCTTCCTGATGGGGAGCGTGAGAACTCCCATCATGTGAAGACCTCGACGCCTACCCCGAGACCGACGCGCCACCCCCGCCACCCACCCTCGTTTGGGATGAGCCGGTATAGGCGCTCCCGTGCGCCTTTTCGCGACTCTCGGGTTCAACGCACTAAGCCTCATGCCCGCATTCACGCGACATCCGCCCCGATCAGCATTATCATAGCAATGCAGGGAAACCCTTCTTGTAGAATGAAACCTATTGGGGCATACAACTCCTGATGCCGTTGCCTTATCAAAATGTGTAGCGAAAAGTTGAAGGGACTGGTCATCAAAAAAATATCTGTGTTTCTTGTATCCGCTCTGGCATATTTTGTCGGCGCGTGGCTTTTCGCCGCCATCTTTCAACGGTGCAAGGATCAGGATCAGAGATTTTTTGTGGTCTTCTTATTGATGCCAATCGTGTATGTCTGTTTCACGATTCTTCTTCTGCTTTTCAATAAGCATATAATCGGTATTCAATCTGCCTGCGCGTTGCAACTTTCAGCAGGAGCCTTTATCGGTCTCTCAGCTTTTCTCTTGTCACTCGATGGTGTTGGCTCGTTAGTTCATAGTGATTCTTTTTCTCAACTGCTGAGCCAGTTTTCCGTTCCCGCCATCGGCGCTCTTGTTGTTGGTGGTGTTGCGCTTGGGTTTAGCGTTTTTACCCAAGCGCCACACCAAGGAAAAGACCAAATGAATTATCAGTAGATGAATTCAGCTAGCTTTCGACAAGCTGTCAAACGAATCTCTTCCTTGACGTATCCAGCCAGGAACGATCCTAAAACGGCGCTATCTAAGTCGGCATATTCACTTATTTTCTGATATGCCTCAGTGGAATTATTCGCCCCCAAGCTCCAGCCAATCTGCTTGAATCTGTTGGCTAGTTTGCTGGAATTGTTGTAGTACTCGCGCAGCGTTGCTGACAGAAGATGAGCGTTGGAGTCGTTTCCGTTTTCTAGCGTGTTAGCGATAACGATGGCATCTCCGTCACAGCAGAGGTCGTCACGGTTACAGTTGTTTCCTACCGATTCCCATTCTCCCTTGTCGTTTTTCTTGTCAAGTACTAGCCCCTTCAAGCCAGGATGCTGGCGGTAATCGTTACCTTGTCCTACTAGGGCTGTGGCCACCTGATCCAGGTTCGCGTTGGGATTCCAGTCAAGCGTTTTCTGAATGTTTTCCATCGCTGTGGCTAGATCTCCGGCCCAGCCAGTCCACGCATCAGGGATAACATTCCAGTTGGTGTATCCAAGTGTTGTTGCCGCCAGATGCGCCAGATCAACCGATTCTCCGGTCTTGTCAGTCATGGATTGCCGCCAAGTGTTATCAATATAGCGATTCAAGGCAGCGATGATCTTCTTGCCTACAGCGTCCTTCTCGAGTACGCTCGCGTCAGCACTCCTGAAACTTTCGGCAGACACGGACCAATTCACCGCAGATCCACTACCACCGTCACGCAGGTAGGCTTTTGCTAAATAGTTGAGTATGCAACGCCAAGTCGGAACGGCAATCCACGTTCCCGCACCATGAGAACCCGCAACGTAGTCCTCACCAACTTTGCTATCAGCACGTAATTCCTCAAAGCGCTTCTCTAAATGCCAGATCAGATCAATCGGAGCCAGCTTGTTGTAATCGATGCTGGTGTCGGGCGCAGCGTCACCGGCACTTGAGGGTGCAACATGATCCACTGCTGGAGCTTGACCTGAATAGGCGACCCGATCAAGGTCAAACCCCTGACCTTTGTAGTCACTGATTTCAGTGAACTGATCATAGTTCCAACTATCAGGAATAGGGAAGCCGAGGTTGCCAGAAAATCCTGTAGACATGTCCGAGACGAACGCGCTTCCAGCGTATCCGGCTTTAATGATGCGGCTGCAAATATTGCGTGATGCGTAGATACCCACTTTGTATCCGCCTCCCAGGCTTCCACGCACGCCTTGGAAATACGGAAGAATATTGCTTGTGACCTCGGGGTCGGTCGCGTCGAAATCAACAGCGAAATAGATATACGTTCCCGGAATGCCAAGTCTTTGGGCGGCTTGCCTTGCAAGTGTGGCATGGCGAGTTCCGTTTTCTCGAGTGAAGTGGCGCAATTCGGTGGAATACTCTTGGAATATCGGGAAGAACTTCATCCCACCTTTCGTGATGCGTTCAAGTTCTCCTGGCCGAATTGCTTTGAAATAGTCAGACGGATCTTTTGAATCTTGATTCGGCTCAGTCAGGTAACGTCCTACGATCTCATAGCCGTTCGCCTTAAGTAGGTTGAGTCGCTCAGCCGTAATCTCGAAGCGTGTATCGCATGCTTTGCAGGCGCGATTCGGATCACCTTTCGAGGTCAACAGGCTCATCCATGTAGTCGAGTCGACCACCCCGCTTCGTGGGAGCTGATACTTTGCTTGGAATTGCGGAACGAACGTTGACAGTGCGGTTTGTGCAGAAGGATAGATATCGGGAGAAATCCGGTTACACACTAGAGCAACCTGAGCTAGCCAAGCCCACTTCGGTAAACTTGCCGCATTGCTGGGTGTAACTATTGTTAGATGCGCTTTGGTGCCATTGCCGAAATTACCTGTGGCTTCCGCAGGGCTAAATCCTTCAATGGCTTGCAAGACCTGAATCAGAGCAGTATTCATTTCCCGACCGTAGAGTCCATCGGTTGGGATGATTCCGGTATAAGCGCGATACTGTTGGTTGATTTGTTGCTGTGCTTGCCGAATCGCTGAAATGCCCCCATAAGAGCGAAGCAGGACGAATTGCTGCATTGACAACAGCGCTTTCATGACGTCGAGCGTCACAGTGGAATCTCCACCAATGCCCATGTCGCTCTTAAGCTGTTTGATGGCCTTTCCTGTTCCACTATAGAAGTGAGTCGTGATATCGCTGGCACCGGCAGAATATCCCTTGCACCACAAGGCGCCTTGGATAATGCCGTACACATTAGAAGTCTCCTGTGCGCCGTCATCCTGTTGGTGGATGCCGTTAGGCCACCGAGACTGGAAGCGACTGATAGTTCCCGGTCCGAAATTGTTCGCCGTTGTCGTAATACCCAGCTCGATTTGCAGAGCGCGGATTAGCGCGCTGATAGTGCCCCAGCCGGTATATCCGTCCTCTACGACTGAACCGAATCCAGCCTTGCTCCTATAGGTGCGATTGAGCCATTGCTGTGTTTTTAGCACCATTTGATCTGTCATGATTCCTCCTTTTTAGAAACCAGTTTGTTAACTCAAGACAGGCGAACACCTGCCAGGGAGGGATCCAGAACACCGGATGAGAAGCGCCGGAATTCTTCGCCCTCACCTTGGCCTGGTCTGGTTTTGTGGACCGGGTGTTTTGAGGGTTGTTGGTTGTTATTGGTGGTGTTGTGCCCATTGGCGTGCGTATTGGTTGGGTGAGAGCCAGCCTAGCGCGCTGTGGGGGTGTTCTTCATTGTAGCGGCGTGACCAGGCGCCGATCAGGGCGCGCGCGTGGCTGAGATCCTCGAACATGTTGTCCTCCAAGAGTTCGTCGTGCATGCGGTTGTGCAAGGACTCCACGAATCCGCCCAGCCACGGCTGGCCCGGGGGTATGAATGCTTGGAGTGTGTCGTGCTCGCTGGCCCAGTGTCCCACGGCTGCGGCGATGAATTCGGGCCCGTTATCGGCGCGTAGCACCTGGGGCGCACCATGTGCCACGGCAGCCAGGTCATGCATGTCGATCACGTCGGCGGCTCCCATGCGCCGCTCGACGCGGAAAGCCAGGTGCTGGCGCGTGAACTCATCAATGACGTGACAGACCTTCAAGACACGCCCCCTTCCAGTCTGAGTCGAACTGGACATCAATGGCCCACACCTGCCCAGGAGCGCTCGCTGTGACCAGGTGCTGTAGGTGCGGCGCGGTGCGGGGCTTGTGGGCTTTGCGCGCTCGCACGTGCAGTCCTTCGGTGCGCCACAAGCGCCGGAACGTCTCACGCCCCACGGGCAATGCCCTCACTTGTGGCCCGCGCCCAGGCACGTGTATAGCCCCAGCGTCGATGCGTGGCGGCACAATCGTTCATCCACTGGCGCACAGGCCCATGATCACGCAGCGTTTTCGCCTCGCCCGCCGCGCGGGTGCGGCAATACGCTGACCGGGACAGCCCGGCAACGCGCCCGTGCAAGACGCTGAGAAACCCCTGGCCGATCAGGTGGTTCACAGCGTCGTGCCTGCGCGCCGGGCCTAGAAGTTTCCCTCCGCGAGCTCACGCAGCGCTGCTTTCTCCAGCTCTGCTTGTCCCAGCAACTGTTTGAGGCGCGCGTTTTGCTCGCGCAATTCACGCAGTTCCTTGGCCTCACTACGATTCATCGACCCATAACGCTGGCGCCACCGGCACAACGTTGCCTCGCTGATACCCAGCACGCGGCAAGCCTGGGCTGTGCTCATGCCCTCACCTCGCAACGCCTCGGCCTTCTCCAGCTTCACGACAATCTGCTCAGGCGTGTGCTTCGAGAACTTCCTCATGGTCATCCATTCTGCCCGGCAACAAGCAGCCGGGACTACTCAGAACAACCCTCTCACAACAAACGGTCCGAAAAACCCAGACCCCTCCAGGGCTCGCAGACAGGAACGATCGGGGAACCTGGAATCCCACAACAGAAAAGATAACGGCCTCAACGCACCTACACAAAAGCCGGGACTTGACGGGCTAATCAAGTGGCGATGTCACGCGGGGCGCTATACCCGTTGTGTGGTGCTACACCGGTTATGTGGCGCTACACCCGATCAGAACGGGTGCAATGCCCACGGATCGGGTGTACCGGGCTCGCAGACAGGAACGATTGCGGAACCTGGAATCCCGCAATACGAAAGAAAGGGGCATCAACACCCCCCCACCCATAACCCGGGACTTGGCAGGCTAGTCAAGCGGCGACGTCACGCGGGGCACTGCACCCGTTGTGTGGCTCTACACCCGTTACGTGGAGCTACACCCGTTACGTGGAGCTACACCCGATCAGAACGGGTGCAATGCCCACGGATCGGGTGTACCGGGCTCGCAGACAGGAACGATTGCGGAACCTGGAATCCCGCAATACGAAAGAAAGCGGGCTCAACAACCCCTCATACATAACCCGGGACTTGGCAATCCGTCGGGTTTGAGCACGCATGGATAGGTTAATGATTCCAGTAGTCGGACCCAGCTGCGCAGGCGTGGGCGCATGGGAGAGGGGAGCGGTCGCTGAGTGGCCTCCTCAGTGGGTGGTTACTTCGCACGCTCGCACGCATGTCCGTGTGGTCGCTCGCCTGACGTGAGTAGATGTCGCGGAATTTCAATGTTCTGTGGCTATGTCTCATACGTGCCGAATGGACATCATGTGTGACTGTGGGTGCTGTGCGCGATGGGTGTCCAGGTCCACACCGAGTGTGATGTGGGTCATATTTGCTGAATGAGCTTGACGGGATAGGTGGTTCGGTGGTTTATTAGTCATGTAAGGAACCACTGAACATGAATAGGGAGGTATCCATGCCCCCGACCTTCGTCTCGGGGATCCCGATCTACGTCCAGATCGCCGACAGCATCCGCGCCCAGATCCTGCGCGGCGCACTGTGCGACGGGGACCAGCTCACGTCCACCACCGAATACTCCGCCATGTACCGCATCAACCCCGCCACCGTCGGCAAGGCGTTCGCCATCCTCGTCGACGAGGGGCTCGTTGAGAAACGACGCGGGATTGGCATGTTCGTCGCCGAGGGGGCCCACGCTTCCCTCGTCGAGGCGGGCCTGAAAACCTACGTCGACGACACCCTCTACCCGGCCGTCGAGGCGGGACTCGCGCTCGGCCTCGACATCGGCTCCATCGCGGACCATGTTCGCGCGTACACGGCTAAGACTCGCACCAAGGAAGACTCATGATCACCTTCAACGCCATCAACCACGCCTATCCGGGGGAGGCGGAACAGGCCCTCACCGACCTCTCCCTCGAGTTCGGTGACTCCACCGTCACCGCGCTTGTAGGCCCCAACGGATCGGGAAAGACAACCCTCATGCAGATCCTTTCCGGCCTGCTTCCACCCACCTCGGGAGGCGTGTCCATCAATGGAACGGGCATGCGCCCCAACGACCTGCTCGGCTACTCGGTCATGGCCTCCTCCGACAGGGACTTCGACAACTCCTCTGCTGGGGCGCTAGTCGCATACGCCTCCCTGCGCCCAACCTGGGATCAGAAGCTCTTCGACCACTACGCCCAGCGTTTCGGATTCCAGATGAAGCGTCGCAAGAAGCTGCGCAAGGTCTCCTCCGGCCAGGCCGCCATCCTCACGGGCGCCGTCGCGCTGGCCTCCGGAGCTCCCATCACCGTCCTCGACGAGATTCAGGCACCCCTGGACGTGCCCACCCGCTATGCCTTCTACGAGGAGCTGCTCACCCTGGCCGCCGACGCCATGGAGGGACGTCGCCCCCGGCGCACATTCCTCATCTCCTCGCACATGGTCTCCGAGCTTGAGAATGTCGCCGAAGACGTCGTCGCTCTGAAGAACGGGCGCCTCCTGGCCCACGAGAGCGTCGAGACGTTCACCTCCCGCATCTGCGCCATCGCCGGAAACGCAACCGACGTCGAACGCTTCCTGATCGACCACCCCGGCCTCGGCGTCATCACCTCCCGAACGCTCGGATCCGCCCGAGAGATCGTCGTAGACCTGCGTGGACGCGGCATCACCGACCGCGAGATCGCATCCCACTCCCTCACACTCTCGCCCTGCTCCTTCCAGGACGCCTTCGCCTACCTCATCCAGGAGAAAGACCAATGAGCACTGCAAACCCCGACCTCATCACATCATCCCCCTCGCCACTGCGCGTCGGCCTCGTCGGCTGGCGATTCACGGTCGTGCTCTACCTGCTGATCGTGAGCTTCCAGTTCCTCGTGAACTTCCTGGTCAACGGCATCGTCTACCTCTCGGTCTCCGACGTCACCGAACAAGTGGAACAGGCCGCTACGAACTCCGCTTTTGTCACGGGCGTCTTCCTCTTCGTCTGCGGGGTCCTCAGCGCCACCGTCAACATGCGAGCCTCCGCCCTCAGCGGCGGGTCGCGCCCCGTGCTCACCGCGGCGAGCTACGTGCACTCCATTGTCATCATTGGCCTGGGATCCCTTATCTGGTGGCTTCTTATCGCCATCCATCCCCTCCTCTTCGTCATGGGACGTGAGTCCTTCCCTCTCGGCGTCGACTCGTGGATCTTCGTCCTTGTCGCCTGGGTGGCGTGTGACGGAGCTGGGCGCTTCATCGGCGGGCTCTCCCGCTGCATCGGGTCGACCTGGAAGCGGGCCTTCGTGCTCATGGTCGCGATCCCGCTGGGCATCTGTGCCATCGGCGCGCCGGTCACGTGGCTGGTCCTCACCCTCGTCCACAAGTCCGGCTACCTTCCCCCCATGCACCCGGCCTTCTGGCTGCTCGGCCTCATCCCGCTGACCGTCGTCGCCGCCGGATGGCCCCTGACGGCGGCAGGCCACATACGCCGCGTCGGCTGACACCGAGCTAACCCGCTGACAACCGATCCCAAGCGCTGCTTCCCCGGCCTCGTCCCCTCATACGGAAGGGACGAGGCCGGGGCTGTTTCATGGGTGATCAAAAGGCGCGTGCGGTGGCGGTGTGACTGTGAGGGGCGCCGGTGTCGAACAGCCGATGTTGAAGGCGGTTCTCACCATCGACGAGAATGGTGCATCGCGTTGCTGGGGTGCTGACGCTTTGGCTTTGTTGCTCGGGAAAGTCGATGTTTGAGGCGGTTGTCTGTACCTCGGGGATGCGGCTACGTCATCGTGCCCTGTGCGTGGCCGCCCCGTCATCCGCCGTCGCCATGCGGGGATGCCTGGCGGGGCCCGCTCACGCGCATGCGGATAGGTTTGCGTGATGCCGTCGAAAACACCCGGGCTGGGCGGCCTGCTCACGCGCATGCGGATAGGTTGCGACGATGTGGATAGGCTATTGACATCCGGATAGGTTAATAACCTATCCGGATGTGCATAACCTATCCGTATGTTCATAACCTATCCGCGAGCGCGCCGGGCGAAGAGCGTCGCAGGGCCCAGCCAGAACTCCAAGCGCGACCCTGTGGTGGGATCCATGAGGGCGCAGTGGCCCGGAATCACCCGACACAGTAGTTATCGGCTAGTATCGGTTGGGACACGACAGCCAGTCGTGCCTGACATATTCAAGGAGTTACAAGTGGCTAAGGGACCCTCCCGCCTCGACAACGTCATCAGCCTGGCCAAGCGCCGCGGCTTCGTCTTTCCCTGTGGTGAAATCTACGGCGGCACCCGCTCCGCGTGGGACTACGGGCCGCTGGGCGTGGAGCTGAAGGAAAACATCAAGCGCGCCTGGTGGAACGCCATGGTCCGCCGCCGCGCCGACGTCGTTGGCCTGGACTCCTCCGTCATCCTTCCGCGCGAGGTGTGGGTAGCCTCTGGCCACGTCAAGGCCTTCACCGACCCCCTCATCGAGTGCCTCAACTGCCACAAGCGCGCCCGTCAGGACCAGCTCATCGAAGAACTCGCCGAAAAGAAGGGTGTCGAGGAATCCACCCTGTCCAACGACGACATCGCCTGCCCCAACTGTGGCGTGCGCGGCCAGTGGACCGAGCCCCGTGCCTTCTCCGGCCTGCTCAAGACCTACCTGGGGCCCGTTGACGACGAAGCCGGCCTGCACTACCTGCGCCCCGAAACCGCGCAGGGCATCTTCGTCAACTACGCCAACGTCATGAACGCCGCGCGTAAGAAGCCGCCGTTTGGCATCGGCCAGATCGGCAAGTCCTTCCGCAACGAGATCACTCCCGGCAACTTCATCTTCCGCACCCGCGAGTTCGAGCAGATGGAACTCGAGTTCTTCTGCGAGCCCGGCACCGACGAGGAATGGCACCAGTACTGGATCGACTACCGCAAGGCCTGGTACGTTGATCTGGGCATCGACGCGGAGAACCTGCGCGAGTACGAGCATCCGCAGGAGAAGCTCTCGCACTACTCCAAGCGCACCGTCGACCTGGAATACCGCTTCGGTTTCCAGGGAAGCGAGTGGGGCGAGCTCGAAGGCATCGCCAACCGCACCGACTACGACCTGAGCGTCCACTCGGAGGCCTCCGGCGCCAAGCTCGACTACTTCGACCCGAACACGAAGGAACGCTGGACCCCCTACGTCATCGAGCCCTCGGCGGGCCTGACCCGTTCCCTCATGGCCTTCCTCATCGAGGCCTACCACGAGGACGAGGCCCCCAACGCCAAGGGCGGCGTCGACAAGCGCGTCGTGCTCAAGCTGGATCCGCGCCTGGCTCCCGTCAAGGCCGCCGTCCTGCCGCTGTCGCGCAAGCCCGAGCTCACCGGCCCCGCCCAAGAGTTGGCCGACGAGCTGCGCGGCATCTGGAACGTCGATTATGACGACGCAGGTGCCGTGGGACGGCGCTACCGTCGCCAGGACGAGATCGGCACGCCCCTGTGCATCACCTACGACTTCGACTCGATCGAGGACCACGCCGTGACCATCCGTGATCGTGACACGATGGAGCAGGTGCGCATCCCCCTCGACAAGGTCAAGTCGTACCTGATCGAACGCCTTGGCTGCTGACTCGCTCGCATCCAACACAGGCGCAGCCGCCCCGCTTCGCGTGGGGCCGCTGCGCCTGTGGACACCCCTGGTCCTGGCCCCCATGGCCGGGGTGACGGACGTGCCCTTCCGACGCCTGTGCCGCATCATGGGCGAGACCGGGCTGCCCGACAACCTGCGTCCCACCGGCATCCCCTCCTGGGCCGCCGATTCCGGGCAGGCGGCCACGGCCTCGTCCCCGGGCACCCCCGGTGAGGCGTCGAACGAGCCGCGCCACGTCGCCATCCCGCGAGTGGACGCGCCCGCCGGCCTGTACGTCACCGAGATGGTGACCAGCCGCGCCCTCGTCGAGGAAAACGAACGCACCCTGGAGATGGTGCGCCCCGACCCCTCCGAGCGCGTGCGATCCCTGCAGCTGTACGGCGTGGACCCCGCCGTCATGGCGCGCGCCGCGACGATGCTGATCGAGCGCGACCTCACCGACCACGTGGACCTGAACTTTGGGTGCCCCGTGCCCAAGGTGACGAAGAAGGGTGGGGGAGCGGCGCTGCCGTGGAAACGAGATCTCTTCGTTGACCTTCTCGATTCCGTCGTTCGTGCCTGCCGCAAGGCGGGGGAGCGAGCCGGGCGTGAGATCCCCGTGACCGTCAAGATCCGCATCGGCATCGACTCCTCCCACGAGACCGCCACCGACGCGGCCCTTTCCGCCCAACGGCTGGGGGCCGCCGCGCTCACGCTGCACGCGCGCACCCAGACCCAGCACTACGCGGGCAAGGCCCAGTGGGAGCACATCGCGCGACTGAAGGAACTCCTCGACATTCCCGTCTTCGGCAACGGCGACGTCTTCGAAGGGGTGGATGCCCTGGACATGCTTGAGCGCACCGGGTGCGACGGTATCAGCGTCGGACGGGGAGCGCAGGGGCGGCCCTGGATTTTCCGCGACATCGTGGCCGCCTACCACGGCGCACCCATCCCGGCAGGCCCCACCCTGGCCGAGGTGATCGCCGTGATCGAGCGCCACGCCGCGTGGTGCGTCGTCGACCAGGGGCAGGAGGAGCGTGCCCTGCGAGAGATGCGCAAGCACATCGGCTGGTACCTGAGGGGATTCGCCGTCGGCGGAGCCCAGCGTCACGCCCTCTCCATGGTCTCCACCCTGCAGGAACTGCACGAGAGACTCGGCGAACTGGACGCCGACCAGCCCTTCCCGCCCGCCGCGCGAGGCCCACGCGGACGGGCCGGCGGCGAGAAAACCCCCCACCTGCCCGACGGCTGGCTGGACCACCCCCACCTGACCGAGGCCGAGCGGGCGCGCTTGCACCTGGCGGAAATCGGATACTAGAGCGAAGGAACCATGCCGCAACCAGAAACGCCTGCCCCCGAGCCTGCGCCCAGAGTCATCACCCTTGGCAGAGCCGGGAAGAAGACGACACTCGGTGGCCGCACCCGGGTGATCGTCCCCTTGACCGGCGACGCCGCCTCGCTGCGCTCCCAGGTGGCCGCGCTGGCATCCTCCCGCGCCGACATCGCCGAATGGCGGGCCGACACCTTCCTGGCCTCCCTCGTCGGCTCACACTTCGTGGCCGCCGCAGACATCCAATCCGAGCTCACGTCTGCGGCTCGCTACGTGACCGACGCGTCGCCCGTCCCGGTCCTGGCAACCATTCGCACCTTTGTCGAAGGGGGCCAAGCCTACCTCGACGACGAGGAGTATTGCGCGCTCGTGCGCTGCCTCGCTCCCCTCGTCGGGGCGGTCGACGTGGAGGTATCCCGGGACGGAGCCGCCTCGCTCATCGAGGATGCTCATGGGGCCGGTGCGCTCGCGGTTGCTTCCTTCCACGACTTCGAGGCCACGCCCTCGGACGAGGTTTTGGCCGAGGTCCTGGCGGCCATGAACCACGCGGGTGCGGACGTGCTGAAGTTCGCCTGCACGGCCACCAGCGCGACTGACGCCGCCCGCGTTCTGGCCGCGCAGGCCTGGGCGCGCGAGGCCTATGACCGGCCCATCATCGGCATCGCCATGGGGCCCGCGGGCGCGCCGACGCGCCTGGTGGGGTCCGCCCTCGGGTCGTCCGCGACCTTCGCGTGCCTGCCCGGCTGGGCGGGGAGTGCTCCCGGCCAGTTCACGGTGGAGCAGGCGCGCGCCGTCCTGGACGTGGTCGAGCGTGCAGGCCTGGGCGCCCGCGGCGCTGAGTGAGACACAGGGGCTGCGTCGGTGCCCGTTGTGTACGATGAGTCCGGTCCCGTCAACAGAACAATGAGAGCGTCTGCGCCGCGCACGCAATGAGGCGCTCGGAGGGGTGAGAATGAACTGGTCCGACGTTCTTCAGTGGCGCTCTGAGCCGCTCGCCGAGTACGGGCGCGAGGCTGAGAAGCACTCGCGTGAGCTCCAGGAAGCGGCTGAAAGACTCGTCGCCCGGCTGAACTCCCTGACCGGGCGCGGCCAGACCGTCACGGCAGTGCGCCGAGCCCTCACGCAACGTATCTCGGTGATCGAGGAGCAGGTCAACTACCTGATCAGCGTCAGTGAAATCGCCAGCGCCGGAGTCGACGGCATCGACGACATTCGCGCCGACATCGCCGACATCCAGGAGACCCTCGCGTCGCAGCCGATCCACATCGATACCAGAGGCGTCGTCTCCCTCGTCTCCAGTTTGCTCGAGTCGGCTCGGGACCTCCCGACGCACTACCTGGAGATGGTGCGAAGCGTCGCGGAACGAGTGGCGAGGGTCCTCGCAAAGGCCATCGCGCTGGAGGCGAAACTGGCCGGGATGATAGCGGCCCTCGGCCTGGGCGCGTACGACAATCACGTGAACTACTCCGCCTCGGGTCCCTCGCGTCCCTCGCTTCCCCCTGCGGGTGCGAGCGAGCAGGAGGTCGCCTCGTGGTGGGCGAACCAGAGCGACGCCAACAAGCAGTGGCTCATCGAGAACTATCCGGAGAAGATCGGCAACCTTAACGGCGTTGACGGCACGTCGAGGGACAAGGCGAATCGGATCGTCCTGGACCAGAAGCTCAAGGACCTGCCAGGACAGATCAGTCAGCTTGACGAGGAGATTGCCGGTGCGTCCTCCCCGTCCGTGCGTGAGGCCCTCCGGCAGAAGAAAGCAAAGCTCCAGCATGAGTTGGATGAGCTGGAGGTGGTCAAGACGACCCTCGATAGAACGTTCGTTGATCCTAAGACTGGGGGCAAAGGTGATGGTGTTCCCCGCCAGCTGCTGGGCCTCGATTCCTCCGAACGTAACCTCAAGGCGATCGTCGCCCAGGGCAACGTGGACACGGCGGACCACGTGGGCGTGGTCGTGCCCGGATTGCATACGAACGTCGAGAAAACGTTGGATGCCTACGACAACCGAGCATCGGACATGATGACCAGTGCGAAGGAACAGGTCAAGTCGGGTGAAACCGTGGCGATGGTGTCGTACCTGGGGTACGACGCCCCGCAGAAAGAACTCGAGGCTGCGACCACCGTGTACGCGGACAAGGGAGCCGTCGGCCTCGCAGGCTTCCTCAACGGCATGGATGCCTCGCGCGAACACGGGGCGGGGGACGCGCACATGACCGTCTTTGGTCACTCGTACGGCTCCACGACCTCGGGTAAGGCCGCAGCTCTCGTGAACGAGGGGGTCGTGGACGACATCGTGCTGGCCGGGTCGCCGGGCGCGGGCGTACAGAAGACCTCCGACTATCACGTGCCCCAGGGACACGCGTGGGTGAGCGCGGCACCCTACGCGTACGACCTGGTTCAGGGCTTGGGGACCGATGTGAACTTCGGGAGGAACCCCGACACGATGCCCGGCTTTCACCACCTGTCGGGCGACGTGGGGCCGGCGCCGAAGACGTACGATCCCGTCGGCCTGCATATGGCCTACTTTAATAAGGGTACTCAGGCCCAGCGTGAGATTGCCGGCGTGATTGCTGGCGTGGGGAGGAGTTAAGCGTGAGGCTCGCACGTGCCGTCGTTTCAGGAGTCTGTGTGGCGTTGCTGTGTGCTGCGTGCGTTCCCCGTTCGGAAGGAGATAACAAGGTGAATCCTGAGCATGAGGCAGCCGCGGAGGTTGCTCAGCATCTGCACTCGATTGAGGAGTTTCAGCGGGATGTGGAGCCCGCGATTGTTGCCGCGCGCAACGAGTTCCTCACCGAGGACACGATCATGGGTCTGTTTAAGAACGATTACATCTCTGAGATTTATCCCGAGGAACCTCCCCTGTACACGCTGCTCTCTCGTTTGTATTTCTTCTCTGAGACTGACGCTGATCGTCTTCGGGATGTTTACGATGCGAAGCTCAAGCCGTTGGGGTTTACATTCTCGGAGAAGCACACCCCCGAGATGGTGCTCATGTTGTGGACCAATGCCGACTATTCGGCGAGCGTTGAGGTCGTGACCCACCTGGGGATTCGAAGTGGCGCACACTATGGTGCCAGGAACCTGCGCAGCGACGGAAGTACCGACCAACCGTCGAGGCTGTTGCCCCTTGAGGGGCGGGAGCCCGACTGGCTGACCCCGGAACTGACCGAGAAGTACCGGGAGCAGTAGCAAGGGGGCGGGTAAGAGTCCGCCATCCCTTCGCTGACCTCGTTCGCGCGGTAGCGAGGGCTCGTGCCAGCGTGGACGGGGAGGAGGCTGTCCCCCGCGAACCGCGATGCAGGTGGGGGCGGACCGCATGGTCCGCCCCCACGTCAGGCAACGATAGTGAGTCGGCTCACGCCTGCTTCGGGCTCACGGTCACGACCGTGTCACCCGGGGCAACGGGGCCCGGCTGCGCCGACGACACCTCGCCGAACTTCTTCTTGTTCGTCACGACCATGGGGGTGATCGTGTCGTAGCCTGCCTCGCGAATGACATCCCAGTCGACATCCGCCAGCACGTCGCCGCGGCGCACCACGTCGCCCTTGGCCACGCGAGGCGTGAAGCCCTTGCCCTCCAGCTTCACCGTGTCCATACCGATATGGATCAGCACCTGGATGCCCGACGCCGACTTGATGCCGTAGGCGTGACCCGTCGGGAAGGCCACCGATACCTTGCCGTCACAGGGCGCCACGACCGCGCCACCCGAAGGCGAGACCGCAATACCGGGGCCAAGAGCCCCCGCAGAGAAGGCCTCGTCGGCCACATCGGACAGCGCAACCAGCTGACCCTCCAGCGGAGAGGTCAGCGTCAAGTCAGCCACCGCCGCGGCGCTAAACTCCGGAGCAGCGGGGGATGCGGAAGCGGCAGGCGCGGCCTGGGTCACCGGCGCGGCAGCCTGGGTGGGGGTCACGCCAGCCTTCAGCGCGGCCTTGCGCTCGCGAGCCTCGGCGCGCTGCTCCTTCGTGCGGTAGTCGAAGACAACGACCATCAGGAACGCCGTGAAGAACGCGACCGCTATGCCCAGACCGTACAGGGCGGTGGGGGAGAAGACGGGGATCGTCAGCAGGGACGTGAACACGAAGGTATGGGTGATAGCGCCCCCGCCAATGCCGATAGTGAGGCCGCCCGCAACACAGCCGGTGAGCATCAGCGGGTAGATGCGCTTGAAGCGCAGGTGAATGCCGTACAGGGACGGCTCAGAGATGCCTCCGAAGAGCCCGGCAGCCAACGCGCCGGAAGCGGTCTGACGCATGTCGGCGTCGCGGTCGCGAATCGACAGGAAGAGCACGCCGGCCGTCGCGCCGAAGCACGCGAAGTTCCACGCGCCCATCGGACCCTGGATGAAGTCGGACCCGGTGGCGGCGAGGTTTGCCAGCTGCAGGGCGTTGAGCGGCCAGTGCAGGCCCAAGGGCACCAGGAAGGGGTAGATGATCGGGATGATGATCGCGAAGAGGATCGGGGCGTTGCTGTTGAGCCACGCCAGGCCGCCACCCAGGCCGTTACCGATCCAGATGCTCAGGGGGCCGATGAGGAAGGCCGTCAGGGGCATGATGATCACGAAGGAAATGAAGGGCACGAACACCATCTGCACGTTCGCGGGGATGATCTTCTTCAGGCCTTTGTACAGCAGCGCCAAAATCGGCACCATCAGCAGGGGGACGAACACCTGGCCGCCGTAGTCCGCCAGCTGCAGGGGCAGGCTGCCGATCAGCGGAACATTGTCGATCTGGGTCGTGCACTGCAGCAGATCGTCTTTACCTTCGACGAGCTGGATACAGGTGGTGGCGGGGAACTTGGCAACGTCGCTCAGGCCCAGGAAGTTCGGGGTGAGCAGCGACAGGATGACGGCGGTGCCCACCCACGGGTCGATGTCCAGCTTCTTCGAGGCGTTGTAGGCCACCATTGCCGGCAGGAAGTAGAAGACCGCGCGCCACATGGAGTTCACGTAACCCAGCCACACAGGGATCGTGTCCGCACGCGTGTCAACCACGTGCAGGGCATCCAGGACCGCCAGAAACGCCAGGATCAGGGAGGCGCCGAGCAGGACGGGAAGCAGGGGGCGGAAGGAATCGGACAGATACTCGAAGAACGCATCCACGATCGCGTTCTTACCGCGCGCCTTCGCGCGAGCAGCAGCCTTCACGTCTTCGTTGGACGCCGCACCCGCGGACTTCATCGCGGGAAGGTTCTGGATGTCGTTGTAGACCGACTGGACGGCACCGCCGATGACGATCTGGTAGCGGTCGCCCGACTGCGGGACCGCCCCCAGGACACCGTCGATGGACTCGACCGTGTCCTTATCGATCACGGAAGCATCGCGCAGCTCGAAACGCAGGCGCGTCGCGCAATGGGTCAAGTGGGTGATGTTGTCGGGGCCACCGACTGCATCGAGGATGGCCTGTGCCGTGTTGGACACGGGGGCTCCTTCCGGTAGAGCGCCTTTCGACGCTGAATGGGACACCTTGAGTATCACAGGGCGCGGCCCCTCATGGGAAGTGCGCGCGGTCCACTTCACACTGCGGTGCTTCCCTGCAGGCCAGCGAGCGCGCTCCTAAGCTCATTAGAGGTTTCTCATGGGCGTCTCATTCCCCTCTGGGCTTGACATCCCACAGTAGAGGCATTGGACCGCTACAGGAAGGGGGTGGCGCGTTGACAACGCCACTATCCGTGCTGCTCTACAGCCACGACTCCCAAGGGTTGGGGCACGTGAGGAGGAACCTGGCGCTCGCCCACCACATCGCCGCGGGCGTCGGCGCGGGAGGGCTGCGCGGACTCGTTGTCTCGGGCCTTGCTCCCTCGCCCCTGTTCACCCTGCCCAACGGCTTCGACTGGCTGGTGCTGCCGGGAGTCGAGAAACGAGACGGAGTCTACGTTCCCCGTAGGCTCCCCGGCACCCTGTCCGAGACCGTTGCGCTGCGCTCCTTGATCCTCGGCGCCGCGCTCGCCGGCTTCGCTCCCGACCTGGTCATCGTCGACCGACACCCGCTGGGGATTCGCCGCGAGCTCGAGGCGCCGCTTCGGGCGCTGCGCCGCTCCCACCCGGGAGCCCGCGTCGTCCTGGGACTGCGCGACGTCCTCGACGACCCCGCCGTCGCCGCCCGTGAGTGGGAAGGGCTGGGCGGCGCCGACACCCTGGTGCCCCTGGTCGACCAGGTGTGGGTCTACGGCGACCCGCGCGTCCACGACGCCACGAGCAGCGGCGAGATCCCTCCGGCCCTGGCCTCGCGCGCCCTCTTCACCGGCTACCTGGCCGCGGGACGCACCGACGTGGACCCATACCCCGGGCGGCTCTCCCGCCCCTACGTGCTCACCACGGCCGGCGGAGGCTCCGACGGAGGACCCCTCGTCGAGTCGGCAGCCAGCGCACGGGTGCCCGCCGGCCACGATCACATCGTCGTGGCCGGCCCCCAGCTGGCCGAGGATCGCTTCGCCCGCGCCCAGGCCCTCGCTGGGCCCTCGACCACCGTGGTGCGATCCTGCCCCGGCCTGGCCCACCGGATCCGCGAGGCCGCCGCCGTGGTCGCCATGGGCGGCTACAACACCGTGTGCGAGATCCTCGCTACCTCCACCCCCGCCCTCATCGTCCCGCGGGAGAAACCGCGCCTCGAACAGGCCATCCGAGCCCGCGCGCTCTCCCGTGCCAGCGCCGTTGACACCGCCCGCCAAGAGACCGCCACCCCGGACCTGCTCTCCCGCTGGCTCGCCGGTGCCGTCTCCACCCGAACCGACCGATCCCACGTTGAGCTCGGCGGCCTGGCCGCCGCAGCCCGAGCCGCAGCCCGTCTGCTCACCCGCACCCCCGAAGGAGAACTCACATGACCCGCATCGGCTACGTCCTCAAGGTCTACCCCCGCTTTTCCGAAACCTTCGTCGTGACCGAGATCCTTGCCCGCGAAGACCTCGGCCAGGACCTGTCCATCTACGCGCTGCGGCCCACGACCGACACGCGCTTCCACCCCGAGATCGCGCGCGTCGAGGCCCCCGTCAGGTGGGTGCCCCGCCCCCGCAAGGCCGCCGAGCTGTGGGAGACCCTCACCGAGGGCCTCACCGACGAGGACATGCGTCGCCGCTTCGTTGATCTCATGCCCCACATAGCATCCCTGAGCGCCGATGACGTCGCTCAGGGAGTCGCCCTCGCGCGAGCGGCCCGCGAGGACGGCATCACCCATCTGCACGCCCACTTCGCGTCCCTGGCCGGGCGGACCGCGTGGATCGCCTCGTCCCTGACGGACATCCCCTACACGGTCACGACCCACGCCAAGGACATCCACCACGACTCCGTCGATATGAACCTGCTGCGCAAGGTGTGCGCGGGCGCCGCCCAGGTGATCGCGATCTCGAGCTACAACCAGGACTACCTCAACCGGGTGCTCGAGGGCACGGGGGCGCGCATCATCCTGCAGCGCAACGCCCTGGAGCTGGCGCGCTTCGCCTACCGAGACCCCAAGCCCTCCTACGGGCCG